>NZ_JBIFFQ010000010.1:0-119370 GCF_043557285.1 Sulfitobacter sp. 1A13421
TCCACATCAGTGTAAGGGGGTCATTTTTGGACGCCGATCACCCCTCTACGGGGTCAAAATTGCATGCTTGTTCACACCTGAGGATCATGCATCCAACCTTGTGAAGGTCGCCAAAACCTCTTTGTTTGCCGGGGCAGGGGGCGAAGGGGTGTTAGAGCATCGTCGAAAGCACCTGCGGGCACGGGGTGTTGTTGGCGTTATTGCCGCTCCCGGGTGCCAACTTGAGATCTTACCTAAGATCGAAGCTATGGGCGAGAATGGCGTTTCGGACGAAACACTGCGTCGTCGCCTGGTGCATATGTTGGCGGTGGCGCGTGACATTCGAATAGACGCTCAGAACTCCACAAGCCTCGGATGGCAACGTGACACACTTCTCGAGATCTTGATTCGATTGTTTTGCCGCAAAATGATGGAAGCCGTGCGCCAAGGCATCCCGCGGCGATACATAAATCACGAAGACGATCTTTCTGCTCTTCGAGGACGGCTCGACATGACGCGGCAGTTTTCGACACTTGCGGCTCACCCTCAGAAGCTCGCCTGCCGCTTTGACGAGCTTTCGCCAGATATCGCTTTGAATCAGGTCATGAAGGCCACGATTACCAAACTGGTACGATTTTCAACTTCCGCAGATAATCAGAGAAGTCTGAGAGAACTGTCCTTCGCCTACGCAGATATCACGGATGTGCTGGCAAATGCTCTCCGATGGGAGATGATTACGCTGGATCGGACCAACAAGCGTTGGCGGGAGCTCCTCTCGCTTGCTCAGTTGCTTCTTGGGAGCAAGTACCAGACGACAAGTACGGGCCAGTCAGGGGGGCATGCGCTTCTGTTCGAGATGAACACCCTATTCGAAGAATACATTCTGCGGGTTCTCAAGCGCGCGCTGACTGGCACTGGCCTCAAGGTTACCAGCCAAGGAGGGCACAAAAGTTGTTTGTTTGAAGCCGGGACAGGGCGATTTCGTACGCGTCCTGACATCATCGTCAAAGAGGGCAGCAATGTCGTGCTGATCATTGACACAAAGTGGAAGCGGATGACGACGAGGATCGATGACCCGAAACAGGGTGTGAGCCAGTCCGATGTGTATCAATTGATGGCCTATAGCCAGCTCTACGACTGCAATCGGGTAATGCTTCTCTATCCCCATAATCAAGGTCTGCCGAGCCAGCCCATTTGCATCCCATACCACATTGCTTCGCCTACTGGGGCTGAACGCATGTTCGTTTCGACGGTCGATGTATCGGGCGCACATTCATCGGTAGCTGCCGCATTGATCGCAACTGTGCAAAAGAGTCTCGAGCGCTCTTACGAAATGACGGGCTGACAATGCATGCATACCTCGTGAACACTTAGATCAGTGCGGCACGGTGCGCGGCGATGTCTGGCTGGCGCGAACTGATCGCCACTTAACTAAGGTACTTGAATTGGGGCACGATGTGCGTCACATTTCAGGGCACATCCCGGAGTCGGGTAAGGATCAGCGTGCAGTCGCGCAGAAATAGTCCAATAATATCAAAGGCATTGGCCTATAGGGTGACCCCCCCCTACCGCCGGAGCCAATCTCTCCTAGAGATCAATTAGATAAAGCCGCCTCAATAGGCGGCTTTTCTCGTTCTCAGGAGGGGATGGAATGCTTTTTTCCTGTAGCGCAAAAATGGCATGCGACCTTAGCCAATCGCCCCTTGCCCCCCCTCAAACAGCCACCACAACCGTATTCCCAATACGATGCACCCGGGCCGAAGTCCCATAAACCTCCGAAAGCATCGCCTCCGTCACGACCTCCCGCGCTGCGCCGTGATGCGTGATCCGTCCGTCCTTCATCGCCACGATCTGATCGGCATAGGCGGCGGCGTAGTTGATATCGTGCAGCACGATCACGATGGTCCGGCCATGGGTGCGGGCGAGGTCTTGTAATGTGTGCATCAAGCCGCGCGAGGCCGCGATGTCGAGGTTGTTCAGCGGCTCGTCGAGCAGGATATAATCGGTCTCCTGCGCAAAGGTCATGGCCACCTGCGCGCGCTGGCGTTGACCGCCTGACAGCGTGTCGAGGCGGCGCTCGGAGAGGGGGGCAAGGTCGAAGGTCGCCAGTGCCGCCTCTACCTTTTCGCGGTCTTTGGCGGTCGGACGGCCCTTGTGGTAAGGGTAGCGGCCAAAGCTCACCAGCTCGCGAACCGTCAGCAGGGGGGCCGCATCGCTGGTTTGGGGCAGAATGGCCAAGCGTCGGGCCAATGCGTCGTTCGCGCAGGCGCCGATTTGCAGGTCATCGACCATGATCTGCCCCTGCTGAAGCGGGATCAGCCGGGCGATCAGCGACAGAAGCGTCGATTTCCCCGCCCCGTTGGGGCCGATCAGTGCGGTTATTCCGCCGCTCTGCAAGGTCAGATCGATCTCGCGCAGGGTCGGCTTGCCGTCCCGGTCGTGGTTCAGGTCACGGATGGTGATCATCTGGGTTTCCTCCGCAGCAGCAGGATAAGAAAGACAAGGCCGCCAAGCACATCGACGATGACGACAAGCGGGGTCGAGGAGCGCAGGGCGCGCTCCAGCACCATCTGCCCGCCGACCAGCGTGATGGCCGATACCAGTCCCGCCGAGGGCAGCATGACGCTATGAAACATCACCGGGGTGATCTGTCGCGCCACGCTGACCACCAAGAGGCCGAGAAAGGCCATCGGCCCCACCAGCGCGGTCGAGACCGAGACGAGGATCGACACGAGGACGAGCACCTGAAACATGCCGCGCTTTGGGTCTTCGCCAAGGTTGATGGCGCTTTCATCGCCCAGCGACAGCACGTCGAGCCGGTGGCGCATCCGCCAAGCGGCGATCAGCGCGCCGCCGGTCAAGAGGGCGGCGAGGGTGAGAAGCGGGGTATCGACCCGGCCAAAACGGGCAAAGGCATTGGCCTGCACGACCATGAATTCATTGGGGTCGATGACCCGTTGCAGAAAGCTTGAGACCGACCGGAACAGCCCGGCAAAGATGATGCCCGCCAGGATCATGCGAAACAGATCATGCCCGCCGCGGCGCAAGAGCGTGCCGAAAAGCGCCAGTGCGGCCCCCATCAGCAGGAGGCTGTTCACCAGAAACTGCACGATCTCAGGCAGTTGGGTAAAAGTCTGGCCGCCGAGCACGAAGATCAGCACCGTCAGCGTCAGCAGATAGAGCGCATCGAACCCCATGACCGAAGGGGTCAGAATGTGATTGCGGGTGATGGTCTGGAACAGCACCGTGGCGGTCGAGACCGAGACGGCGACCAGCAGCAAGGCGATCAATTTATTGGCGCGAAATGATAGGACAAAGCCCCAGTTCCCCCGCGCCCCCAGCCCGAGGTAAAGCGCGATGCAAAGGCCCAGCAGCGCCAGAAGCCACCAAAGACGCTTAGGATACATGGCGTTTGGGCCCATGCAGTAACCACAGGAACAGCAGGGCGCCCACCACGCCGAATACCGTGCCCACGGGGATCTCATAAGGATAGCGGATCAGCCGCCCGAGGATGTCGCACAGCAGCACGAGGCCCGCGCCGGTCATCGCGGTGAGCGGCAGGCTCCGCCGTAGGTTGTCGCCTGCCAGCCGGGCCACGATATTGGGCACGACCAGCCCGACAAAGGGGATCAGCCCCACTGTCACCACGGTTAGGGCGGTGACGATGGAAATGGCCAGCAGCCCCAGCACCATCGTCTGCCCGTAGTTCAGGCCAAGGTTGATGCTGGCCGTGCGGCCCATGCCGATGATCGCGAATTGATCGGCGGCGAGATAGGTCAGCGCCGCCACCAGCGCCACCAGCCAAAGCAACTCATACCGGCCCTGCAACACGCCGGAGAACTCACCGTTCATCCAAATCTCGACATATTGCAGCAGGTCCGCCTGATAGGCGATGAAGGTGACCGCCGCCCCAAGGATGCCGCCGTAGATCAGCCCCACCAGCGCCACCAGCAAGGGCTGGGTTGGGGGCAGGCGCTGCACGATGGCCAGAAACCCCGCGCCCGCCGCAAGGGCGGTGAGGGAGGCGAGAACCATCTTAACGAAGATGGGGGCCCCCGGCGCGAAGAGGGTGACCAAAAGGATACCAAGCGCCGCGCCTTGGCCCGTGCCCGCGGTCATCGGTTCGACGAAACGGTTGCGCACCAGCATCTGCATGATTGCCCCGCTCACGGCCAAGGCCCCGCCCGAAATCACCACGGCGATGGTGCGCGGCGCGCGGCTGACCACCAACAGCTCCAAGGCCGCCGGATCAGACCAGAGCGCTGCCCAAGACAGGTCGATCACCCCGACGAAGAGCGAGGCGACCGATAGGATCACAAGGAGACAGGCAAGGGCGAGCGCCACGGGTTTACTGCTCCGTCAGGGCGGCGTTGATCTCATCCAGCGTGCGGGTCATCGACTGGATGCCGCCGCCTGCAATGTAGATGGGCGCGGCGGTCAGATGCACGACTTGGCCAGTCTTCCATGCGGTCGTCTCATGCACCAATGCGTTGTCGAGCGTGGCACGCGCGCCTTCGCTTTCCTGACCGATGGCGGCCATCCGGTCGATCACCAGCAGGATGTCGGGGTTGGCCTCGCGGATGAATTCAAAGCTGATCGCCTCACCGTGGTTGGCCATCTCGACATCCTGCACCGCTTCGGGCAGACCAAGCGCCGCATGCAGCCAGCCAAAGCGCCCGCCGAGGCCATAGGCGCTGATCTTCGGCCCATTGGTCATCACGATAAGCGCGCGGCCCTTGCCCGCCAGCGCGTCTTTGGTTTGGGCGAGTTTGTCCTCGAAGGCCGCTGTCAGAGCTGCGGCCTCTTCCTCTTTGTCGAAAACCTTGCCGTAGGCCTCCAGCCGGGCCAGCCCTTCGCCGATGGTGTCTTGCCAAATGGTCATGTCCAAGGTGGGAGCGATCCGCGCCAGTTCCGGCACCTGTTCGGTGCTGCGCCCCCCGGCGATGATCAGGTCGGGGTTCAGGGCGAAAAGGGCCTCGTAATCCGGCTCGAAAAGAGAGCCGATAACCTCGGTCCCCGCTGCCGCCTCTTCAAGGTAGGGCAGATAGACCGGGCGCACCAAGCCCTGCGGTGTGACGCCAAGCGCGGTAAGGCTGTCGAAGGCCGCCAGATCGTAGACCGCCACCGTGGCGGGGGTGAGCGGCGCTTCGGCAGGGCCGCGAGCGGTGTCGACCGTCACGGTCTCGGCCAGCGTGGGCGTGGCGAGAAGCAGGGCCAGAAGGGCAAGGGGTTTGATCATAGCGGTAACTCTTTCATCAGGGGGGAGGGGAAGCCGGGCCGGTGTTTACCATTCCAAAGGTCCGGCTTAGGACTAAGGCAGAAAATGCATCCGGAGAGAGCGCCATGCCGACGACCACAGGATTTTACCAAACCGAGAACGGCTCGAAATACTTGCAGCAGCTGTGCAAACATTTCGGCCATAAGATCGAGACATCTTACGACAGTGAGAAGGGCTATGCCGCTTTCGAGATGGGCACGGCCTATATGACGGCGGACAGCAAGGGCCTCACCGTCACGGCGACGCTCGACGATCCCGAGATGGTGCCTGCGCTGCATAGTGTCATTGACCGGCATCTTGAAACTTTCGCCTTCCGGGAAGCAGAGAAGAACATGGTTTGGACGGTCGAATAGGCCGCCCCTTCACAGAAAATCCCGGCGCCGTAATCGGCGCCGGGTAAAGGGCCAAACCGGAGTTCAGCCAAGCATTGCCTTAGATCAGAAGACGATCTCGGCGCTGACGCGGATAGAGCGGCCGGGCTCGGTCAGCGGCTCCACTTCGCCCACGAACTCTTGGCCATAGGTGGCGCGGCTGCTGTATTGCTCATCAAAGAGGTTGTTCACCTCGGCGCGCAGGGTCAGGTTGTCCATCCGCTTGGGCGTGTATTCGGCAAAGACATTGGCGATCGTGTAGCCGTCCAACTCCGGCCCGCTGCCGCCTGTGGCGGCGTCATAGGTGTCGTCAAAGTCGAAGGCCACCTGCACATCGCCACCCAAGAGAACCCCGTTGTTCAAACGATGCGCCACTTGGAAGGTCAGGAAATCGCCCATCGGCATGGTCAGGTAGTTGCCGTAGTAGGAGTCGGCAGAGCGGCCATTGATCTCGGTGTCGATACGGGCAAAGCCAGCGCGGAAGAAACCATCTTCCCATGCGGTGCCAAGACCCAGTTCAAAGCCGCGCGATTGCACATCCGCCGTGAAGGCCGGGCCACCGCGATAGCTGGCGGCGCGGGCGTTGTCGATGTTGGTGGCGAAAAGCTTACCGTCGACGACCCATGCGCCCATGGTGTAATTCGCGGCGAGGTAGAGGTTGTCGGCAGTGACTTCCTCGATGCCGGAACCATAGTCCCACGTGGGGTTGAGGATATAGTTCTCGGCCAGTTCCAGACCGCCCCAGACGTGGGAATAGCCCGCGCTGATCGTCAGGTCGTCCGAGACGTCATATTCGCCCGAGATATTGCCCGAGAGGCCCGATTCAGACTGCGAGGAACCATCGGTGCCCTCGAAATCCTGAAAATCGGCCCGCGCACCGAAGGACAGACGCGCGTTGCTTGTGGGCTCCATCCGCGCTTGGGCGAAAAGACCGATATTGCTGAGCTTCTCCGTCGCCGCCTCACGCGCTCCGGAGGAGAGGGCGAGATAGTCCAGATCGGCTTCGTCGGAGTAGAAGTCGAGACCTGCGTTCAACTCACCCCAGCTCAGTGCGAAACGGTTTGAGAATTCGCCGCTCAAGCTTACGGTTTCACCGCTGGTGATCGAATTGGTCGACAGCTCGGATTCGTCGTTGACCAGTTTGGTCCCGCTATAGGCCAGCCGTGCGGTGGGGTTCCACATCGCCGTGGGCGTGGTATCGCTGTAGCTCAGGACGATATTGGTGCGCTCCAGATCATAGGGGCGGTCTGCGGGAAGCGGGCGGCCCCCGACGATGGCACCGAGGTTCGCCCGGTAGGGCCGGATTTCATCGTCGACCACCCGTTCGTAAGAAAGCTCGACCCGGTCGCCGCTTTGCGCCTCATAGGCCAGTTTGCCCAGCCCGCTGAGCAGGTCGGTGCCCGAGCCGATGATCTCGTCCCCATTGCCATCTTCGCGCAGCCCGCCATCGGCGACCTTTGCAAAGCCGAGGTATTCAAACCCGCCTTCACGGCCATAGACCGACAGGCTGTTCGAGAAGATGTCGCCGTTGCTGTCGTATTCCAGCTTGTAGCGCCCGCCAAAGGTCTCACCCGGGGCCAGCAGGTCGCTCGCGTCTTTGGTCTCATAAGCCAGCGCGCCGCCCAAGGCGCCGGGGCCCGCATCGGCGGGGGCCACGCCGGGGTCGACGCGGGCGGCTTTCAGTAGGGCGGGGTCGATCAGCGTGGTGGTGTTGTGGTGGAACACCTTGTTGTTCTGCCGCGCGCCGTCGATAGAAATGGCGAGGTTGTTCTCCTCGATCCCGTTCACATAGACCTTTTGCGACATCGGGATCGAACTGCCGACCGCAATGGTGGGCTCGGCCACGAAAAGCTCGGACAGATCGGCGGGATTGCTCAGCGCCAGCCCTTCGCTGGAAATTGAGATGTCATCGTCTTCCATCCCCGGAACGGCTGGCATCTCAAGGACGATGGTGCCCAAGAATGCTTCGTCGTTATTGCTCTGCGCATGGCCTGCGGCGGGAATCATCCCCGCGGCGAGGCAAGCAAATGCATGTGTCGGCTTCATTAAAGTTCCCTTTACTCAAAATGCCCGGAACCAGAAAATGACCCCTCAGACGGCTTTGCGGCGATTCCTTATAGAAACCGTCAGGAATCTCAAGGGGCTTGGTTTGAGCGTGGGATGACCTGTGTCTTTTGGGTAAATTTGAGGGAGTGCAGGACGCGGGCGGGGCCGCGTATTCCCCATAGAAAGTGGGGAAGAGCGGGCGGCTATGACTGCGAAGGGGGCTTGCCCCCGCAGGCCCAAAAAGCACAGGCGGCTTCGTCAGCCACCCGACCCATGGCCGCAGCCGCCCAAAGCAACCCTGCCAAAACAAACGGCATTTTCTGCCTCTGTCACAAATCTTTTGCATTCTCAGGCCACAAGGAGCCGCGATGCGCCGAAGTATAAATTGACCAACTGGTCTAACGCGCGCATTCTGCCGACAATGAGTACACTAGAAAGAGGATTTCCCATGACAAAAACCATTCTGCTGGCCGGCACCATGCTGGCGGGGCTCGCCTCCGTGGCCCAAGCCGACACGCTGCGCCTTTTGACATGGGGCGGCTACGCACCTGAGGACGTGGTCGCGAAATTTGAAGAAGAGACCGGCCATACCGTCGAAGTCACGAAATCCAACAACGAAGAGATGATCGCCAAGCTGCGCGCCACAGGCGGCGGTGGTTTCGACCTCGCCCAGCCTTCGCAAGACCGCATTATGGGGCCGCAGATGGAATTCGGCATCTACAAGCCGATCGACGTCTCCAAGCTGAACAAAGAGCTTTTCATCCCCTCCATGCTCGACGCGACCATGGCCAACACCACCGTGAACGGCGATGTCTATGGCGTGCCGCACGTCTGGGGCACCTCCGGTCTGGTGATGAACACCGCCGAAGCGGGCGACACGGTCAAGGATTATACCGACCTCTGCGCGCCCGAAGTGGCGGGCAAAGTGTCCTACCGCCTGAAGCGTCCGACGCTCATCGGTTTCGCCTTCGCCATGGGTGAAGACCCCTTTGCCGCCTACGACGACGAAGCGAAATATGCTGAGATCATGGGCAAGGTCGAAGAGAAGCTGATCGAATGCAAAGAGAACGTCAAAACCTACTGGGGCGGCGGCGATGAGCTGATGAACCTGCTGCGCTCGGGCGAGGTGACCGCCTCCATGGCATGGGACACCGGCGGCTGGAAGCTGAACGACGACAACGCTGACATCACCTTCGTGGCCCCGGCCTCTGGTGCGCTGGGCTGGATCGACACCTTCGTTCTGCCCGCCAAAGGGCAGGCCGACGATGTGGCCTATGAGTGGATCAACTTCGTCATGCAGCCGGAAATCGCGGCGATGATCACCGCAGCGGCGGGCAACTTCACGGCCTCCGCAGGCGCGGATGAGTTTGCCGAAGACAGCCTGAAAGCCAAGTATCAGAACAGCTTCCCGCAAGAAGCCGTCGATAATATCAAATGGTATCCGCCGGTGCCCGCCGGTCTGGAAACCATCGAAGGCGAAGTGCTGGACCGCGTCCAAGCTGCCAACTGATAACTGACCCTACGAGCGGCACCCTCATTTCGGGGGTGTCGCATCTTTATACGGAATACACATGACCCCAGATCTGGAATGCGTCGACCTCGTTAAGCGGTTCGGCGATACCACCGCTGTTAACAACGTCTCCTTCACGGTGCCGCCCGGCAGTTTCTTCTCCATCCTCGGGCCTTCGGGCTGCGGCAAAACAACAATCATGCGGATGATCGCGGGGTTTCTTGACCCTACTTCTGGTGACATTCGGATCAAAGGCGGCTCGGTGCTCGATACGCCGCCGAACAAGCGCCCGGTGAACATGGTGTTCCAGCATCTGGCGCTTTTCCCGATGATGACGATCGCCGAAAACATCGGCTACGGGCTGCGCCGTCGCGGCATGCCTAAGGCCGAGATCGCGCGCAAGGTCGATGAGGCGCTCGACCGGATCGGCCTGCCGGGCATCGGCGCGCGCAAGGCGGATGAGCTTTCGGGCGGGCAGAAGCAACGGGTCGCCATCGCGCGCTGCATGGTGTTGGAGCCGGACGTGCTGCTGCTGGATGAGCCGCTGGGGGCGCTGGACCTCAAGCTGCGCGAACATATGAAGGTTGAGCTAAAGGCCCTGCAAGCCGCCTTTGACACGACATTCGTCTATATCACCCACGACCAATCCGAAGCGCTCGTGATGTCCGACCAGATCGCGGTGATGAGCAACGGCCAGTTCGAACAGGTGGGCCGGGGGCAAGATCTCTACTACCGCCCCGAAACACCCTTCGTCGCCGGTTTCATCGGAGAGTCGAACCGCTGGAAAGGCCGGATCGAACGGGTGGACGGCGACGCCCTGCAATTGCGCACCGACAGCGGGCTTGCCATGCGCGCCACGGGCGCGGGCCTTGTCCAAGGGGCAAAGGCCGAGATTTTCGTGCGGCCCGAATCCATTCGGCTGGCTGCCAGTGCCGATGCGCTGTCGGGGTTCGACAATCAGCTAAAGGGCACCGTCACCAGCCTGTTGTTCAACGGCGCGGCTTCCCGCGTCTTGGTGCAGGATGATGTGGGCGAAACGCTCGAAGTCACGCTGCCGCAATCGGGGGAGTTGTCAAGCCTGAAACGCGGCGACGTGGTGCATATCGGCTGGGGCGCGGGGCAGGCGACCTGCTTTGGGGTCGCGTGATGCGCAGCCAATCCCGACTGACATTCTACCTGCTGCTGACGCCCTTGGTGCTGTGGCTGGGGCTTTTGATCATCATTCCGCATATCGACATGCTGCTGATCTCGCTGCGCGAGCGGATCAGCTTTGGCGTCTATGAAACCAGTCTGGCGCAATATGAAAAGGCGCTGACCGAACCGCTGTATTTGCGCACCTTCTGGCGCACGGCGGTGATGTCGGTGCTGGCCACCGCGCTGACGCTGCTGATCGCCTTTCCGGTGGCCTATTACATCGCCAAAATGGCGAAGGGGCGCTTGCAGCAGGTGTTGTTCCTGCTCTGCCTGATCCCGTTTTACGTCTCCGAACTGGTGCGTACCTTTGGCTGGATGATCCTGCTGCGCGAGACCGGTCTCGTCTCGAACCTGTTGCAATGGGTGGGGCTGGCGGACCGTCCGGTGGAACTGCTTTACACCGATGCCACGATGATGGTCGGGCTGGTCTATACCTCTATGCTCTTCATGGTGGTGCCGCTTGTCACCACGCTGGAAAGCCTCGACGACAGCGTGATCGAGGCGGGCTATGATCTGGGCGGCAGCGGGCTTTCCGTCCTGCGTGAGATCATCATCCCCCATGCCATGCCCGGTATCGTGTCGGGCTGTATCGTGGTCTTCATGCTGAGCTTGGGCAACTACCTGACGCCGACAATGCTGGGCGGCAAGGACAGTCTTTGGTTCACCGAAATGATCTATAACCAGTTCATCGTGCGCTCCAATTGGGAGCTGGGCGCCGCCTTTGGCTTTATGCTTTTGGTGCTGTCTTCGGTGATCGTCTGGGGGATGCTCTGGCTTACGGGCCGGACCCTCAAGGAAACGATGGGGTGATCCAATGATCCCGACAATCCCGCAATCGCGCAGCTTTCGCATCCTCTATGGTGGCTATGTGGCGCTGTTCTTTCTCTATCTGGCCCTGCCGCTGACCGTGGTGGCGGTCTTCGCCTTCAACGACAGCCAGTTCCCCTCTCTCCCGTGGGAGGGGTTCACATGGAATTGGTTCTTTGGCGAGGAGCGTCCGCAGATCGGCGTCTTTCACGAACGCGGCATTCTGCGCGCGGTCGGCACCTCGGCCTTTGTGGCGCTTTGCGTGGCGGTGCTTTCCGTCTGCGTGGGCACGACCAATGCCTTCTTGTTCAACCGGTATGATTTCCGCGGCAAGGGGTTCCTCTATGTGCTGATGCTGCTGCCACTGGTGATCCCCGGCATCGTGCTGGGCATCTCGGTGCTGGTCTTCTCCTCGACGCTGGCCAATGGCGTTTGGGACTTGGCGCAGATCGACATTCAGGCGCTGCGCCCCGGTCTGCTCTTGGTGATCTTGGGGCAGTTCAGCTTTATCACCACCATCGCCACACTGGTGATCTCGGCCCGGTTGCAGAAATTCGACCGGACCTTGGAGGAGGCGGCGCTGAACCTTGGCGCGGACCGTCTGACGGCGGTGCGCACGATCACGCTGCCCTTCCTTGCGCCTGCGATGGTCGGGGCCGTGGTGGTGGCGTTTTTGATGAGCTTTGAGAACTTCAACACCACGCTGATGCTCGTGGGCTCCGACGCGCCGCTGACCATCGCCATGTTCGACCGGCTGAAAGAGGGGTCGACCCCGCTGCTGAACGCCGTGTCGCTGCTCTTGATGCTGGGCTCGTCGCTTTTGGCGCTGCTGGTGATCCTGTTCCAGAAAAAGGGCTAACGGCCCCTCGGCAGGCCCGATCACGGGCCTGCCACTTCGCGCTAGAGCGCCCGGCGCACCGCGCGGCTGAACCTTTCAAGTAAATCCGAATCCTCCGCCAGATGGCGCCTCAGTGACCGGGGCAGTTCAAGCTGGACCCCCGTGCCGTTGCGGGTGCGGTTGCAGATATTCGTCTCATGCAGGCCGGGCAGGGTGGTGTTTACCTCCGCCCCGAAGCCCGCCCTGCGCAGGGCGGCGCCGATGGCATCGCGCATAGCCTTGTCCCGCCCGCCAAGCCATACGGTTTGGGTGCCATCGTCCTTGCGGCCATGCACGGCGACGGCCCCCTCGGCGCTGCCGACAAGCGCCAGCGCCTGCGGCTCATCGAAACGGTGCGAGGTGATGTGAAAATCCCCATGCGCCCCGGGCTTTAGCGCCTCGAAGACATAGAGCGACAGGTCGCGCCCCGCGATGGCCTCGGCGATCAGGCCCGTCTCGGGTTCGATCGTGCCGCCATGCGGGGCCAGAATGACGACCGCGCTGCCGCGGTCCTCGGCCCGGATGCGGTAATCGACGCCCGCGACCATCTCGGCGGAGAGGTCGGCAAAATTCTGGAAGCGATCTGCCATAAAGGCTCCTGTTAAATGGCGGTTACACGTCGAGCTTGCGGACCGTTTTGCGGATCAGCCCGTCCTTCCGCTCCAGAAACACGATCTCGCCGAATTCGATCTTCAGCCATTCCTCCGCGTTTTCGGTCAGCGGCTCCGACGCGAGAATGGCCGAGGTCGTCTCCCCTTCGGGGCAGGCGTCGATGTCATAGGTGTTCGCATAGTCCTGAAAATTCGCCCCGGTGAGCAGGTAGATCGGTTCAAGCAGCATCGACAGGGGCAGGTCCTCGTCCCGCAGCTTTTGCCAATCGCCTGTGACATCCGTCTCACCCTCATGGCCGCAGCCAAAGTTCACGCCGATGATCCGCTCCCTGCTGACCAACGCGATCTTGAGTTTGGTGAGCGCGGCGAGGTCGAGGTCGCGAGCAGCCTTGCAGATTACCTGCAACAGCTTTTCGAACCCGCGCTGCACGTCTTCGTCGCTGTCGCCCTCCAGCAAGGACAGCAGCAGCACATAAAGGAATTCCGTATCCGTCGTGCCGCGCATCTGGGCGAGGTAGCGATCCTTGCAATGGGGCAGGATCTCGCGCTGCAACTGCCGCCAATGGGGCAGGGCACCGTTCTGGGCGATGATCCACGGCGTATGGTCAAAGGAGAATGGGTGGCAGTTCTCATCGGCCTGAACCACGCTGGCGTCATAAGAGGCCGCGCGGATATGCGACAGCAGGGTATGGGCCTGCAGGCTGGGGATCACCGATTTGGCGTTGTCGTCGTGAAAGGCGGCCTTGGGCCGGTGGTAGCACAGCGGCGCTTCGGGGTGCAGCAGATGGTCGCTCCAGGCGGAGAAACCCCATCCGGCCAATTGCAGGCTTGGGTGCAGTTCCGGGTCGAGGCTTTGGTTCAGCAGGCTGTTCTCAGGCGCAAGGAGCAGCGACTCGATTGGCAGTTCAGGTCCGATATAGGCGAGGAAGCGGCACATGGTTTTCCTTACTCTTGAGATATTTCAGCGACTTCGAAAAAGGGTGTGAAGGGCTGAGATAGAGCAAGGCGCGCGAAAATCGACTTAGGACGCGGCAGCGCGGTCAGGGCGATGCGCCGTCGGCTGGGGGCGGCCCTGCAAACGGGCCACCCGAGTTCATAAATCAAATGTCAGAGATATAATCCGCCGAGACATAGCCCTGCACCTCAGGCGCATCGGCCAAGGAGACGCGGCACCACAATTGTCCGATCTCGGTCACGCAGTCGCGGCGGTTCAGGACGGTGCCGTCGGGCAGCCCCATGATGATCCCGAAGTCCAAGCCCGGCCCGGACCGCAGTTTCAAAAGCTCATCCGGCCCGGTGCGGTGGACCATGACGCGGTCACTGGCCACGCCCGCGCAACCAGCGATGAACATAGCGGTGGAAACGGCTGCGAATGTAATACTGCGCATGATCTGCCTTTCTTTTGTTTTCTTTCTCATAGATCGAAAACCGGGCTGATCCTAGCCGCCTTATTCCGCCGCCGCCTTGCACTGCTCCAACGCCCGTTTCAACGAATGCTCGTCATAGGGTTTCATCAAGCTGACATAGCGCCCCGCCTCTGCATCGCCTTCGGCGTATTCCCGCGGATCGGCGCCTGAGGCGATGATCACGGCGATTTCGGGGCGCAGCTGCGTCACATGCCGCACCAGTTCCATGCCAGAGCCATCGGGCAGGCCAAGGTCGGTGAACATGACATCAAACCGCTCTGCCTGAAGGCTGTGTTCCGCGGCGGCGACGCTGTCGGCCTCGGTCACGACATAGCCCAGATCAGCGAGCATATCCGCCGTGGCCATGCAGATCAGCGCATCGTCTTCGACCAACAGCACCTTCGGCGCGTCATCGGTGCTCGGCGCGGCCTCCGCAACTGGCGGGGCGGTGTCGGCACTGGTCTGGCGCGAGAGGATCTCATGGATTTTCAGCGCCAGCCGTTCGCGGGTGTAGGGTTTGCTCAGCAGATCGACCCCTTCGTCGAGCCGTCCGGCATGAACGATGGCGTTCTGCGTGTAGCCCGAGGTGAAGAGCACGCCGACATTCGGCAGATGCGCCTTGGCCTCGCGGGCAAGCTCGGGGCTGCGGATTTTGCCGGGCATGACCACATCGGTGAACAGCAGGTTGATCTGGACCCCGCTTTTCACGATCGCCAGCGCACTGTCCGCATTCTCGGCGGTGAGCACGTCATAGCCAAGATCGCGCAGTTGATCGACGGCGGTCTCGCGCACGGCGGCATCGTCTTCGACCACAAGGATCACCTCGCCACTGCCGGTGGGCGTGTCGGTGGTGGCGGGCAGCGGGGCGCTTTCCTCCTTGCGCTGTGTGCGTGGCAGGTAGACCCGCACGGTCGTGCCTTGCTTCTCTTCGCTGTAAAGCTTGATGTGCCCGCCGGATTGTTTGACGAAACCGTAGACCATGCTGAGGCCCAGCCCCGTGCCCTCTCCGGTCTCCTTGGTGGTGAAGAAGGGGTCAAAGACCTTCTCCATGATCTCGGGCGGGATGCCCGCGCCGGTATCGGTGATCGCCAGCATGACATATTGGCCCGGCGCCACGTTCGGATGGTTCTGCGTATAGGCATCATCCAGCGCGGCATTGCCCACTTCGATCGTCAGCTTGCCGTGATGGGCCATTGCATCGCGCGCGTTGATGGCGAGGTTTAGGATCACGTTTTCCAACTGCGCCGGATCGACAAGACAGTTCCACAGGCCCCCCGAGATCACCGTCTCGACCTCGATCCCTTCGCCAAGCGTGCGGCGCAGCATGTCGTCCATGCCCCGCACCAATCGGCCAAGGTTCTGCGGTTTCGGCTCCAAGGGCTGCTGCCGCCCAAAGGCCAGCAACTGCGCGGTGAGCTTGGCCCCGCGCGACACGCCTGCCATGGCATTGTCGACGAACCGCCGCTTGGCGTCGCCCTCGGGCAGTTCTTTCGACAAGAGTTGCAGGTTACTGCCCACCACTTGCAACAGGTTGTTGAAGTCATGCGCGATGCCGCCGGTCAACTGGCCCACGGCTTCCATCTTTTGCGCCTGCACCAATTGCGCCTCAAGCCGGTCCCGCTCGGCCATGGCCTCTTCGATCTTGGTTTTCAGCGCGTTGTTGAACTCGATCTCGGCATTGCGGGCGCGCAGTTCTTCGCGCAGGTCGCGCACCTCGATCACCGTGCCCACGGTTTTGCCGGTCTCGTCCTTCATCGGGGAGGCGGTGAAACCCACGGGGTAGAAGCTGCCGTCCTTATGGACAAAGGTCTCTTCCCCTTGGGTCTGGTGGTTCTCGGGAAAGGCGCGGTCGATGGCGCAGTCTTCGATGGGGAAATGCCGCCCGTCGGGATGGGTGTGGTGGATCACATCATGCAACGGTCGGCCTGCGGTTTCCTCAAACCGATAGCCGGTCAGCTCTTCTGCCGCGCGGTTCATGAAAACGCATTGCTGTTTGTCGTCCATCATGAAGATGGCCATCGTCGTGTTGCTCAGGATCGCGTCCAGCCGGGCCGAGACCTTGGTCAGCGCCGCGTTGGCCTCTTTCTGTTTCGTGATGTCCTGAATGGCCGCGTAGAGGACCGTGTCATTCTCAGTCACGATCAATTGCAGATGGGTCAGCACGTTATAGCGCGACCCGTCCTTGCGTTGGTGGATCGTCTCATATTCCAGCGTCGTCTTCTCACCGCTCAGCAGCGGTTGGACGAGTTCCAGAAACGCCTCGCGCGAGAGTTCGGGCTTGATGTCCCAAGCCGCCATGCCGCGCAGCTCATCCATCGAATAGCCAAGGTTCTCCCGCGCGCCGCGATTGGCAAGGGTGAAGGTGAAATCTTCGACTGAAAACAGGTAAACTTCGCTGGCCGCATCTTCGACGATCTGGCCAAGGCGATCACTCGCCAATCTGAATGCTTCTCGCACCATTTTCCTCAAACTTGTCGGCCATGATGACCGGCTAAATTATTCTGCAAGATGCAGGTTTGTTTAACCTAGCCTTATGGAGCGACAAGACGAGGGCAAAAAGCCACATTCGTATAAGGGGCGGGTTTTTGCGCAGATAAAAGAGAGAGGCGCACCCGCCAAAACCGGCGGATGCACAGGGGGCCGGGCGCGGTCACGCCACGCGGTTGCCCATGGCATAGACCGAAGCCAGGATCGGCGCGTCTTTCATGATGTCAAAGAGGATCAGATCGGCCCGCGCACCCAGAGCGATCTCGCCCCGGTCGGACAGCCCCACATGTCGCGCGGGCGTGCGGGTCACGGTGGCGAGCCCGCGTGCCATATCGCCCCATAGGTTGCCCAGTTGCACCGCGCCCAGCAAAAGGGCTGCGGGCACATAGTCGGATGACAGGATATCGAGCAGATCCAGTTCCGCCAGTTCCTTGGCCGCGACATTGCCCGAATGCGAGCCGCCGCGCACGAGGTTCGGCGCGCCCATGATCGTGGCGATGTCTTGGGCATGGCAAGCCTCTGCCGCTTCGCGGGTGGTGGGGAATTCGGCCAGCCGCACGCCATGGGCATAGCTGGTCGCGACCTGTTCGGCGGTGGTGTCGTCATGGCTGGCCAGCGCTGCGCCATAGCGCGCCGCCGCCGCCACCGCTGCCGCTTCATGTTTCGCGCCAAGCCGGTCCTGCAATCCATGTAGGAAGGTAACGTAATCGCCAAAATCCTCCCGCGGCAGGCCGTTCTTGCCACAGACGTAATCTTCGAACTTTTGCACGTCGCGGAATTGCCGCTGGCCGGGGGTGTGATCCATCAGGCTGACGATGCCAACCTTGTCGTCGGGGCCAAACTCGGCCAGTTCCTCCTCCAGCGTTTCGGAACAGATCTCGGCGCGCAGGTGGATGTGGTGGCTGATCGCCAGCGCCCCGCTGTCACGCATCATCAGGATCTCATCGGCCATGTCGCGGGCGTATTTTCCGTAACGTTTGCGCCCTTCGTCCGACAGGATCGACCCCACCCGGATCGCGTCGAAGACGGTGGTGATCCCGGTGCCCGCCAGTTCGCGGTCATGGGCGATGATAGCGGCACGGTGCGGCCAGTCGACCTTGGGCCGCGGCTTCATGTGGCGCTCTAGGTTGTCGGTATGCAGCTCCACCAGCCCGGGGGCGAGGTAGCGCCCCTCGCAATCGATCGCCCCCTTGGGCAGGGCGGTGCCTTCGGCGATATCGGCGATCACCCCGTCGCGCAGCACCACGCTGCCGGGGATCACCGCATCGAGCAGGATGATTTTAGCATTGGCGAGAATGGTTTCTTTTGTCATGTGAAGGTCACGCTTGTTGCGCATCTATGGATGCAGGGAGAAGATGAATGAAGTTCGACCGCTACGCGATCTATTACACGCCCAAGGGCGCATTGGCCGAGGCTGGGGCCGCTTGGCTGGGGTGGGATCTGGCGCGCGGGCGTGCCGTGGCGCATCCTGAGGTCGCGGGGCTGGACGTGGCCGCTCTGACCGAAACGCCGCGCAAATACGGGCTGCATGCGACGATCAAACCGCCGTTCGTGCTGGCTAAAGGCGCATCGGCTGACGGGGTGCTGACCGAGTTCGAGACGCTTTGCACGCGGCTCGCGCCGGTCACGCTGGATGGGCTGGCGCTCACCCCGCTGGGCCGGTTTCTGGCGCTGACGCCCGCGGGGGACACCGCCGCGCTCAACGCCATGGCCGCCGAGGTGGTGCGCGGCCTCGATCCTTTCCGCGCGCCGCCGACCGAGGCCGATCTGGCCCGCAGGCGTCAGGCCAATCTGACCCCGGTGCAAGAGGCCAACCTCAGCCAATGGGGCTACCCCTATGTGATGGAGGCGTTCCGCTTTCACATCACCTTGACCGGCAAACTGCCCAAGGGCGATCTGCCGCAGGTCACCGCAGCGCTCGCCCCCTATATCACGCCGCATCTGCCGCAGCCCTTCGTGCTGGACAGCCTGACACTGGTGGGGCAGGCCCCAGACGGTATGTTCCATGAGGTTCACCGCGCGGCCCTTTCGGGATAAAGCGCCGCCAGCGCCTGTGCCACGGTCTGCTTCAGCGGGCCGGAGTTGTCGATCTCGATGGCGGAGATATGGTCGGGCAAGTCCCGCTCGGCCCGGGCCAGCCGGGCGGTGATTTCCGCTTCGCTCTCGCGCCCACGGCCCCGCAGCCGCGCGGCCAGCACTTCGGGCGCGGCGGTGAGCGACAGCACCTCGAACCGCTCAAACCTGAGCTTCGCTTCGGTCAGCACCGCGCGCGAGAGGTTGGCCAGCACGTCGCGCCCCTCGGCCAGCGCCATATCGACCGCGATGGGAATGCCATAGCGCAGCCCATGCGCGGCCCAGCTGAGGGCAAAGGCGCCCTCCGCCTCCAGCCGCAGGAACGTGTCCTCGTCGATCCCGTCGAAGTCTTCGCCGCCCGCTTCGCTGGGCCGGGTGATGGCGCGGCGGGCGAGGAAGATGTCGGGCTGCGCTTCCGCCAGCGCTTCCATAACGCTGTCCTTGCCCACGCCCGACGGCCCCACCACCGCGATGAAACGCCCGCTCATGCCGCCAATCCGGGGGTGAAGCGGGTCACGTCCACTTCGCGGTTGCAGATTTGGTCGCGGGCGGCTTCGTCATGGAAGATTCCCAAGATCGCCGTGCCGCGGGCCTTGGCCTCTTCGATCAGCGCCAGCACCGTGGCGCGGTTGGTGGCGTCAAGGCTCGCCGTCGGCTCGTCCAGCAGCAAGACGGGGTAGGGATGCGCAAAGCCGCGCGCGATGTTCACCCGCTGCTGCTCCCCGCCGGAAAAGGTCGTGGGGCTGAGCTGCCAGAGCCGTTCGGGGATGTTGAGTTGCGCCAGTAACTCTCCAGCCCGCGTCCGTGCGTCGGCTTCGCTGCTGCCCACCGCGCGCAGTGGTTCTGCCACCACGTCAAGCGTCGCCACCCGCGGCACCACCCGGAGGAACTGGCTGACATAGCCCAGCACATTGCGGCGCAGGTCCAATATCTCACGCGGGGCGGCTTGGGCGACATCCAGATCGCCCACCATGATCCGGCCCGAGGCGGTCAGGTAATTGCCATAGATCATCCGCATCAGCGTCGATTTCCCGGCGCCCGAAGCGCCGGTCAGCGCCACGCATTCGCCCTGCGCCACGGTCAATTCACCGCCGCGCATCACCGGGAACACCGCAGCGCCCTGATTGTGCAGGGTGAAGGACTTGCTTACATTTTCCACGCGTATCATGGTTTAGCCTTGCTCGGTATAATTCTGAAATTGAATGGTTTTCTTTGCATGTTCACACCTGTAGCACGCTCGAGACCAAAAGTTGCGTATAGCCGTGCTGCGGGTCGTCGAGCACCTGATCGGTAAGGCCGGTTTCCACCACATGGCCATCCTTCATCACCATCAACCGATCCGCCAAGAGCCGCACCACCGCCAGATCATGGGTCACGATGATGGCGCTCAGCCCCATCTCGCGCACAAGCCCGCGCAGCAGGTCGAGCAGCCGCGCCTGAACGCTCACGTCCAGCCCGCCCGTGGGTTCGTCCATGAAAACCAGCCGCGGCCCGGTCACGAGGTTTCGGGCAATCTGCAAACGCTGCTGCATCCCGCCAGAGAAGGCCGAGGGCCGGTCGTCGATCCGGTCTTCGTTGATCTCGACCCGGCCCAGCCAATCGGTGGCGCTGGCGCGGATGTCGCCGTAGTGCCGCGCGCCCACGGCCATCAGCCGCTCGCCCACATTGCCGCCTGCGCTGACGTTCATGCGCAGCCCGTCGCGGGCGTGTTGGTGGACAAAGGCCCAATCGGTGCGCGACAGCATCCGGCGCTCCGGCTCGCTCATCGTCACCGTGTCGCGCAGCCCATCGGCGCGGGTGTCGAACCGCACCGCCCCGCGATCTGGGGTCAGATGCCCCGCCAGCGTGTTCAGCAGCGTCGACTTGCCCGAGCCGCTTTCCCCGACGATCCCCATGACTTCACCGGGGAAGAGGTCAAAGCTGACATCGGTGCAGCCGATCCGCGCGCCATAGAATTTTGCGATGTTTTCAACTTGCAACAAGGGGGTCATGCCATGCCCTCCACCACAGGTGCTGCATCCGCGCCGCGATGCCCGGCAGCCTGACGCGCCGCGCAATAATCGGTGTCGGAACACATGAACAGACGCCCGCCAGCGTCATCGACGATCAGCTCGTCCAGATAGCTGTCTTCGGCCCCGCAGAGGCCGCAAGGATGGTCGGCCTTGCTCGCCTCAAAGGGGTGGTCCTCGAAATCCAGCGAGACGACCTGCGTATAGGGCGGCAGCGCATAGATCCGCTGCTCGCGCCCCGCGCCGAAGAGTTGGATCGCGGCCATTTCCAGTTTCGGATTGTCGAATTTCGGGATCGGCGAAGGATCCATCACATAGCGCCCCTCGACCTTGACCGGATAGGCATAGGCCGTGGCAATCGCTCCGTGCTGGGCGATGTCTTCGTAAAGTTTCACATGCATCAGCCCGTATTCCTCCAGCTCGTGCATTTTGCGGGTCTCGACCTCCGAAGGCTCAAGAAAGCGCAGCGGTTCGGGGATTGGCACCTGATAGACCAGCACCTGATCCTCGCGCAGCGCGGCTTCGGGGATGCGGTGGCGGGTTTGGATGACGCTGGCCTCGGTCGTGGCTTCGGTCACCGCGACGCCAGCGGTCTTTTGGAAAAAGCGGCGGATCGAGACGGCGTTGGTCGTGTCGTCGGCCCCTTGGTCGATCACCTTGAAGGTATCCTCGGGCGTCAGCACCGCGGCAGAGACTTGCACCCCGCCAGTGCCCCAGCCGTAAGGCATCGGCATCTCGCGGCTGGCAAAGGGCACCTGATAGCCCGGGATCGCCAGCCCTTTCAGGATCGCCCGGCGGATCATCCGCTTGGTCTGCTCGTCCAGATAGGCAAAATTGTAGTCGTTCATGCCCCGGTCCTCATGCCTGTCTTGGTCACTCTGTGTCATGGCAGGGTTCATTCCGCGGCCTCCCGTGGTGCGTCTTGCGCCGCGGCTGTCGCCTCGCGGCGCAGTTTGCGGATCAGTTCGAGTTCGGATTGGAAATCGACGTAATGGGGCAGTTTGATATGCTCCAAGAACCCTGTCGCTTGGATGTTGTCGGCGTGATAGAGCACGAATTCCGCGTCCTGCGCCGGCGCGCCGAGGTTGTCTTCACCCAATTCCTCCCAACGCAATGCCCGGTCCACCAGCGCCATGGAGATCGCCTTGCGCTCGGACATGCCAAAGACCAGCCCATAGCCGCGGGTGAACTGCGGCGGCTCGGTCTTGGAGCCTGCAAATTGGTTCACCGTCTCGCATTCGGTCAGCTCGACCTCGCCGATCTCGATGGCGAAACCCAGTTCGGGAATATCCATTTCGACCGCGACTTTGCCGATGCGCAGTTCCGCGACGAAAGCGTGGTTGCGCGCATAGCCGCGCTGGGTGGAGTAGGCCATGCCGAGCACGAAACCTTCGTCGCCGCGGGTCAGCGCTTGCAGCCGCAGGTCGCGCGTGGCGGGGAGTTCCAGCGGCTCGCGGGTTAGGTCGCGCGGCGGGGTCTTGCTGTCCGTGTCACGCTGCATCAGCCCTTCGCGGTCGAGGAATTCCATGATGTGCGGCGTCTCCGTTGGCGGCTCGCTCTCGGGCGCTTCGGGGGCCGGGGGCACCTCACCATCGGCGGCGAGTTTGAAATCCAGCAGCCGGTGCGTATAGTCGAAGGTCGGCCCCAAGACCTGCCCGCCCGGCGCATCCTTGAAGGTGGCCGAGACGCGGCGGTCGCAGGCCATGCTGCCGGTGTCCATCGGGCGCGAGGCCCCGAAACGCGGCAGGGTGGTGCGATAGGCGCGGATCAGAAACACCGCTTCGATCAGATCGCCCCGCGCCTGTTTGATCGCCAGCGCGGCGAGGTCAGGATCATAGAGCGAGCCTTCGGCCATTACCCGGTTCACCGCCAGCGTCATCTGCTCGCGAATTTGCGCGACGCTCAGTTCCGGCACCTTTGCGTCACCGCGCCGCTCTTCGGCGAGCCATGCGTGGGCGTTGTCGATCGCCCGCTCGCCGCCTTTTACCGCTACATACATCAGGACACCTTTGTGCTTCGGGGCAGCGCCGCCAGACGGTCGCCGCAGGTGAAAATGAAATCCAGCCCACGCGGGAAGAGCGCCGCGCTCTGCTGGAAGGCGGCGCGCTCGGGCAGCGACAGTGCCGCAGTATCCTTGATGCCGGGGCCGGAGAGGGTCGTGCCCTCGCCGCGCAGATCATCCACCTCGACGATCAGCGTGGCAGAGCGGTCGGGGTAGGCGGCGGTCCCGAGGGGGAAGTCGCCGCGCGGCAGGTCGTCCCATGCGCCCAAGGCGAATTGCGCCGCAGTTGCGGGGGCGAAGGGCGCGCCGGTGTGGAAGGTGATCCAGTCGCGCAACTCGGGCCGGTCGAAACCGGGGGCGAGGTAGAGCGGCGTTTCGGGGTCGCAAAGCGTCAGCAGGACGACCCCGGCGGCGGTGGAGAGACCCGCAGGCGGTTCGGCCCCGGTCACGCTGTTGATCTCCCCCGGTTTGGCCATGGCGTTCATCACCGCGCGAAAGGCAAAAGCGGCGTCTTTGGGCGCGTCGCGAAACCCACCTGTCAGCGATAGGGTCTGCATCAGTCTTCTCCTCTGACCATGGTGAAAAAGTCGACCTTGGTGGCGGCGGCCTTGGCGGCCCGGCTGGCGCGGCGCTGGCCCTCGATCTCGGCCAGCGGGTCGAGCAGTTTGGCGCGGACCTCATCCGCCGCATCGCCCTGCATCAGCGCGTCGGTAAGGGCTGCTTGCAGCGCCTTGTCGCGGCTGCGGCCCTGCACATAGGCGTGGCCGTCTGCCCCATCCGTCAGCCGGACCGAACAGCGCGTGACCGACATCTCGCCCATGTTGAAGGCATCGCCCACAGCGCCCATTCGACCCCGCAGCATGACGCCGCCGATCTCAGGCGCGCGGAGCACCTCATGGGCGGGCAGGGGGCCGAAGCCCTCCCATAGCCGGGCGAGATCGCGGGCCTCGGCCCGTGCGAGCAGGCCCATCCACGCCTGCCTGTCGCGGGACTTTTCCTTGGTTTCAACCGTCATCTAGACACCTTGTGCATTTGTCTAATTTACTATACAACTAGACAAGTATTAGCCGCTGGCCTTCCGCTGGCGCAAGCTTGGATATGTGAAACTTCTGCGACATGGCCCGAACTACGATCTGGAAAACCATCACCGCCACGCTCACCCATGACATCGCAACGGGGAAATACGCCCCCGGCGACCGGCTCCCGACCGAGGCGCAATTGGCGGCGCGGTTTGGCGTGAACCGTCACACGGTGCGCCGCGCGATCGGTGACATGAACGAGAGCGGGCTGACCTACAGCCGTCGCGGGGCCGGGGTCTTCGTGGCGCAGCGGCCCACGGATTATCCCATCGGCAAACGGGTGCGCTTTCACCAGAACCTTGCGGCGGCGGGGCGGGTGCCGGCGAAGGAGGTTTTGACGTTGGAGACACGGACGGCTTCGGCCCATGAGGCCGCGCAGTTGGGGCTGGGTGGGGATGCAATGGTGCATGTCTATGAGGGGCTGTCGCTGGCCGATGAGCAGCCCATCGCGATCTTTCGCAGCATCTTTCCCGCCGCGCGGTTTCCTGACCTGTTGGCGGCGCTTGAGGCCAGCCGCTCGGTCACCACGGCTTTGGCGCAGGGCGGGGTGGCGGACTACACCCGCGCCTCGACCCGGCTGACGGCGAAGCTGGCCAATGCCACGCAGGCGCTGCATTTGCGATTGTCCGAAGGCGCGCCGATCCTGCGCTCGGCGGGGATCAATGTGGACCCCGAAGGCGTGCCGGTGGAATATGGGGTGACTTGGTTCGCGGGTGACCGGGTGACGCTGACGCTCAACCCCGGCGACTAGCCGTATTTCTCAAGAAACGCTTCGGCGGGCAAGGTTTGGAAGTCCTTGAGCGATGCTTGCAGTCGGTCATGGGGCCAATCCCACCACGCCAATTCCTCCATCCGCGCGGCGATGCTTTCGGAAAAGCGCCGGCGGAGCGGTTTGGCCGGAATGCCTGCGACGATCATATAGGGGGCGACATCGCGGGTGACGATGGCCCCGCCCGCCACCACCGCGCCGTGCCCGATGGTCACCTCGGGCCGGACCTGCGCGCCGTGGCCCAACCATGTGTCATGGCCAATCACCGTGCGGCGGCTGCGGCGCAGGGCGAACCAATCGGCGTCATCCTCGGCCCCGTCGAAGTAGTCCCCGGCGCGGTAGTGGAAGTGGTGCAGGCTGGCCTTTTCCATCGGGTGATCGGTGGCCCCGATGCGCACACTGGCGGCGATATTGCTGAACTTGCCGACTTGCGAGTTTGCGATGTCGCACCAGCGGTCGCAATAGGAGTAATCCCCGATTTCGGAATGGGCGAGGCGCGTGGCGCGCCCGATCTCGACATAGCGCCCGAACTGCGTGTCAGTCACTTCGCAGTCCGGGTGAAGGAAGGGCGCATCCGCTTTGAGACGCGCCATCAGTGGCCCGCCTCATTGCCCGCAATCAGCTTGCGGCGCAGCCAGCCCGAGAAGCTGTCCATCGCCACCACCATCAGAATGATCAGCACGATGTAATAGCTCACCTCTTCCCAGTCTTTCTGGGTGATGATCGCTTGGGTCAGCAAAAGGCCGATGCCGCCGCCGGTGATCGCGCCGATGATGGTGGCGGACCGGGTGTTGGACTCCAGATAGTAGAGGACTTGGCTCAGCAGAACCGGGGTGATCTGCGGGATCACGCCAAAGCGGTAGCGTTGCACGGGGGTGGCCCCGGTAGAGGCGATGCCTTCGATCTGTTTGTCGTCCACATTCTCAAGCGCCTCGGAAAAGATTTTGCCGAAGGTGCCGGTATCGGTCAGCAGGATCGCCAGCGAGCCGGTCAGCGGGCCGGGGCCAAAAGCGCGGGACAGCACGATGGTCCAAATCAGCCCGTCGACCCCGCGCAGGAAGTCAAAGAGCCGCCGCGCGGCAAAGCGCAGCGCGCCAAGCGGAGAGAAGTTCTTGGCCGCCAAAAACCCCAGCGGCAAGGCGATCATCGCCGCGCCAAAGGTGCCGAGGAAGGCCATGAGAACGGTCTCGACCAGCGCCCAAGCCACATCGCCGTGACGCCACATCTTGTTGGTCCAGAAGTCCTGCCAGATCGCGCCGTATTCACCGCTGCGCAACAGCTCAAGCGGGGACATGCCGTAGTAGGGGCTGTCGAGCGTGAAGAAGAACAGCTCCCAGCCGTTGAAATAGCGGAACACCTCGGCGCGGTTGCGGGTGATCGTGAGGCGGCCTGCCTCCGTGGTCACGGCAAGACGGTTTTTCGAGGCGTTGATCCACGCGGGCAAGGGGCCGTCGGGCAGGGTGGCGTTGACGCCGCTGCGCCCCGGTGTGGCGGTGATCAGCCCGTAGCCCGGCACGTCATAGCGCACCTCTGGCCCCAGTTCGACGGTATGGCCGTTGCCCAACTCGACGATAGAGGTCTCGCCCAAGGTGACCCAATCGGGGGCGGTGCCGGGGGCATAGCGGCCCTTGCGCTCCCCTTCGATGGCGATTTCCATCTCGCCGTTGCGGTTGTCGCGGGCGACATGGGTTTTGTAGCTATAGCTGTCGGCCACCAGCGTCTTCATGTTCGACACATTGATGCGGTCACCCAGCCCGGCCACGTCGAAGGCAAAGAAGACGTAAGTGAGATAGGCAAGGATCAGCACCGGGGCGGCAAGGCTCGCCATGCGTTTGCGCCGGAAGCTACGGCTGGCGACCTGCTGAGCGGGGAGGGTGGAAGCGGTAAGGTCGGTCACAGGATGGCTCCCTTGTCCTTATAGGCGCGGCCATGGGTCAGCCGATCGCGGAAATGGCTTGAGACTTGGTCGACGATGATGATGGTGCCGAAGAGCAGCAGAAAGATCGCCGCCGCCTCGTCGAATTTGCCTTGGCCCCAAGACATCGTGTTGCGCAGGTCATAGCCGATGCCGCCTGCGCCGACGAAGCCGAGGATGGCCGAGGCGCGGATGTTGATCTCGAACCGCAGCAGCGCATAGGAGAGGTAGTTGGGCGCGACCTGCGGCACGACGCCCAGAACCATGCGTTGCAGCCAGCCCGCCCCGACAGACGCAAGGCCGTCGACAGGTTTGAGAGAGGCGTTCTCATTCACCTCGGAAAAAAGCTTGCCGAGCGCACCCACGGTATGCAGCGCGATGGCGATCATCGCAGGCACCGGGCCGCCGCCCAGAAGGAAGATCAGCACCAGCGCGACGACGATCTCAGGCACCGCGCGCAGCACGTCGAGCAGGCGGCGCAGCGGGGCCACGAGCCACGGCGCGGGGGCAAGGCCGCGGGTAGCCAGAAGGGCAGCGAAGAAAGCCAGCAGCGCGCCGATCAGCGTGGCGGCCCCGGCGATGTTCACCGTCTCGATCAGAGAGGGGAGGTATTTCGCGAAATAGCCGGGCAGCAGATGGATGCGCGCCCACGCTTCGCTCAGCACATCGGCGGGGAAGTCAAAGACATTGGGCAGCCCGTTCCAGAACCCGCCTGCGTTACGGGCATTGGCGGTGCCGAAACCGCCGATCAGCAGGGCCAGGAAAACGACCAGCAGGATCATGTTCATCACCCGCTTGTGTCGGGTGTGGGCAAGGTAATCCGCCGTGATATCTGGCGCGGTGGTGGTCTGGTGCATCTGTCGTCCCCCTATGACGACAGGCCCCGACAATCGTTGTCGGGACCTGCCAGATGTCTTGTAATCGCTGCGATCAGTTGGATTTCGCCTTGCGCGCTTCGACGATCGAGACATAGGCGTCATGCGCGATCGGATCGAAACCAAGGCTCTCGCCCGCGGCCACGCCGTAGGCGCAATCGGCGTCTTTCTCGTGCAGTTCATCCACCAGTTGGGTCATGGTCGCCTTGACCTCTTCGGGCAGGGCCTTGCGCAGAACGACCGGGCCTTCGGGGATCGGCTTGGAGCGCCAGATTTCCACCAGATCGTTCATGTCGACGAGGCCCGCGTCCACGGCTTTGCGCAGCGCGCCGGAGTTGTAGCCGTCTTCCCAGTTGCCCTGACCGTCGGCCCATGTCACGCCGCCGTCGACATCGCCGTTGTTGACCGCGACGATGGTCTGCTCATGGCCGCCGGTGAATTTCACTTCGCCGAAGTAATCGCCGGATTCCATCGTGGCACCAGTGGTCTGGGGGATTTCGATGGAGGGGATCAGGTAGCCCGAGGTGGAGTTCGGATCGCCAAAGCCAAAGACCTTGCCCTGCATGTCTTCGAGGCTCTCGATGCCCGCATCTTTGCGCGCGAAACCGATGGAGTGATAGCCGTAGGAGCCATCGAGGTTGATCTTGACCAGCACCGGCTCGACCGCTTCGGGGTCTTGCAGGTGCACGGCGGCATAGGCCGAGGCGCCGAGCCATGCCATGTCGAGCGTGCCGCCCAGCAGGCCCTGGATCACGCCGTTATAGTCGGCCGGGGCAAAGAGTTTGGCCGGAACGCCAAGGCGCTCTTCGGTGTAGCCGCGCAGACACTCGTAGGAGTTCATCCGGTCCTGCGCGTTTTCCCCGCCGAGGATGCCGATGCGGAATTCGTCGATCTCGGCACTTTGGGCCATGGCGGTGCCGGTGAGGGCCGTGGTTGCCAAGGCGGCGGCGATGAGCTTTTTCATTGTGTCGTCTCCGTTTGCAAAAAATGCCCTTTGGGGCGGGTCGTGTCAGGCTGGCACTTTGTCCAGCGTTTCGATCTCGGTTGAGGTGGCGGCTTCGGAAAAGCTGCTGTCCGCACCGTAGATTTCGCGGGCCATGCCGGTGGTCAGCTGCTCGGGCGTGCCGTCAAAGACGATCTTGCCGTCGCGCATCCCCACCACGCGGTCGCAGTAGCGGCGCGCGGTATCCAGCGTGTGAAGGTTGGCGATGACCATGCGGCCGTCTTCCTCGTGAATGCGGCGCAGCGATTGCATCACCACCTGCGCGTTCATCGGGTCGAGGCTGGCGATGGGTTCATCCGCCAGAATGATCTGCGGGTCCTGCATCAGGGCGCGGGCGATGGCGACGCGCTGTTGCTGCCCGCCGGAAAGCGCCTCGGCCCGTTTGGGCGCGTGCTGTGCGATGCCCAGCCGGTCGAGGATTTCGATGGCGCGGGTGATGTCGGCATCGGGGTAGAGGTTGAAGATGCTGCTGAGCGTCGAGCGGCGGTTGAGCGTGCCGTGCAGCACGTTCGATACCACATCCATCCGTGGGACGAGGTTGAACTGCTGAAAGATCATCGCGCATTCCGCCTGCCAGCCGCGCCGGGCCGCGCCACGCAGGGCGGTCACATCGCGCCCCTGAAACAGGATCTGCCCCGAGGAGGCATCGGTCAGCCGGTTGAGCATCCGCAGCAGGGTGGATTTCCCCGCGCCGGAGCGCCCGATGATTCCGATCATCTGCGGCTTGTCGACCTCTAGGTTGGCGCGGGCCACCGCTGTGTTCGCGCCGAATGTTTTGGTCAGTTCAGAAATGACGAGCATAAGTCCCCCGGGGTTTGCGGGGCGACCTATCGCAGCGGTGAATGTCACGAATGTTTAAGTTTGACGAAGCTTTTGTAACGCGTCCTTTTTTGCGGAACGGCTGCCTAAGTCCGCGCGTTTGTGCTGGTTTCATAGGCGCTTGTGCGATGCCGCCGCCGCTGCGCACGGGTCAAAAGAGCGGGGCTGCGAGTGCCGAAGAGCCGGTGGAACGCAATAAAACAAGAGCCTGCGAAATAGAGCTTGCGGAACAAACTGGGCGGATTAATGCTTTCTCTCACAAGGCGGTTCAGATAGGGCCGCATCTGGTCAGGCCGCGCAATTGGCGCAGCGACCGTTAAGATCTTTGGCCGGATCACCGCGCGCGCAGTGGCCTCCACCCGCGCCCCCTATGGTGAGACAGGCCCCCGACAAGCATTCAAAGGAGCGCGTTCATGGACGCCCAAGTTATCGCATTTCTGATTCTGCTGCCGATCACGCTGGTTTTCGTCTACGCAGGCATCCACGAGTTTCGGCGCTACAAAAGCGAGGGCAAGGCGAACTACGGGTTGGTCTTTGACGAGGAAAGCGGCACCACCCATGTCAGCGGCATCGCCGAAGACGAAGACCCGTTCGACCCCGAAGACTTTGACCCCAACGATTACAACGACCCCGAAATCAAAACCGACACGGATGAGCGCAAATCGTGAGGGCGAAGCGCCTTTGCGCCGCGATGCTGCTCTGGCTGGCGCCGCCCGCGAACGCTGACACCCCCGCCGAGATCGTGATCTTGGGCGAGGTGCATGACAACCCCCATGCCCATCTCGAACAGGCCGCTGCCCTAAAGGCGCTGCGTCCTACGGCAGTGGTGTTCGAAATGCTCACCGCCGAAGAGTCGGCAAAGGCCGACGCCGATCGCAGCCAGATTGCGCAGGCTTGGGCGGCGAGCGGGTGGCAGCACTTCGATATCTATGCCCCCATCTTTGACGCTTTGGGAGACGCCCGCATCATCGGCGCCGCCGCCCCGCGTGAGGCTGTGCAACGCGTGTACAGCGAGGGGGCAGCCGAGCTCTTCGGGCCTGAGGCGGCGCGCTTCGGCCTCGACCAGCCCTTGCCGGAGGATCAGCAGGCCGGGCGTGTAGCGTTGCAATTCGCCGCCCATTGCGAAGCCATGCCGCGCGAGATGATGGGCGGGATGGTCGCCGTGCAGCGCTACCGCGACGCCACCTTCGCCCGCGCCGCGCTCAACGCGCTCGAAGCCTACGGCCCGCCGGTGGCCGTGATCACCGGCAATGGCCACGCCCGCACCGATTGGGGCATTCCCGCCCTCATCGCTCAAGCCGCGCCCGAAGTCACGACCCATGCCATCGGCTTTGTAGAGGCCGAGACCGCGGTGCCTTTCGATGAGGCCCGTCTCATCCCGCCCGCCGAGCGCGACGCCCCCTGCAACGCCCTGATCGAGAACTAAAGGACAGGCCCATGTATCTTGCCATGAACCGTTTCACCGTATTGCCCGAAAACGCCGTCGCTTTCGAAGAACTATGGCTGAACCGTGAAAGCCACCTGAAGGACAGCGAGGGCTTCGTGTCCTTCCACATGCTGAAAGGGCCGGAGGCGGAGGGGACGATTCTCTATGCTTCTCACACCGTTTGGCAAAGCGAAGCACATTTCCGGGCTTGGACCACCAGCGACGCCTTCCGCGCGGCCCATGCGCGGGCGGGGCAGACCCGCAAGCTGCATGAAGGCTCGCCCCGGTTCGAGGGCTTCAGCGCCATTCAGAAGATCGACGCGGAATGACGCTTGGGGGCCGGCTTTTCTATACTTGACTAAAATAATCGGATTAAGTAGCCGTTAAGGGAGCCCGGTCTTTTTGCCGGGAGAATGTACGACTTTACGCCGAAACCGTCCAAGCCACCGCGCGTCGGAAGCCCGGATGTCAATGGAAAGGAGCCCGCCCCGTGAGGACACCCGTGACCACGCCCGAGCCAATGAGCCATGCCCGGCTACAGACCCCATCCAACAACAGCTGGCGCGATATCGCGTTTGGCAGCAACGATGCCGCAGCCTGCGAAGGCTTCGGCCTTGAGCATCTCATCGATCTGCAACGCGCACGCCAATTGGGAGACCTGTGATGAGCCTGATGCAAAAACTGCCCGATCCATCGCCCGCCGCCCAACCGGCCCAAGAGGCCGTGCATGATGCCCGTGCCTTGGTGCCCAATGGCTCGACCGCGAATATCGTCTTGGACGGCCAGACCTATACGCTGCGCATCACGCGGGCGGGCAAGTTGATCCTGACCAAATAAGCCTGCGCGCTTTTCCAAAGCGCGGCTTGCCCTGTGGGCGCGGCGTCTTTACTGACGCGCCATGCCCTGCCGTCTCTGCCCACTTTTGCCGCCGACATGCTGGCCCTGCTGAGCCTGTTCTTCGCGGCGCTGCTGGCGGCCACCCTGATCCCCGCGCAATCCGAAGCGGTGCTATTGGGGCTGATGTGGTCGGGCGCTCATGCCACGGCACTTCTGTGGCTGGTGGCGACGCTGGGGAATGTGCTGGGATCGCTGCTGAACTGGTGGCTGGGTCGCTACCTTAGTCATTTCGCCGATCACCGCTGGTTTCCCTTTTCGGCCAAGCAGATGGCCCGCGCCTCTGGCTGGTATCGGCGTTGGGGCTATTGGAGCCTGCTGGCCAGTTGGGTGCCGATCATCGGCGATCCGCTGACCTTGGCCGCGGGCATGTTGCGCGAACCGCTTTGGCGGTTCTTGCTGATCGTTTCTCTCGCGAAGGGCGGGCGTTACCTCGTGCTGATCCTGATCGCCCGCGGGGGTTTGTGACCCTTAGTGCGGGGTGATCCCTTCGAGCGGCGGCAGCGGGTTGGGCGCGGTCACAAGATGGGCGCGGCGCTTTTCGTAAAAGGCATTGCCGCCCGCCGTCACCACATAATGCATGTTGTTGTAGTTCGCATTGTACCACGCCGCGTGGAAGAATTTTGCGCGGGTGACTTTCGGATGCCGCTCCCCCTGAAGCACGGCAAGCGCCGTGGCGCGGGCCAGCGGGGCGCCGCGGTCGGTCATCGGTTTCGTCATCACGCCGGGGGCGAATTGATTGGGCTGACCGACCACGCCGCAGACCGTGTCAGGGAAGGCGTCGGAGTGGACGCGGTTCAGCACCACCGTCCCCACGGCCACCATTCCGTCGCGGCTGGAACGGTTGGATTCGAAATACATCGCGCGGGCCATACACTCCACCTCATCCGCCGGAACCGCGACGACTTCGGTCTGTTTGCCACCGCAGGCGGCGAGCAGGCCAAGGCCTAAGATCAGAGCGGCAGTGCGGATTTTCGGGGGCTGAACGCGCATGGGCGGCCTTTCTGGCTGAGGGGGCAGGTGGCGGGTAATTTTCCAGCAAACGCGGGCGGAGGCAAGACCCGCGCCCGGCTCCGGCGGTTTCCTTCCGGGCTGGCGCGCGGGGGCGCTTGGGCTGGGCATTGATCTAGTGTAATGCTTGGTAAAACAGTCATGATCGCAGCAGGCCGCGCTATGAAAGTCACCTACCGGGATGTGAAAACCGACATCCTGTCAAAGATCACCAAGGGCGAGTGGCCGTTGGGCAGCCTTGTGCCCAATGAGGTCGATCTGGCCGAGACCTATGGCTGCGCCCGGGCGACGGTCAACCGCGCCATGCGCGAATTGGCCGAAGAGGGGTTTATCGAGCGGCGGCGCAAGGCGGGGACGCGGGTGCGCATGGCCCCGCTGCGGCAGGCGCGTTTCGACATTCCGCTGGTCCGGGCCGAGATCGAAGAGAAGGGCGCCGACTATCGGTATTCGCGGGTCAGTCACGCGATTGAGCCTGCGCCCGACTGGCTGCGCGCCCGGCTCAAACTGAGCGCGGGGAGCGAGGCATTGCATCTGGTTTGCATGCATTACGCCGATGGCGACCCCTATCAATTTGAGGACCGTTGGATCAACCTCGCCACCCTCCCGCAGGCGCGGGAGGAGAGTTTCACCGATGTCGGGCCGAACGAATGGCTGATCTCGGCCATTCCCTTTTCGGATGTGGAGATCAGCCTCTCCGCCGGTCTGGCCGATCAGCGGCTGAGCGAATACCTCGCCTGCGGCTTGGGCGATCCGGTTTTTACCGTCGAGCGTTCGACGTGGTGGGAGGGGCAGGCGGTGACCTATGTGCGGCTGTCCTACCGCCCCGGCCACCGCCTGACCACGCGCTATTAAGCTGCCGCCGCCGCGAGCGGGCGGCGGCGCTCAGCGCTTAAAGGATACCCGGCAGGTTCAGCCCGTGTTCGCGGGCGCAATCGCGCGCTTCGTCATAGCCCGCGTCCGCATGGCGCATCACGCCCGTCGCCGGGTCGTTCCAGAGCACCCGCTCGATCCGCCGGTCGGCGTCCTCGGACCCGTCACAGCAGATCACCATGCCAGAGTGCTGTGAGAAGCCCATGCCAACCCCGCCGCCGTGGTGCAGCGACACCCAAGTCGCCCCCGAGGCGGTGTTCAAAAGCGCGTTCAGCAGCGGCCAGTCCGACACGGCATCCGAGCCGTCTTTCATCGCCTCCGTCTCGCGGTTGGGCGAGGCGACGGAGCCGCTGTCGAGGTGGTCGCGGCCAATCACCACCGGCGCGCTGAGTTCGCCTGTGCGGACCATCTCATTGAAGGCCAGCCCCAGCTTGTGGCGCACGCCTAAGCCCACCCAACAAATCCGTGCAGGCAGCCCTTGGAAAGAGATACGCTCCCGCGCCATGTCGAGCCAGTTGTGCAGATGCGTGTCCTCAGCGAGGATTTCCTTCACCTTGGCGTCGGTCTTGTAGATATCCTCAGGATCGCCCGACAGCGCTGCCCAGCGGAAGGGGCCGATGCCGCGGCAGAACAGCGGGCGGATGTACGCGGGCACGAAGCCGGGGAAGTCGAAAGCGTTCTGCAACCCTTCCTCCAGCGCCATCTGGCGGATGTTGTTGCCATAGTCGACCGTTGGGATGCCCGCGGTGTGGAAATCGACCATCGCTTGCACCTGCACCTTCATCGAGGCGCGGGCGGCTTTTTCGACCGCTTTGGGATCGCTCTCACGTTTCTCGCGCCATGCGCCCATCGTCCAGCCCTGCGGCAGGTAGCCGTTCACCGGGTCATGGGCCGAGGTCTGGTCGGTCACGATATCGGGGCGGACCCCGCGTTTCACCAGCTCGGGAAAGACATCGGCGGCATTGCCCAGAAGTGCAACCGATTTCGCCTCGCCCGCGGCGGTCCACCGCTCGATCATCGCCAGCGCCTCATCAAGGCTGTCGGTCTTTTCGTCGACGTAGCGGGTGCGCAGGCGGAAATCGATGCTGTCGGGATTGCACTCCACCGCCAGACAGCAGGCCCCGGCCATGACCGCGGCCAAAGGCTGCGCGCCGCCCATACCGCCCAAGCCCCCGGTGAGGATCCACTTGCCTTTGAGGTCACCGCCATAGTGCTGGCGGCCTGCCTCGACGAAGGTCTCATAGGTGCCCTGCACGATGCCTTGGCTGCCGATGTAGATCCACGAGCCGGCGGTCATCTGGCCGTACATCGCCAGACCCTTTTTATCGAGTTCGTTGAAGTGATCCCAATTCGCCCAATGTGGCACGAGGTTGGAGTTGGCGATCAATACGCGCGGGGCGTCCTTATGGGTTTGGAAGACGCCCACGGGCTTGCCCGATTGTACCAGCAGTGTCTGGTCTTCTTCCAAGGCGCGCAGGGAGGCGACGATCTGGTCGTAGTCCTTCCAAGTCCGCGCCGCGCGCCCGATGCCGCCATAGACGACCAGCTCATGCGGGTTCTCGGCCACGTCGGGGTGCAGGTTGTTCATCAGCATCCGCAGCGGCGCTTCGGTCAGCCAGCTTTTCGCCGAAAGCTCGGTGCCGGTGGCGGGATAGACGTCACGGGTGTTCTTGCGCGGATCGCTCATGCTGTGCCTTTCAGGGTAGGGGCCAGTGCGGCCAGAGTTGTCAGGATATCGGTCAGATGGACGCGCAGCCGCGCGGCCTGGTCGGGGGCATAGGGCCAAGGCGGGGCCTCGGCGCCGAGGTAGCTGCTTTGCGCCAGTTCCATCTGGATCGCGTGGACCCCTTCGGCGGGGCGGCCATAGTGGCGCGTGGTCCAGCCTCCCTTGAAGCGCCCGTTGCTGACGGCGGTGTAGCCGGGTGCGGCGGCGCAGATCTCGGCGACGGCGGCTTCGATCTCCGGCGCGGAGGTGGTGCCGAGGTTCGTGCCGATGTTGAAATCGGGCAGCGGGCCGTCAAAGAGGAAGGGGATCAGCGAGCGGATCGAGTGGCAGTCATAGAGGATCGCGACCCCATGCAGGTCGCGGACGCGGGCCAGTTCGGCCTCAAGCGCGGCATGATAGGGCGCGTGGTATGCCACGCGGCGGGCCTCAACCTCGGCTGCGTCGGGCGGGGTGGTCCAGATGTCTTGCCCGTCGAAATCCGTCAACGGCACCAGCCCGGTGGTGTTCTGCCCGGGGTAGAGCGATGCGCCCGAAGGGTCGCGGTTGGCGTCGATAACATAGCGGTGGAAGGTCGCGCGCACCGTGGTCGCGCCGGGCAGCAACCCGTCGTAGAGCCGATCGATATGCCAATCGGTATCCGCCAATTCCCGCCCGCGCGGGTTCAGGTCGCGCCGGATGGCCTCGGTCAGGTCAGTCCCGGTGTGGGGCAGGCCGAGCACGATGGGGCTGTCGCCGCGGGTGATCTCGACGGGGGTGATCTCAGCGGGGGTCATGTGGAAAGCCCCGGCATCTCGCAGGCGGCGGCGCGGGTGATCTCACCGCCCGCTACCATCCGTGCCGCGCGTTCCAGATCGGGGGCGAGGTAGCGGTCTTTCTCCAGCGTGGCGACCTCTTCGCGGACCCGCGCGACCACCCGCTGCAAGGTCTCGCTGGTGGCCAGCGGCGCGCGAAAGTCGATGCCCTGCGCGGCGCAGAGCAGTTCCACCCCAAGGATGCGGTTCAGGTTCTCGACCATTTGCCCGAGCCGTCGCGCGCCATGGGCGGCCATGCTGACGTGATCCTCTTGGTTGGCCGAGGTCGGCGTGCTGTCGGTGACGCAAGGGTTGGCGAGATGTTTGTTCTCGCTCATCAGGGCGGCGGTGGTGACTTCGGCGATCATATAGCCGCTGTTGAGGCCGGGGGTCGGCGTCAGGAAGGGCGGCAGGTTGAAGCTGAGCACCGGGTCCACGATCAGCGCCACCCGGCGCTGCGCGATGGCGCCGATCTCGGCCACGGCGAGGGCGATCATATCGGCGGCGAAACCCACCGGCTCGGCATGGAAATTCCCGCCCGAGACGATGAGGTCTGCCCCCGTCAGCACCAGCGGGTTATCGGTGGCGGCATTGGCTTCGACCTCCAGCGTGGCGGCGGCCATGCGCAGCACGTCCATCGCCGCCCCCGTCACCTGCGGTTGGCAGCGGATGCAATAAGGGTCTTGGACGCGGGCATCATTCGCCACATGGCTCTCCCGGATTTCTGAGCCATTGAGCAGGGCGCGCATGGTCTCGCCCGCCTCGATCTGGCCGCGATGGCCGCGCAGGACGTGGATCTCGGGCTGTAGCGGCGCGGTGGAGCCCATGATCGCATCCGTCGACAGGGCTGAGATCACCAGCGCCGAGTTCGCGGCCTGCCATGCGTCGAAGAGTCCCGCCAGCGCGAAAGCGGTGGAGAATTGTGTGCCATTGATCAGCGCCAGCCCTTCCTTCGGGCCGAACTCCAACGGGGTGAGACCCGCAGCAGTCAGCGCCGCGCCGCCCGTCATGACGCGGCCCTCCAACTCCGCCTCGCCATGGCCCATCATCACGGCGGCCATATGCGCTAAGGGGGCCAGATCGCCCGAGGCGCCGACCGAGCCTTGCGCCGGGATCACCGGGGTCACGCCCCGCTCAAGCATGGCTTCGATCAGGTCCACGACCGCCAGCCGCACGCCCGAGGCACCGCGCCCGAGGCTCAGCAGTTTCAGCGCCATCAGCAGCCGCGCATGGCCGCGCGTGATCGCGGGGCCAACACCGCAGCAGTGCGACAGGATCAGGTTGCGTTGCAGCGCCGCCGTATCCTCCGCCGCGATCTTGACCGAGGCGAGCTTGCCGAAACCGGTGTTCACGCCGTAAACGGCATCTTCGCCCGCCACGGCCCGAGCGATGCGGGCATGGGCGTCTTCGATTGCGGGGCGGCAGGCGGGGTCGAGCCGCACAGATGCCTCTTCGCGGTAGATGCGGGCCAGATCGTCCAACGTGGCCGCGCCGGGGGTGAGGGTCAGGGTGGTCACGATTGGCCTCCGAAAATGCGGGAATTAAGCGGGTTGAAGCCGATGCGATAGGCAAGTTCGGCCGGGTGTTTAATGTCCCAAACGGCGAGGTCGGCGCGCAGGCCGCGGCGGATCATGCCGCAATCGTCCAGCCCGAGCGCGCGGGCGGCATGTTGCGTGGCGCCGCGCAGCGCCTCTTCGGGCGTTATGCGGAACAGGGTGCAGCCCATGTTAAGCGTCAAGAGGAGGGAGTTGAGCGGCGAAGACCCGGGGTTGATATCCGTCGCCAGCGCCATCGGCACGCTGTGTTTGCGCAGCAGGTCGATGGGCGGCGCTTGGGTCTCGCGCAATGTATAGAAGGCACCGGGCAGTAGAACGGCCACGCTGCCCGCTTCGGCCATCGCGCTCACGCCGCTCTCATCAAGGTATTCGATATGATCCGCCGAGAGCGCGCCATAGGAGGCCGCCAGCCGCGCGCCGCCCAAGTTCGACAATTGCTCGGCATGGAGTTTCACCGGCAGGCCCAATTCCCGCGCCAGGTCAAAGACCCGTGCGATCTGGGCGGGCTGAAAGGCGATGCCCTCGCAGAACCCGTCGACCGCATCGACCAGCCCTTCGGCATAGGCGGCACGCAGGGCGGGGAGGCAGACCTCGTCGATATAGGCATCCGCGCGGCCTGCGTATTCGGCAGGCACCGCATGGGCGGCGAGGAAGGTGGTTGAGACGCGGATCGGGCGCTGCTGGCCAATGGCACGGGCGGTGCGCAACATGCGCAGCTCGGTCTCGATATCCAGACCGTAGCCGGATTTGACTTCGATGGCCGTGACCCCTTCGGCGATCAGCACGTCGACGCGGCGCAGGGCATCGGCCAGCAACTCTGCCTCATCGGCGGCGCGGGTGGCGGTGACGGTTGAGACGATGCCGCCCCCGGCGCGGGCGATTTCCTCATAGCTGGCGCCCTCCAGCCGCATCTCGAACTCCCGCGCGCGGTCGCCGCCGTGCACGATATGGGTGTGGCAATCGATCAGCCCGGGGGTGACAAGCCGCTGGCCCAGCGATTCGGCGGGCAGGGCGCGGTAGCCTTGCGGCAGATCATCGCGCGGGCCGACCCATGCGATCTGGCCCTCGGCAATCGCGATCGCCGCATCTTTGATCAAACCATAGGGCTGTGGGCCATCCATCGTCGCCGCCGTGAGGTCGACCAAGACCCGATCCTGCGCTGTCATCCTATCGCCTCCTCCTCAGGTTTCGCTTTTATACATCGGTTTTATTTGCTATATGTCTATACATAAAGAAGCAAAGGGCCGTCAAATGATTTTCGCTACACATGCAAAACTGCCGCAGGGATGGGCGCGAGAGGTTCGGATCACGGTTGCCGATGGGCGGGTGACGCAGGTTGAGACCGGGCAGGCACCGCAGGCCGATGACACCCGTGTCGACACCCTGCTGCCGGCGCTGGCCAATCTGCACAGCCACAGCTTCCAACGCGCCATGGCCGGGATGACCGAGACGCGCTTGGCCGGGAAAGACAGTTTCTGGACGTGGCGCGAACTGATGTATCGCTTCACCGCGCATCTGACGCCTGCGCATATCGAAGCCATCGCGGCCTTCGTCTTCCTAGAGATGCAAGAGGCCGGTTTCGCCAGCGTGGGAGAGTTTCACTACCTCCACCACCAACCGGACGGCACGCCCTATGACGATCTGGGGGAGCTATCGGCCCGGATCGCGGCGGCGGCAGCACAGACGGGGATCGGGCTGACCCATCTGCCGGTGCTCTATACCTATGGCGGGGCGGGGCAGCAGCCCTTGCAGGCGGGGCAGGCGCGTTTTGGCAATGGGGTGGCGCGCTTCGGCGCGCTGGTTGAGCAGGCGCAGCGGGCGGTGCGGGACCTCCCCCCCGATTGCCGCGTCGGCATCGCGCCCCATTCGCTGCGCGCCACCGCCCCGGCGGAATTGGCCGAGGTGCTGGCCGCCCATCCCGATGTACCAACCCATATCCACATCGCCGAACAGCCCAAAGAGGTCGCGGATATCTCCGCATGGCTTGGCGCACGCCCGGTCGAGTGGTTGCTGGCCAATGCCGAGGTGGCCGAGAACTGGTGCCTGATCCACGCCACTCATATGACGGAAGGTGAGACCGCTGCCATGTCCCACAGCGGCGCGGTGGCAGGGCTTTGCCCGGTGACGGAGGCCAATTTGGGCGATGGGCCGTTCAACGGGCCGGGTTACCTTGCCGCCGGGGGGCGGTTTGGCATCGGATCGGATTCCAATGTGTTGATTTCGCTGACCGAGGAATTGCGCACGCTGGAATATTCGCAACGTCTGCGGGATTTGGCGCGCAATGTGATGGTGGCGGGCGAAGGTTCGGTCGGGGCGGCGCTTTACACGGGCGCGGCGCGTGGCGGGGCGCAGGCGCTTGGCCGGGGCCGGGGCGAGATTGCCGTGGGCGAGTGGGCCGATCTTGTGGCGATCGACAGCCAAGACCCGGCGCTCTGCGCGCTGCGGCTCGACCAATTGCTCGACGGTCTGGCCTTTGCCGCCAAGGACCGGGTGGTGACCGATCTGTGGTCAGCGGGCCGCCATGCGGTGACGTGCGGGCGGCACCGGCAGCGGGATCGGATCGTGGCGGGTTACCGTCGCACCATGGCAGAGGTGATGGCGCTTTTGTGAAACCTTCCCTTTTCGGGAACTTTAGCGCGCTCTGCCGGGTTGGCCCGGTAACGAGGACCGCGCGAAGTGCTGCGCGGCACAGCCCGAAGACAGCGAAAGGGAGTGGATCATGAGCCCACCAGACACGAACCTCAAAAAACAGGAAAGCCGTCACAAATGGCCCCTGATCGGCATGGCGCTTGTGGTGATCTTTGGCGTCGGGATCATCGTCTATTGGACGGGCGAGGAAGTCGCCACCGCGCCCGAGACGGAAGAAGAAGTGATCGTCGACGAGGAAAACGTCATCGAGGGCGACGATGAAGCATCGGTGCCGATCGCCCCTGATTGATCCAAACGGACAGCACCCAAATGCGAAACCCGAAAGCCTCGGCTTTCGGGTTTTGTTGTTTGACCTTGGCCGCGCGTGCGGGCCATCTTGCATCGGTATCAGGGGCAGCAAGGCAGGCACATGTGGTATTTGGTAGGGGACATCGGCGGCACCAATCTGCGCCTCGCAGCGGTAGACCCGGCGGGGGCGGTGGTAGAACGCCGCACCCATCCCACCGACGGGCTGACCACTTTGCCCGACGCCTGCGCGACGCTTTGTGCCGAGATGGGCCGCCCGCCCGAAGGGGTGGCCATGGCGGTGGCCGGGGTGGTTGTCGACGGGCAGGTGCGGATGACCAATGCAGCGCGCAGCATTTCGCGCGATGATCTGGCGCGGGCCTGCGGTTTGGACCCCGCCAAGGTGCTGTTGCTCAATGATTTCGAGGCGGCGGCTTGGTCCTTGGCCACGCTGGATGCGGATAAAGTGACCTATCTTCAGGGCCGGCCCGACCCGCAACCAGGGGCGCGGGTGATCATCGGCCCGGGGACGGGCCTTGGCGTCGGGTCTCTGGTCTGGCAGGGCGCGCGGCCCACGGCGGTGCCGGGCGAGGGGGGGCATCTGCGGCTCACCCCCCATAGCGCCGAGGAAGTGGCCTATTTCGAAGCCCTGATCGCGCTCTGGCCCGAGGTGCAGATGGGCGCGGCGCTGGCGGTCGAGGCCGAGGCGATCCTGTCGGGCACCGGCATGCCCTATTGGTATCGCGCCATCGCCTCCGCACGGGGCGAGGCGGCGCATTTGGAGGGGGCGGCGGCGATTTTCGCGGCGGCCAAGGCCGGGGAGGACGCGAGCGCCTGTCGTGCGGTTGCTCTGATGGTGCAGTATCTTGGCGGGGTCGCGGGGGATCTGGGCTTGGTCATGGGCGCGCGGGGCGGGGTCTTCATCACGGGGGGCGTGGCGCAGCAGAACCCGTGGATGCTGGATGACAGCTTCCGCGCCGCCTTCAACGCAGGGGGGCGGCACAGCAAATGGCGCGCGGCGATGCCCTTGGGCCTGTGCAGCGACCCCGACTTTGGCCTGCTGGGCGCGCGCAACTGCCTGTTTGTTCAGCATGAACGCCCCCTGCCGGATTGACAGCAGACAACGGGCCGCCATGATCGCCGCAGCAGTCGGAGTGCCCTATGTCCAACCTCAATGACCCGAAACGCCAGTTCTTGGCCGAAATGTTCGACACCGCCGTCGCCGCCGCCGATCCGCATTTGATCCTGAAAGACCAGCTGCCGCCGCCGCCCAAAGGGCGCACGGTGGTGATCGGTGCGGGCAAGGGGGCGGCGCAATTGGCGCAGGCGTTCGAGGCCATCTGGCCGCATTCCTATGATGGTGTCGTGGTCACCCGCTACGGCTATGGCGCGCCTTGTCAGCGGATCAAGGTGCTGGAGGCCGCCCACCCGGTGCCCGATCAGGCCGGGGTCGAGGCTGCCCGCGCCTTGCAGGAAGCGGTGCAAGGTCTGGGGCCGGAGGATCAGGTGATCGCGCTGGTCTGCGGCGGCGGCTCATCGCTTTTGCCCGCCCCGCCAGAGGGGCTGACGTTGGAGGATTTGAAGGCGTTGAACGCGGCGCTCTTGGCCTCGGGCGCGCCGATTTCGGTCATGAATGACATCCGCAAGCAGTTCAGCACGGTCAACGGCGGACGTCTGGCGGAACTGGCCCATCCCGCACGGGTGGTGAGCCTTGTCGTCTCGGATGTGCCGGGGGATGATCCGGGGGCCGTGGCCTCGGGCCCCACGGTGCCGGGGCGGCGTACTGCGGCGGCGGTGTTGGAAGAGGTGGCCGCGCGGGGGTTGGAACTGCCGGAGCGCTGTATGGCTTTTCTGCAAAAGGCCGCCGCGCAGCCTCAGCAGGACGCGCCGAGTACGACGCAGACCCATGTCATTGCCTCTGCCGGTCTGTCGCTTGCCGCGGCGGCCAAGGCCGCGCAGGCGCGGGGGGTGAACGCGTGGATCCTGTCGGACGCGATCGAGGGCGAGGCGCGGGAGGTGGCGCTGGTCCATGCGGCCCTTGCCCGACAGGCGCAGGAAAGCGGTTTTCCCCATCCTGCACCGCTGGTGCTGCTCTCGGGTGGGGAGACGACGGTCACCCTGCGCCACAAGGGGCGCGGCGGACGCAACAGTGAGTTTGCGCTGTCCCTTGCGCTGGCGCTCGAAGGGCGGGAGGGGATCACCGCTTTGGCGGCGGATACCGATGGGATTGACGGGTCGGAGGATAACGCGGGCGCCTTCGTCGAGGCGGGCACGGCGGCTGCGATGCGCGCGGCGGCTGTGGACCCGCGCGGCGCTTTGCAGCGCAACGATGCTTTCGGGGCCTTCGAGGCGATAGATGCACTGTTCCACACTGGCCCCACCGGGACCAATGTGAATGATTTTCGCGCCCTTCTGATCGGCGATCTGCCGTAGCGTCCGCTCGCCTCGGGGCCGATTTAGGACCGGTCGAAGACGATCACATTGCGCCGCGCGGCGCCGGTCTTGGTGTCGGCAATCGCCTCGTTGATCTGATCCAGCCGCCAGCGGCCAGAGATCAGGCTGTCGAGTTGCAGGCGGCCCTGAAGATAGAGGTCGACCATCCACGGAATGTCGCGCTGGATCACCACATCGCCCATTTTGGAGCCGACCATGCCTTGCCCTAGGGCGGCGAGGACGACCGGTTCATAGCTGGCCTCGGCCCCGCTGTGGGGCATGCCGACCATGATCACCCGGCCCCCGGCGGCAAGGTAGCGCGGCGCAGTTTCATAGGCGGGGATCGCGCCCACGGTGACGATCACGGCATCCGCCCCGCGCCCCATGGCCTTGAAGGCCGCGCGCCACGGCTTCGCCTCGGTCGCGAGCACAGTGTCGGTCGCGCCGAATTCGCGGGCGATGGCGAGTTTGTCTTCGGTCATGTCGACCGCCACGATCCGCCGCGCGCCCGCGATGCGCGCTCCTTGGATGGCGTTGAGGCCGACCCCGCCCGCGCCGATTACCACCACGTCTTGACCGGCCCGCAGGCCCGCCGCATTGACCACGGCGCCGACACCGGTGATCACGCCGCAGGCGATCAGGCAGGCGGCGTCTTTGGGGATGTCATGCGAGATTTTCACGACCTGCGACCGGTCGACGACGACCTTCTCGGCGAAACCACCGGTGTTCATCGCTTGAACGAGCGGTGCGCCCTCCGCCGTTTGCAGCGGCCCTTCGGGCGCTTGCGGGGTTTCGCAGATCGTCGGCTGGCCCGAGGCGCAGTTGGGGCAGCTGCCGCAGGCGCGGATCAGGGTGACCACCACGCTGTCGCCTTCGGCCAGACCCTGCACATTCGGCCCCACCGCGCTGACCCGGCCTGCGGCCTCGTGCCCATAGACGGCGGGCAGGGTGCCGCCCCAGCCGCCTTCGGCAAACAGAATGTCGGAATGGCAGATCGCCACGGCATCCAAGGTCACTTCAACTTCGCCCGATTGCGGTGCTTTGATGCGGATGTCTTCGACGCTTAGCGGTGTGTCAAAGGCATGGCAGACGGCGGCTTTGATGGTTTGCAATGGCCTGTCCCTTTCTTTCAATTTTCGCCAGCCTGACGCGGATGGGCCGGTGGCGCAAGACGGGGAATGGGCCTACTGCGGGGAAGTTTCACCTTGTGACGTGGGGGTAGGGCGGCTGGCAAAGATCGCCAAGCCGCCGAGGGTCAGCAAAAGCGCCAGCAGGAAGGGCGCGCCGGGCAGGTAGAGCGCAGCTTCCGGCGCGGTAAAATAGGCGAAAACCGCCGTCATCGTCAGCGGCGAGAGGATCATCGCCAGCGCGGTGGAGGAACTGAGCGCGCCATGCAGCTCTCCTTGGGCATCGGCGCTGACGCGGGCCGACATGATGCCTTGAAGCGCGGGCGGGATCACCCCGGCCAGCGCGGCGAGCGGGGTCATGATCAGTGCCCAAGTGCCCGAGGTCAGCAGGGTCAGCGCGGCAAAAGCGGCAAGGGCAAAGATATGGCCCAAGATCACCGTGGCGCGCGCGCCCAAGCGGCGGATCACGGGGCCGATCAAGGCGCCTTGGACAAGCGCCATCAACACGCCGAAAAGGCCCAGTGAAAGGCCGATCATCGTCGGCGACCAGCCAAAACGCTCGACCCCGAAATAGGCCCAGACCGCCGGATAGGCGGCAAAGCCCACATGGTAGATGAAATAGACCGCGAGCAGCCTGCCAACCTCGGGCAGGCGGCCAAGGGCGCGCAGCGCGCCCAGCGGATTGGCCCGTCGCCAGTCGAAGGCGCGGCGTTGCGTCGGGGGCAGGGTTTCGCGCAGCACGGCCCAGCCAAGCGCCGCATTGCCCGCCGCCAGCACCGCCGCCGCCCAGAAGGGCGCGCGGGTGCCATATTCGCCCAAGACGCCGCCTATCAGCGGCCCAAGAACAAAGCCCGCGCCAAAGGCCGCGCCGATCAGCCCGAAACGCGCCGCGCGGTCCTGCGCCGGAGAGATATCGGCCATATAGGCCGAGGCCGTGGCATGGGTCGCCGCCGTGATGCCCCCCACGAGCCGCCCGATCAGCAGCAGCCAAATGCTGCCCGCGAGTGCCATCACGCCATAGTCCAGCGTCATCACGATCAGCGCCAGCAGCAGGACCGGGCGGCGGCCAAAACGGTCGGAGAGCCCCCCCAGCACCGGGCCGAAGAGGAATTGCATCGCGGCAAAGCCCGTGGCCAGCACGCCGCCCCAAAGGGCTGCATCGCTCAGCCCGCCGCCGCGAACTTCGCGGATCAGGTCGGGCATGACGGGCAGGATCAGACCGACGCCCATGGCATCGATCATCACCGTCACAAGGATAAAGATCAGTGGCAGCGGCATTCGGTCAGATGTGGTTCGCGCAGGGGCCAAAGGCAAGGGCGGACGTCGCGATAGGGCGCGAATACGGCACGAGGCGCACGCGCATGGTCCGCCCGCTACCGGAGACACCTGCCGCCACGATCAGCCCTGCGCCTTCGGGATATGTCCGACACTGGCGAGGAAATCGTTTAACGTTTCTGCGTATTCCTGCGGCTGCTCGACACAGGGCAGATGGCCCGCGCGGCGGATCAGTTTGAATTTCGAGGCAGGGATCAGGTCCATCATCTCGCGCACCAGATCGGGCGGGGTTGAGCCGTCTTCCGACCCTGCGATGCCAAGCGCGGGCAGGCGTAGGCCGGAGGTCGGCGTCATGAAATCACTGTGCGAAATCGCCGCCGAACAGCCCGCATAGCCCGCGTCGGGCTGCCGCGTCAGCATGTTGCGCCAGAGCGCCAGTTCCGGCGTGGCGCGGAACCCGGTCGAGAACCAACGCTCCATCACCGCATCGGCAAGGCTTTCGATACCGCCCTGTTCCACCGCCGCGATCCGCGCATCCCAGATGTCGCGGTTGCCGATCTTGGTGGCGGTGTTGCTCAGCACCAGCGCGCGGATCATGTCGAGCCGTTTCACCGCAAGGCCCTGCGCGATCATGCCGCCGATCGAGAGGCCCACGAAGACGCAGCCGCGCACCTGAAGGTGGTCGAGCAGCCGCTCGGTATCTGTGATAAGCGAGCCCATGGAATAGGGCGCGGGCGGGCAGGACGACAGGCCATGGCCGCGTTTGTCAAAGCGGATGATGCGCAGACCGGGCGCGAGCAGCGGCAGGATTGGATCCCACAGGCGCATGTCGGTGCCGAGCGAATTGGCGAAGACCACGGGCGCGCCGTCCTCGGGGCCGTCGACGCGGTAGTGGAGTTGCACCTCGCCGGTGTCGAAAATCTGCATGGGGGTCTCCTTTGGGCGGCGTTGAGGGGCAGCATATCGTGCGAACGCGGAAGGTCAAAGACGGGACAGTTCGAATAGGTACCGCCCGGTGGCGCAGCGGGCAGCGCCGACCCGCCCCCCTGGGGCGGCGCTTTTAGCACCACCCCGCGGGTCGGTGCTGCCCTAATCGTTAGCCCAGCGTCTGCAGCGCGCGGGCGAACATATCCGCATCAACGTTCCCGCCGGAGATGGTGACGATCACATTGTCCCCTTCAATCTCTCCGCCCCGGAACAGCGCCGCCGCGAGCGCCACGGCACCGCCCGGCTCGGCTACAACCTTCAGCCGGTTGAACGCATGACCCATCGCCTGCAACGCCTCTTCATCACTCACCACCAGCCCCGGCCCCACCAACCGCTGCATGATCGGAAAGGTCAGCTCCCCCGGCGCAGGCGTGACGATGGCGTCGCAGATTGAGCCCAAGGCGCTCGGGTTCTGCTCGATCTGGCCGGAAACCAACGAGCGGGCGGCATCGTGGAAGCCCTCCGGTTCCGCCGAGCGCACGCGGAACCCCGGCGCCTCGGCCTCCAGCGCCAGCGCGACGCCGGAGGTCAGGCCACCGCCGCCGCAGCAGACGATCACCTGGGCCTCTTCGATCCCGGCCTCGGCGGCCTGCTGGGCGATCTCGAGGCCTGTGGTCCCTTGGCCCGCGATCACCTGCGGCTCGTCATAGGGCTTGATCAGCGTGAGCCCGCGTTCCTCGGCCAAGGCCGCGCCGATCTCCTCGCGGCTCTCATTCGCGCGGTCATAGAGCACCACCTCGGCGCCATAGGCGCGGGTGTTGGCGATCTTCAGCCGCGGGCTGTCCTCGGGCATGACGATCACGGCAGGCGCGCCGTGCATCTTGGCTGCCAGGGCCACGCCTTGGGCATGATTGCCGCTGGAATAGGCGATGACGCCCTTGGCGCGCTGCGCGCTTGGTAGGGCCGAAAGGGCCGACCACGCGCCGCGGAACTTGAAGCTGCCGGTATGCTGCAAACATTCGGGTTTGACCCAGACCCGGCGGCCCGCGATCTCGTCCAGAAAGGGGGAGTTCAAGAGCGGCGTGCGCCGCACATGGCCCTTGGCGCGGTCGGCGGCGGCGCGGATCATGTCGATGTTCATTTGATTTGTCCTATCCATTCGTGCAGCGCGGCAAGCGCTTGGGGTTCGTCGAGAAAGGGCACATGGCCGCGATCCGGCACTTCGGCCACGATCATATCGGGGCGGCGGGCCTGCATCTGCATCAGTGTCTCGCGGCTGAACAAGGCGGAATTGGCCCCGCGGATCGTGACCAGCGGCAACCCTTGCAGCGCATCGAAGAACGGCCACAGATCGACAGACTGCTGGCCTGCGGCGGCCACGGCATCGCGCAGATGCGGATCATAGGTGATTTTCAGCCCATCGTCGGTCGCCCTGTAGTGACGTTTGACCTCCTCAAGCCAGCGGCTTTCGGGCACGCCGTGAAACTCGGGAAAGGCGCGGGCCATGGCGGCGGCGGCTTCTTCATAGGTCTTGGCGGCGGGGTTGCGGCCCAGATAGCCCATGATGAACTCGACGCCCTTGGGGTCAAGCTCGGGGCCCACGTCATTCAGCGCCACGCCCAAAAGGTGATCATGGGCGATCATCGCCAGCGCCATGGCATTCAGCCCGCCGCGCGAGGTGCCGATGAGGGCGACTTGTTCCAACCCCAGATGCGCGAGCAATTCCAACACGTCGCGGCATTCCACCGAGAGCGTGTAGTTCCGCCAATTCGCGTCGAAATCCGAGCGGCCCCGCCCGCGGTAGTCCATGCGGATCAGCCGGTGATCAGCCAAATGCGGGGCGAGGTAGTCGAAATCCGCGCCCGTGCGGGTGAGACCGGCAAGGCAGAGGATCGGCAGGCCGCGGCCCTCATCCGTGTAATGCAGCGACAGCCCGTCGGAGGTGGTGAAACGCGGCATCAGAGCCCCGCCAATGCGGGGATACCGCTCAGCTCGCGCAACTGATGCGCGGGTTTCCACGGCAGCCGGTCCACCGGATCGCCGCCCCGGTTTACCCATGCGGTGGTGAACCCATAGCCCGTCGCCGCTGCCGCATCCCAGCCGTTGGAGGACACGAACAGCACCTCGTCCTTGGCACAGCCGAAGTGTTCTCCGACAAGGTCATAGACCGACGCATGCGGTTTGAAGACGCCGACGCTTTCGACCGAAAGCGAGACATCCAAAAGATCACCGATTCCCGCCGATTGCACCGCCCCGTCCAGCATCGCGGGGGCGCCGTTGGACAGGATCGCGGTGTTCAGGCCCCCGTCTTTCAGCGCGCGCAGCATGGCGGGCACCTCGTCATAGGCGCGAAGCTCCCAGTAAAGCGCCAGCAGGCGCGCGCGCAGGGCAGGGTCATCGGCGAGGTTCATCTTTTCCAGCGTCCAATCCAGCCCCTCTTGGGTGACTTGCCAGAAATCGTCATGCGCCCCGGTCACGGCCCGTAGCCATGAATACTGCAACTGCTTGAGGCGCCAGTGTTCTGCCAGTTCCGGCCAAGTCTCGGCGATGGCGGCAAAAGCGGGTTCGGCTGCGGCTTCACGGGCGGCGGCGGCCACGTCGAAGAGGGTTCCATAGGCGTCGAAAACGCAGGTGGTAATGGGCATCTGACAGGCTCTCCCTTTCCGTGTCGCGACAGAGTGGCACGCAGGCGCGGCGGCGAAAAGGGGCGAATTCCGCGATCGGCCCGGACGGGGGGTTTACTCTCGGGGTCACAATCTTCATGCTGTCGCGGAATTTGGAGCACCCGCGCAGATACGCGGCCTCCTTCCCTTTTTTCCCCTACAGATTGGAGACACCCGATGGCTGAGGTCAAATCCGGCGACACAGTACAGATTCACTATACCGGCACGTTGAAAGACGGCACCACATTCGACAGCTCCGAGGGCCGTGACCCGCTGGAGTTCGTCGTGGGTTCGGGCCAGATCATCCCCGGTCTCGACAGCGCACTTCCGGGCATGATCGAGGGCGACAAGAAGGTCGTTCAAGTGCCCAGCGAAGAGGCCTATGGCCCCGTGAACCCCGAGATGCGTCAGGCCGTGCCGCGCGAGGGCATCCCGGCGGACATCCCGCTCGATCCCGGCACGCAGCTGCAGATGCAGACCCCCGAAGGTCAGGCGCTGCCGGTGACCGTGGTTGAGGTTGACGAGACCACCGTCACGCTCGACGCCAACCACCCGCTGGCGGGCAAGGACCTGCAGTTCGACATCGAACTGGTCAAGATCGCTTCGGCGGCCTGATATCGGTGGCCGGGGGGCTTCCCCCCGGCACGCCCCAAAGACGTCTCCAGCGTCTTTTCGCCTCGCACGCCCGCGCATTGGCGCTTATGCAGGGGCCATGGATACCCCAGATACATTCGAGATTTTCTTTGTCTGCCCGCCCGGGCTTGAGGATTTGCTCTGCGCCGAAGCGCAGGAAAAAGGTTTTGCAGCAGCGCAGGCCCAGCCCGGTGGCGTGACCGTTCAGGGCGGCTGGCCCGAGGTCTGGCGCGCCAATCTGGAGTTGCGCGGTGCCGCGCGGGTGCTGGCGCGGATCGGTGGCTTCATGGCTTTCCATCTGGCGCAGCTGGATAAACGCTGTCGGAAGTTTCCTTTCAGTGACGTGCTGCGGTCGGATGTGCCGGTGAAGGTGCAAGTGACGACCAAGGCGTCGAAGATCTATCACGCCGGGGCGGCAGCCCAACGGGTCGAGACGGCGCTGCGCGAAAGCCATGGCATCACGGTGGATGCCGAGGCGGCGCTGGTGCTGAAGGTCCGCATCCACGACAATCAGGTGACCTTCAGCCTCGATACCTCCGGCGAGGCGCTGCACAAGCGCGGCCACAAGGAGGCCGTGGGCAAGGCGCCAATGCGCGAGAACATGGCGGCACTGATGCTGCGGTCCTGCGGCTATGCGCCCGGCGAGCCAGTGGTCGACCCGATGTGTGGCTCGGGCACGTTCCTGATTGAGGCCGCCGAGATCGCGGCGGGGTTGAAGCCCGGGCGCTCCCGCCGGTTCGCCTTCGAGGATCTGGCGAGTTTCGATGCCGGGGCGTGGGAAGAAATGCGCGCTGCGGGGGCGGAGGCCGAGCCTGCCCTGCGGTTCCACGGTTCCGACCGGGACGCGGGCGCGATCCGCATGAGCACGGCCAATGCCGACCGTGCCGGGGTGGGGGCGTGGTGTCACTTCACCTGCCACGGGGCAGGGGAGGTGCAGCCGCCCGAAGGCCCGCCCGGGCTGGTGATCGTGAACCCGCCCTACGGCGGGCGGATCGGCAACAAGAAGCTGCTTTATCCGCTCTACGGGACGCTGGGCGAGACGCTGAAGGCGCGGTTCCGCGGCTGGCGGGTGGGGCTGGTGACCTCGGAGCCGCCGCTTGCCAAGGCGACCGGGCTGCCGTGGAAGGGGCAGGGGCCGGCGATTGCGCATGGCGGGATGAAAGTGTGGCTTTGGCAGACCGAGGCGTTGCGGTAGCAATTGAGGGCCATCGCCTGCCCGTGGGGTGGCGATGCGCCTCGTCCTTCGGTCACGTATGTCACTCGGCCCGGAATCAAGCCGTAGGCGCCGGGCCATCGCCTGCCCGCCCCCCGGGTAGGCGATTTGGTGAGGCTGGACGCGACTTGGCGAAGTCACGTCACGGCTGAACCATAAAGTGGCAAGGTCCAGCCGTTGGCTCGCCCACCCGCGGGCAGGCGATGGCCCTCAGTCTCTGGTTAAAGATGCTCCGCCTGCGGCATCCCCAGCACGTGGAAACCGCCATCCACACGGATGATCTCGCCCGTTGTGCAGGCGCCTGCGTCGGATGCCAGATAGACCGCCGTGCCGCCCACAGCCTCGAGCGTCGCATTGGACCGCAGCGGCGCGTTCTGATCCGTGTGCTTGTAGGTCTTGCGCGCGCCGCCGATGGCAGCCCCCGCCAGCGTCTTCATCGGCCCCGGCGAAATCGCGTTCACGCGGATGCCCTCGGGCCCCAGATCATTCGCCAGATAACGCGTCGCACTTTCAAGCGCCGCCTTGGCCACGCCCATCACGTTGTAATTCGGCGTCACCCGGTTCGAGCCCATGTAGGTCAGCGTCATCAGCGTGCCGCCGTTGTCCTTCATCAGCGGATGCGCGCGGCGCGCCACGTCGATGAAGGAATAGGCCGAGATATCCATGGAGTTCTTAAAGTTCGCCCGGCTGGTGTTCAAAAACCGCCCCGTCAGTTCGGATTTGTCCGAAAAGGCAATGGCATGGACAACGAAGTCGATGGTTGGCCAACGCGCGCCCAACTCCTCGAAAGCGCGGTCGAGCGAGGCGTCGTCGGTCACATCGACATCGACCATGAAGTCGGAGCCGACGCTCTGCGCCAGCGGCTCCAGCCGCTTGCCAAAGGCTTCGCCCTGATAGGTAAAGGCCAGTTCCGCCCCGGCCTCGGCCATCGCCTTGGCGATGCCCCAGGCGATGGAGCGTTCATTGGCCACACCCATGACGAGGCCGCGTTTTCCTGCAAGCAATCCAGACATCTCCAGCCCTCAGCCTTGGTATTTCGACAGGATCATCGACCCGTTTGTGCCGCCGAACCCGAAGGAGTTCGTCATCACCGAGTCGAGGCCCGCGTTGTCGACACGCTCCAGCGCGATCTCGGAGGGATCGAGCGCGGGGTCGAGGTTTTGCACGTTGACCGACTTGGCGATGAAATCGTTGTCGAGCATCAGCAGCGAGAAGATCGCCTCCAGCGCGCCGGCAGCGCCCTGCGCATGGCCGGTCATCGACTTGGTGGAGCTGACGGGCGGTGTGTTGCCCTGACCGAAGACGCGGCGCACGGCCTCGATCTCGCCCACGTCACCCACCGGGGTCGAGGTGCCATGGGCGTTGATGTAGCCCACCTTGCGGCCCTCGGGCAGGGTCTCCAGCGCAAGACGCATCGCGCGCTCGCCGCCTTCACCGGAAGGGGCAACCATGTCGTGGCCGTCGCTGGTGGCGGCATAGCCGGTCACCTCGGCGTAGATTTTCGCACCGCGCGCCAGCGCGTGGTCGAGGTCTTCCAGCACCAGCATGCCGCCGCCGCCGGAGATCACGAAACCGTCGCGGTCCGCGTCGAAGGCGCGGCTCGCTGTCTCGGGCGCGTCGTTGTATTTGGACGACATCGCCCCCATCGCGTCGAAGAGGCAGCTGAGCGTCCAGTCCAACTCCTCACCACCACCGGCGAACATCACGTCTTGCTTGCCCAGCATGATCTGCTCGGCCGCGTTGCCGATGCAATGCAGCGAGGTGGAGCAGGCCGAGGTGATCGAATAGTTGATGCCCTTGATCTTGAAGGCGGTCGAGAGGTTCGCGCTGACGGTCGAAGACATGCATTTCGGCACGGCAAAAGGCCCGATGCGCTTGGTGGCGCCGGTGTCTTTCACGATGTTATGCGCGGCGAACATGGCCGAGGTCGACGGCCCGCCGGAGCCTGCCACCAGACCGGTGCGCGGGTTGCTGATCTGCGCCTCGTCTAGCCCCGCATCCTTGATCGCCTGATCCATGGCGACATAGGCATAGCCCGCGCCCGGCCCCATGAAACGCAAGGTGCGCTTGTCGATGTGATCGGCCAGATTGATCTTCAGCGTGCCGGCGACGCGGCTGCGGAACCCGTGTTCGGCCATCTCCGGGCTGGCTTCGATCCCGGAGGTGCCGTTTTTCAGTGCTTCGAGCACTTCTTCGGCGTTATTTCCGATGGATGAGACGATCCCCAACCCTGTGACGACGACGCGGCGCATGCGCAGCACTCCTTTGTTTTGGCAGCCCCGGTGTATGCCAGCACGCCCATACGGCGCAAGCGGTTTGCCTATCCTCTGCGCGCGAAGGTCGCGGTCAAGGTTCTGTGATGGAACGGGGCAATGGCAGGCAGTGTTGGCTTCACGAGACATAAAGGAGATTAGAATGCCCGAGATCAACACGGTAAATCCCGCCACGGAAGAGGTGCTCGACACCTATGACGTGATGTCCGAAACCGAAGCGACCCAAGCGGTCGAGGCCACGCATGAGGCGTTCAAGGAATGGCGCAAGCTGACCCATGCCGAACGCGCGCCCTATCTGAAAAAGATCGCCGAGAAGCTGCGCGAAAATAAGGAAAGCCTGTCGGAACTGATGACCCGCGAGGTCGGCAAGCTCTACAAAGACGGGCTGACCGAGGTCGAACTCTGCGCGCAGATCTTTGAATATACCGCCGAGAACGGCCCCGACATGCTGAAGGATGAAGAGCGTAAACACGCCGGCGGCAAGAAGCGCGGTGTGGTGACCTATCAGCCCATCGGTGTGATCTATCAAATTCAGCCGTGGAACTTCCCCCTCTACCAGCCCGTGCGCGTGCTGGCCGCGAACCTGATGGCCGGCAACGGCTGCGTCCTGAAACACGCGGAAATCTGCACCGGCAGCGGGCTGCGTTTGAAAGAGCTTTGCGAAGAAGCGGGCCTGCCCAAAGACCTGTTCAACGTTATCATCATCGACCACGATACCTCCGACAAGCTGATCGGCCATAAGCTGGTACGCGGCGTGACCATGACCGGCTCTGACAGCGCGGGCAGCCATATCGGGTCCGAGGCCGCGAAGCACCTGAAGAAATCCGTCCTCGAACTTGGCTCGAACGACGCCTATCTTGTGCTCGACGACGCCGATATCGAAACGGCGGTGAAATTCTCGACCATGGGGCGGCTTTATAACAACGGCCAGACCTGCGTGTCGGCCAAGCGTTTCATCGTGACCGAGAAGAATTACGACGCTTTCGTGAGCGCCTATGTCGATGCGATGAAGGCGATCCCGATGGGCGATCCGATGGACGAAGGCACCAAGCTCGGGCCGTTGTCGAGCCAAGAGCAGTTCGAATCCGTTCGCGATCAGGTGAAAGAGAGTGTTGAGAAGGGCGCCAAGGTGCTCTGCGGTGGCGAAGTGCCCGACCGCACAGGTGCCTATTATCCCGCGACCGTTCTGGCCGAGGTCAAGCCGGGCATGCCAGCTTATGACGATGAAATCTTCGGCCCCGTCGCCTCGGTCATCCGGGCGAAGGATGACGAAGACGCGATGCGCATTGCCAATGACAGCCGCTATGGTCTGGGCGGCGGCATCTTCTGCACGGATGAAGAACACGCCCTGCGCCTTGCGCGGGATGAGTTCGACACCGGCATGGTGCGGATCAACAACTTTGGCGCCGCCGATCCGAATATGCCCTTCGGCGGGGTGAAAAATTCCGGCTACGGGCGCGAACACGGCGGCTTTGGCATGAAAGAGTTCGTCAACGCCAAGTCGATTTTCCTGCCGTCGTAACCGGCAAAGGGCGGGCGGCGCGAGGCGCCGCTCGCCCGTATCAAACTAAATTCCGAGAGGTTCCATATGACCATGAAAGTACTTGTCGCCGGTGCGACCGGCAAAACCGGGCGTCTGCTCGTCAGTGAATTGAAAGATCGCGGAGCCGAGCCCATCGCACTGGTGCGCGGCGGTTCTGATACCTCTGTGCTGCCCGAGGGCACCGAAGAGCGGAAGGGCGATCTGACCAACCTGCAAGCAGGTGTGTGCGACGGTGTAGACGCCGTTGTTTTCGCCGCCGGGTCGGGCGGCAGCACGGGGCCGGAGATGACTGAGAAGGTCGACCGCGAAGGCGCGCAGCGTCTGGTCGATCTGGCCCGCGAGGCCGAGGTCGACCGCTTTGTGATGCTGAGTTCGGTGGGCGCCGATAATCCGCCGGAGGATCATGAGATGACCCATTACCTGAAGGCGAAGCAGGCGGCGGATGAACATCTGCAAGCATCCGGCCTGACCCATTCGATCCTGCGGCCCGTGGCGCTGACCGATGACCCCAAGACCAATGCGGTCAATCTCGGCGAAGGTGTCGATCAGAAGGGCGAGGCGCATCGTGCCGATGTGGCAGCCGTATTGGCCGAGGCCGCGGTGACCGGGCCTCATGACGGTAAGGTGCAGGAAATGGAAACGCTTTGAGCGACAATGAAAAAGGGGGCCGCGCGGCCCCCTTTTTATATCCGTAAGGTCGCAGCGCTTCAGCTCTCGCTGAGGGCGACTTTCATGTCTTTCACCTGATAGATCACCTCGCCATCGGCTTCTACGATGCCGTCGGCCACACCCATGGTCAGGCGGCGGGTTTGGATCGCCTTGGTAAAGTCGATCTTGTAGGTCAGCATCTTGCGGTCCGGGCGCACCATGCCGGTGAGCTTCACCTCGCCCACGCCAAGCGCATAGCCGCGCCCCTGCCAGCCACGCCAGCCGAGGTTGAAGCCCGTGAGCTGCCACAGGCCGTCAAGGCCAAGGCAGCCGGGCATGATCGGATTGCCGGGGAAGTGGCACTCAAAGAACCACAGGTCCGGGGTGATATCGAACTCGGCGGTGATATGGCCCTTGCCATGGGCGCCGCCATCGGCCGAGACATCGGTGATCCGGTCCATCATGAGCATCGGCGGGGCGGGAAGCTGTGCGTTGCCGGGGCCAAAAAGTTCACCGCGGGCGCATTTCAGCAGATCTTCCTTGTCGAAACTCGTGGGGTAGTCGGCCATCCTGCGGCTCTCCTGCTGCTCTGTTATAACATCCGGCCCCGTTTAGCACCCCGCCGCCGCGTGCCGCAAGGGCGCGGCAGGGACGCTGCGACGATTGGTGCGAGGTTTTCAATTGAAAACCGGGGATTTCCTCCTTTATATGACCCTGAAAGGCAGGGAACTGATGTCCGCAGAGGTACAAGAGGTCGGAACGCGCTGGTTGGCTCAGGCCGGGCTGCGCCCCACGCGCCAACGTGTCACGCTGGCGAACCTTCTGGTGGGCGATGGGCAAGACCGCCACGTCACCGCCGAAAGCCTGTTTGAGGCTGCGAAGGGGCAGGGCGAGGCTGTCTCGCTGGCCACGGTCTATAACACGCTGCGGGCGTTCTGTGATGCCGGGCTGTTGCAGGAGGTGACCGTGGATGGCTCGAAAAGCTATTTCGACACCAACACCCACGACCACCCGCATTTCTTTTGGGAAGACGACAGCAAGCTGACCGATGCGCCCTCGGAAAAGTTGGTGATCGCGCAGCTTCCCGATGCGCCTGAGGGGGCCGAGATTGCCTCGGTCGATGTGGTGATCCGGCTGCGCCGGAAGACCTGAACCGGCGGGGCACGCCCCGCCGCCTGCGTGATCAGCCGCGTTTTCGCAACACTAGGAAGGTCATCATGCCCATGGGCGGCAGGGCGCGTTCGTCTTCGACCTCCAGCGCGTCTTGTTGCAGCACGGTTTCCATCTCGAAATCCGAATGCCAGCCAAGCGTATTCGCAAAGGGGGCCGAGACTTTTTCTAGAAAGCCCAGCACCCCCGTGGTGCGCATGAAATGGTTGGCGATGACCACCTGACCGCCGGGTTTGAGCACGCGGGCGATTTCCTCCATCACGCGCTCGGGCTCGGGCACCACGGAGAGCACATGCATCGCAGCAATCGTGTCGAAACTGGCATCGGGGAAGTCGAGGTCGCGCGCGTCCATCTGGCGCAGGTCAGCTACATGTTGCAGCCCTTCGCGGGTGACGCGCTGGCGGGCCTTGGCGAGCATCTCGTCGCTGAAATCAATGCCCGTGACGGAGAGGTGCGGCGCGTAGTGGGGCAGGGACAGGCCGGTGCCGACACCCACTTCGAGGACAGAGCCGCTGCCCTTGTTGATATGGGCCACGACATGACGGCGACCGCCACTGGTCAGCGCGCCGAAGGTCTTGTCGTAGATCGGTGCCCAACGGGCATAGGATGTCTCGACCGCCTTGATGTCCATTTCAATTCCTTTTGGTTAAACTCGTTTTCCGTGCTCTCAAAAGCCCCCAGATCACCATGCCGATATAGGCCAAGCAGAGGACGACGAGCGTGGTCCAAGCGTAGGTGGCCAAAGCAGCGGCGAAAATTGCCACGCCCACCAGCAGGTATTTCACATGGCGTCGGGAGACTTTGGTGGTTTTGAAAGACCATGTGGGGATGCGGCTGATCATCAGAAAACCGATCAGCACCATATGCAGGCAGATCATCCAATCCGGCAGAATGGGCCGGTTGTGAAAGGCAAAGGACAGGGTCATCGGCAAGAGCACCAGCAGCGCGCCTGCGGGCGAGGGGATGCCGGTGAAGAAGGAGCCGGATTCGCCCACCGCATCGCCGTTCTTGGCCTTGGCCGCTTCGGCCTTGTCGTTGACGTTGAACCGCGCCAGCCGCACCACGCAGCAGACCGCGTAGACGAGCACGGAAATCCAAGCCGCGCTGCGCATGTCTTGCAGCGCCCAGAAATAGAGGATCAGCGGCGGGGCCACGCCGAAGTTCAAAAAATCGGCAAGCGAGTCCAATTCCGCCCCCATCGGGCTGGAAGACCGCAAAAGCCGCGCAAGCCGCCCGTCCAACCCATCCAGCACACAGGCCAGAAGGATCAGTTGCACCGCCAGGACATAGTTGCCCTGCACCCCGAACCGGATCGCCGAAAGCCCCGCGCAGATCGCGGTGATCGTCAGCGCATTGGGCAGAAGCTGGATCAGCGCAAGGTCCGCGCCGGTCTTTTCAGAAGGGGGGCGCATGGGGTCTTTCCTAAAGCGGGGCGGTCTCTATGACCGGCTGTTTCAACTCGGCCAGCACGGTTTCCCCGGCGACTATGGTCTGCCCGATGCGCACCATCGGGTCGACGCCTTCGGGCAGGTAAACATCTAGCCGGGAGCCGAAGCGGATCAAGCCGAAGCGTTCGCCGGTCTCAAGCCCGTCGCCGGATTTCACGAAACAGACGATGCGCCGCGCAACGAGGCCCGCGATCTGCACCACGGCGATGTCGCGCCCGTCGTCCATGCGGATGCAGAGGCTGTTGCGCTCGTTGTCGGCGCTGGCTTTATCAAGCGAGGCGTTGAAGAATTTGCCCGGACGGTAGGCCACGGCCTGCACCTTGCCCGCGACGGGGGCGCGGTTGATGTGGCAGTTAAAGACGCTCATGAAGACGCTGACGCGGGTCAGCGGCACATCCGGCATCCCCAGCTCGGCGGGCGGCACCGCAGGCTCGATCAGCGAGACGATGCCATCGGCGGGGCTGACGATCAGGTCTGGCCGGTCGGGGGTGACACGCTCGGGGTCGCGGAAGAAGTAGTAGCACCAGATCGTCAGGCCGACGCCGATCCAGCCGAGGACTTCTTCGATGGCGAAGAGGACCAGCGTGACAGCGGCGAAGATCGCCACGAATTTGATGCCCTCGCGGTGCATCGGTTTGATGAATGTGTCGAGCAAGTTGACGGCCATCGGACCCTCCCGTTCAGGCTGTCTTCCGTCATAGGTGCATGGCGGGTGAGTGCAAGGAGGTTTTGGACGGGCGCGGGTTTTGGGCGGTTGCGGGCTGAACGGTGAGGGTAGCGGATACCGACGGCGTCTTATCCGTGCGCCGAAAAGGTTAGCCACCATGCGCTGAGGGTGTCGCCCTCCCTGGTGGGTGATGAGCGGTCGCGTGGTTTGGGACGGTCATTCTGGACCGTGGCTGGCCCGTCTGCCGAAACGTTGCAAGATCGCCCTCCGGGGGGAGGGAGGGCGATGCCCGGTGTGCCACCGGGCGGGTCAGTTGAAAGGGGAGCCTGTCAAAACCACTGCCCCGGCTCCATCAAACCCAAATCCATCAACTGCCGGGAATGCCACTCGAACGGCTCGGAGTTGTGCCACTGGAATGTAGCGATGTCATAGCGGCTGCCGGGATTGCGCTTCAGCGCCTTGGCCGTGCGGAACGAGCAGATCGCCGCCGTGACGTTGTGATGCCATTCGCAGGCGTAGGTGTTGTATTCCTCGTCGTTGAACGTGTGGTCGCCGCGCAGCTTCAGCCCCGGTTTGGCGCGAAACAGCGGAATACGGTCGATCTTGCGGCTTTGCGGCGGCACATGTTCCTCGAACCGCCAGCGCAGCCCGCCAAAGAAATCAAGCTGCCGTTCCTTGGGATGCCCCTGCCGGGCCGCATCCTTGCGCGCGAGCGCGTAATAGCCCGATCGGTCCAAATGCGCTTGATCGAGTGAGACGGCATCGGGGTATTGCTTGAGGTCTAGCGCATAGAGGTCGACCACATAGGCCAGCATGGCATCGCGCCGTTCTTCGCTGTGAAAGGCCAGCAATTCCTTGACGTTGCGCGTCTCACTAAATGGGTGGAACAGGTATTCGGCGTTGTAACAGTAATAGAGCCATTGCCCCGGAACCGCCGCGATCATGCGGTTCACGGCCCGCTCCAACGCGGCTTCGGCAGTGGTGTCATAGTCGACCCGCAGCACGCTTCCCTCTAGGTCGCGGGGCAACTCGAAGCCGGGGGGCATCAGCGCCACGACGCTGTCGAACCCCGCCTGCTGGTGGTGGCGCAGGGTGGTGTCGACCTCAACCTCATCCTCGACCAGGATCATGGCGATCGGGCCTGTGTTCAGCGCCATGCGGCCCTCTTTTATAAGCTGGTCGAGATTGCGATACCGCATAGGCCCCCGCTGGAATTTGCCGCCGGTAAAGTCGGCCAATTCCGGGTGCATTGCAAGACGCGGCCACCGCTGTTAGACGACGCCATCTGCCCGAAATCCGTCAAAACCCTTGGATGCCCGCCATGACCCAACCGAAAAAGCTGTTCATCAAGACCTATGGTTGCCAGATGAACGTCTATGATAGCGAACGCATGGCCGAGAGCCTGGGCGGGCAGGGCTATGTCACCACCGACCGGGCCGATGACGCGGATATGATCCTGCTCAACACCTGCCACATTCGCGAGAAGGCGGCGGAGAAGGTCTATTCCGAACTGGGCCGTCTGAAACCGCTGAAAGACGCGCGGCCCGATCTGAAGATCGGCGTGGCGGGCTGTGTGGCCCAAGCCGAGGGCGAAGAGATCATGCGCCGCCAGCCCGCCGTCGATCTGGTGGTTGGCCCGCAAAGCTACCACCGTCTGCCGGAGATGGAGGCGAAGGTGCAGGGCGGGCAAAGCGCGCTCGACACCGATTTCCCGGCGGAAGACAAATTCGACCACCTCAAGGGCCGCCCCAAGGCGAAACGCGCCCCCGCGGCTTTCCTGACCGTGCAAGAGGGCTGCGACAAGTTCTGCGCCTTCTGCGTGGTGCCCTATACCCGCGGCGCCGAAGTCTCCCGCCCTGCCGAAAAGGTGCTGGACGAGGCCTGCGATCTGGTCGAACGCGGCGTGCGCGAGGTCACTTTGCTGGGCCAGAACGTCAACGCCTACCACGGCGGCATGACGCTGGCCGGGTTGATCCGTGCGCTGGCCAAGATCGACGGGCTGGAGCGTATCCGCTACACCACCAGCCACCCCAACGACATGGGCGACGATCTGATCGCGGCCCATGGCGAGGTGCCCGAACTGATGCCCTATCTGCATCTGCCGGTGCAATCGGGCAGCGACCATATCCTGAAACGGATGAACCGAAGCCACACCGCCGAGAGCTACCTCAAACTGCTTGAGCGCATCCGCGAAGCGCGGCCCGACATCGTGCTGTCAGGTGACTTCATCGTGGGCTTCCCGGAAGAGACCGAAGCGGATTTCGAGGCCACGATGGATCTCGTCCGGCAGGTGCGCTACGGCTATGCCTATTCGTTCAAATACTCGACCCGCCCCGGCACGCCCGCCGCCGAACGCCCGCTGGTCGATCCAGCCGTGGCCGATGACCGTTTGCAGCGTCTGCAAGGGCTGATCACCCAGCACCAGCAGGAAATCCAGCAGTCGATGGTGGGGCGCGAAGTCTCGGTTCTGGTTGAGAAGAAGGGCCGTCTACCCGGTCAGATGCTGGGCAAGTCGGAGTATCTGCATGCGGTTCATATCGAGGATAGCACGGCGCAGATCGGTGATATCCAGCGCGTGCGGGTGACCGAGGCCAAGACGAACTCTTTGGCCGCCGTTCTGGTCTGACCCGAAGCCCTAAAGGGCCTGCAACGGGTGCGCGTCGCCGCGCACCCTTGGCTTGTCAGTAGTTGTGTTTGCGGTGCGACGCGGCATCCGCAAAGATCCGTTTCATCGTCGCTTTCAGCCCCTCGGGGTTGCCGACGAGTGTGTGATCCCGGCAGACCCGTTCTGCCACGGCATGGGCGGTGGCAAAGTCATAGCCCACGGCCACGAGGCTATCCACGAAGACCGAGTTTGGCCGGTCCCAGATCACGTCGTTCCACGGGCCGCGGTAGCAGCTGACGTGGATCACATTGCCCGTGGGATGGGCCACACCTTGGTTGTGATAGGCGTATTTCACGCCCCCCGCGAAAGCGGGCAGGGCAAGCAGGCCGGTGACGGCGGTGGCGAGTAGCGTTTTCATCATAAGTTGGTCCCCCAGTTTTCATTGCAGCAATCAAGATCGGCAAAGCCGCGCGAAGTCCCACCCTCGCGATCCGATGGAAAGAGGTTTAGGTCTAAAGGTGCGATTTTCAAGAAAATTCAATGGCAGGGGCTGTTGTTTGCGAACAATCTCAATGGCTTGCATGGGATTGTCGCCAAGCCGTCTCCAATGGCCTGTTTTCGGCGGATCGGGGCAGGGTGAAATGGCCGCTCTCCGAGGCCGTTTTGCCGCTACCCCGCGGTGGATTCGTTGTAAGCCGCCAAGGTTCGGCCACAAAATGTTGATTTCACAGCTTCACAGCGAGACCGTTTTTACCTAACCTGACCCTATACTCAAAAGGCGCGGGTCCGGGGAGGGGTCGCATTTGCCAAAGATAAGAACCAGAAATTAGAATAGGACAAACGCTGTGGGATCCACTATTTCCAAAGCACTGCGCGCCATGGCCAGCCTGACGATGGCAGCGGCGCTGACCGTGGCCAGCACCTCGGCCGATGCGCAGACACCCTCGCAACAGGGCCGCGACAAGGGCGTTTACACGCCGACCATCTGGGTGGACCCGGATGGCTGTGAACATTGGGTTATGGATGACGGGGCCGAGGGCTATATGACCCCCCATGTCACCCGGCAGGGCATTCCGGTGTGCCGCCGCGGCGATGTCTGCGGCGTGATGGAGGCGGATCAGTTCTTTGCCACCGACAAATACAGCATCTCGCCGCAAGGCCGGGCGCGGCTGGCGAACTTCTTCCAATCGACCGGGGCGGTATCCTACATCATCACCGGCCATACCGACAGCCGCGCATCGGACGCCTATAACATGCGCCTGTCCTACAATCGGGCCAATGCCGTGGCGCGCATCGCCAATCAAGTGGGTGCCAAGATCGCCGATGTGCGGGGCTATGGCGAACGGATGCCCGCCGTGCCGAACAATTCCGCTGCGAACATGGCCAAGAACCGCCGTGTCGAAATCATCTGCATTCGCTGAAGGGACCGTAAAAGTGATTAAGACAAAACTTCTCATGGTCACAGCCTGTGCCGTCGGCCTTTCGGCCTGTACCGATTACGAAGGCGGTCTGGGCCGGGGCTACCCTTCGGACAAGACCTTTGACCGGGGCATCGACAAAAAGCACCTGAGCAACCTTCAGGCGGGCATCTGGGTCGATCCCAACGGTTGCGACCACTGGATCATCGACGACGGTGTCGAGGGCTATCTTTCGGCACGGCTCGATAAATTCGGCAAGCCGGTCTGCTCGGGCGTGGCGCCACCGACACATACCGCAGGCCACTTCAAAGGCGGCTCCAACATCAAAGACCCGAACTGACCTTGGCGGGCCATATCACAGACCCCGGGCCGGAGCGCGTTGCGCTTCGGCCCTTTTTGTCGCGACGGGTTGGTAAATCGATCCGGTCTGACTATTTCAACATTTAGTGCTTCACAAAGGATACGCGCATTGCCTTCAACTGATCTGATGACACCGGAAACCGCGGCCGAACGGGTGGTGGAATTTCCCGACAACCGCCTTTTGATCGACCTCTGCGGCGCCTATGACGCGCATCTGGCGGCCATCGAAAAATCGCTTGAGGTGCAGATCATCCGGCGCGGCAATCACCTGCAAATTCTGGGCGAAGGCGAGGCCGTGGAGAAGGCTGAGTGCCTGCTCAATGCGCTCTATGTCCGGCTGGAAAGTGGCCGGGCGGTTGAGCCTGCGGATGTGGACGGTCTGCTGCGTATGGGGAACTCCGGCGCAGGCACCGGCGTGCGTCAGGGTGACCAGCTTGAAATGCCGATCTCGGATGCGATCGAAATCCAGACCCGCAAGAAACGGGTGGAGCCGCGCACCGATGCGCAGAAAGCCTATGTGCAATCGCTCTTCGACAACGAACTGGCCTTTGGCATCGGCCCTGCGGGCACCGGCAAGACCTATCTGGCTGTCGCCGTGGGCGTGTCGATGTTCATCGGCGGCCATGTGGACCGGATCATCCTCAGCCGCCCCGCGGTCGAGGCGGGCGAGAAGCTGGGCTACCTGCCCGGCGACATGAAGGACAAGGTCGACCCCTATATGCAGCCGCTCTACGACGCGCTGAACGACTTTTTGCCGAGCAAGCAGTTGGCCAAACTGCTAGAGGAAAAGCGCATTGAGATCGCGCCGCTGGCCTTCATGCGGGGGCGAACGCTGTCGAACGCTTTCGTGGTGCTGGACGAGGCGCAAAACGCCACCTCGATGCAGATGAAGATGTTCCTGACACGTCTGGGGCAGAATTCGCGCATGGTGATCACCGGCGACCGGACGCAGATCGACCTGCCGCGCGGCGTGCAGTCGGGGCTTCAGGATGCGGAGCGCTTGCTGAAGCAAATCCCCAGCATCAGCTTTAACTACTTCACCTCCAAAGACGTGGTACGCCACCCGCTGGTCGCGGCGATTATCGAAGCTTATGAGGCCGATAGCGGTGCCGCTTGATGTGATGCTGGAGGATTTCGACATCGTGATCGAGGACGACCGCTGGGCCGCGGTCGACCTTGAAACGCGCGCCCATGCCGCGGCGCGGGCTACCTTGGGCCATCTCGGCCTTGATGCCGAAGCCGCTGAGATGACCCTGCTGGCCTGCGACGACAGCCGCATTGCGGCGCTAAACGAAGACTTTCGCGGCAAAGCGCGGGCGACCAATGTGCTAAGTTGGCCTGCGGAGGAACGCGGGGCGGTCACCCCGGGCGGCGATCCGCTGCCTGTCGCCCCCGGCATTGACGGGATGCTCGAACTGGGCGACATCGCCTTGGCTTTCGAGACATGCGCCGCTGAAGCCGCGGCGGCGGAGAAGCCATTAGATGCCCATGTGACCCATTTAATCGTGCACGGGCTGTTGCATCTTCTGGGCTATGACCATGAAAATGACCCCGACGCGACGTTGATGGAGGGGTTGGAGTGCGAAATACTTGGCAAAATGGGTTATGATGACCCATATAAGGAAAATGGGCCTTGAGGGGCTTTGTAACACAGACGGGACCCAATGGGCGATACAGACGGATCATCTGACGCGGCGCAGAGCGCGCTGATAGATGAAGACAGACATGAGCAGCCGGATGATGGCGCGATGCGCACCGGTAATTTCTTTTCTCGGGTGTTCGAGGCGCTAAGCCCATCGGACAGTGAGGACGACACGCCAGAGACCTCGGCAGAGGCTGAGCGGCCCACGGGCCACGGCATGATGAACCTGCGCCGGATGCGGGTCGATGACGTGGCGATCCCAAAGGCGGATATCACCGCCGTGCCGGTCAGCGCCACGCTGGATGAGCTGGTCTCGGTCTTCAAGGAAAGCGGGATGACCCGCCTGCCGGTCTATGATGGCACGCTCGACACGCCCGTTGGTATGGTCCACCTCAAAGACCTTGCGCTAAACCACGGTTTCAACGGTAAAAACACCAAATTCGATCTGCGCACCCTGCTGCGGCCCTTGGTCTATGTGCCGCCGTCGATGACCATCGGCGTGCTGCTGACCAAGATGCAGGCCGAGCGGCGGCATATGGCGCTGGTGATCGACGAATATGGCGGTGTCGACGGGCTGGTGACCATCGAAGACCTGATCGAACAGGTCATAGGTGAGATCGAAGACGAACATGACGTCGACGAGGGCACCTATTGGACGGTCGAAAAGCCCGGCACTTATCTGGCACTCGCCAAGACCCCACTGGGGGATTTCGAGGCTGAGATTGGCCATTCCCTGACCGATCATGAGACCGTCGACGAAGAAGAGATCGACACGCTTGGCGGCTTGGTTTTCATGCTGTCGGGCCGCGTGCCTGCGCGGGGCGAGGTGGTCTTGCACCCCGACGGGCCAGAGTTCGAGGTGATCGACGCCGATCCGCGCCGCATCAAACGGTTGCGGGTCCGCACCCAAGGGGCCGGGGGATGAGGCAACGGCTGGCGATGCGGGGCCGGTTGCTGCTGGCCCCCCTCGCCGGGGCCATCGCAGCCTTCGGGCACGCGCCTTATGAACTGCCTGTTTTGCTTTTTGCCGGGCTGGTAGCCGCGTTCTGGCTGTTTCGCGCGCAATCTGGCGGGCCAGTGCGGGCGGTGCTTCTAGGCTGGGGCTTTGGCTTTGGCTATTTCCTGCATGCGCTGCAGTGGATCGTCTCGCCATTCATGGTCGATGTGGCGCGGCATGGGTGGATGGCGCCTTTTGCGCTGATCCTTCTGGCCGCTGGCATGGCGCTGTTCTGGGGGGTGGCTTTTGGCCTCGCCCGTTGGATCGCGCCGAAGCGTGGGCTGGCGCTGGCGCTGACTTGGGCGGCGGTGGAACTGCTGCGCGCCTATATTTTCACCGGCTTCCCATGGGCCATGCCCGCTCAAGGACTGGTTGGCGTGATGGCGGGGCAGGGCCTCGCCTGGGTCGGCCCCTATGCGCTGAACCTCTGGCTATTCGCCATTGCCGCGATCTTGCTGCTGCGCGGCCCTTTGAGCCTGCGGTTGGGGCAGGGGGCGCTGGCCTTGTCGACGGTGCTGCTGTTGCTGTTGCCCCCGCAAGCGCCGCCCGCGGTGCTGACCGAGAACGTGGTGCGTTTGGTGCAGCCCAATGCCGCGCAACGCGATAAGTGGAACCCCGATACCTTTGAATTCTATTTCTCCCGCCAACTCGACTACACCGCCGCCGAGCCGCAGGACGAAAGCACGGCCCCCGATCTGGTGATCTGGCCCGAAACCGCGATCCCATGGTCGCTGGATATGGCGGGGAGTGCATTGGCCGAGATTGGCGCGGCTTCGGACGTGCCGGTGGTGCTGGGCGTGCAGCGCCGGTCGAACATGCGCTATTACAACTCGCTTGTTGTGTTGGACGCCGATGGCGCGGTCGATCAGCTTTATGACAAACATCACCTCGTGCCCTTTGGCGAATACATGCCCTTGGGGGATCTGATGGCGCGTTTCGGTATCCACGGGCTTGCCGCGCAGGAGGGGAACGGCTTTTCCAGCGGGCCGGGCGCGCAGGTTTTGGAACTGGGGCCGCTCGGTGCCGCATTGCCGTTGATTTGCTACGAGGCCGTCTTTGCCCATGACGTGAACGCCGCCCCGGCGCGGCCCGCCTTTCTGATGCAGGTCACCAATGACGCATGGTTCGGCAAGGCCGCAGGCCCGCGTCAGCATCTGGCCCAAGCGCGGATGCGCGCGATCGAGCAGGGGTTGCCCATGGCCCGGGCGGCCAATACTGGCATCTCGGCGATGATCGACCCGCAGGGGCGGGTGATCGCTTCGCTGCCGCTCAATTCCGCGGGCTTCATCGACGCGCCGCTGCCTGCGCCATTGGCACCAACGCTCTACAGTCGCAGCGGTGATTTGCCTTTGATCCTGCTTCTGACCCTCTGCCTTGGCGGGCTTGCCGTGGCCCGCCGTCGCAGCCCGGGGAATGCCGATTGACCATCCACCAGCGGTTGTCTAAGCCGTTGGGAGAGCACCACAACGGCTTCCTGACGTGGTGCGTAATTTTTATTGGAGCACTACATGTCCCGTCAGAACTATACTTTCACTTCGGAATCCGTTTCCGAGGGGCACCCGGATAAGGTCTGCGACCGGATTTCCGATGCCATCCTCGACGCTTTCATCAGCGAGGAACCCGAAGCGCGGGTCGCCGCCGAAACCTTTGCCACCACCAACCGCGTCGTGATCGGGGGCGAGGTCGGGCTGGCCAACAAGACCAAGCTCGATGAATATCTGGCGGGTGTCGAGGATATCGCCCGCGCCTGTATCAAAGACATCGGTTACGAGCAGGATGAGTTCCACCACGCGACATGTGAGATCACCAATCTGCTGCACCCGCAGTCGGCGCATATCGCCCAAGGCGTCGATGCCGCCGATGGCAAGGAAGAGGGCGCAGGCGATCAGGGCATCATGTTCGGTTTCGCCACTGATGAGACGCCCGAGTTGATGCCCGCGCCGATCCACTACGCCCATGCGATTCTGCGCCGTCTGGCCGAGGTGCGCAAAGACGGGACCGAGCCGACCCTGCGGCCCGATGCGAAAAGCCAACTTTCGGTGCGTTACGAGAACGGCAAACCGGTGGGCGTAAGCTCCATCGTGCTGTCGACCCAGCATGAGAGCGAAAGCCAGACCAGCGCCGATATCCGCGAGATCGTGGAGCCCTATATCCGTGAGGTGCTGCCCGAGGGTTGGATCGACGCCGACACCGTTTGGCATGTGAACCCGACCGGCGTTTTCGTGATCGGCGGGCCGGATGGCGACGCGGGCCTCACGGGCCGCAAGATCATCGTCGACACCTATGGCGGGGCCGCACCGCATGGCGGCGGCGCGTTTTCGGGCAAAGACCCGACCAAGGTCGACCGTTCGGCGGCCTATGTGGCGCGCTATCTGGCCAAGAACGTCGTAGCGGCAGGGCTGGCGAACAAATGCACCATCCAGCTGAGCTATGCGATTGGCGTGAGCGAGCCGCTTTCGATCTATTGCGACACCCATGGCACCGGTGACGTGCATGACGCGGCGATCGAAAAGGCGATCCGCCAGATCATCGACCTGACCCCGCGCGGCATTCGTGAGCATCTGCAGTTGAACAAGCCGATCTACCAGCGCACGGCGGCCTATGGCCACTTTGGCCGCGCGCCCGACGCGGATGGCGGTTTCAGCTGGGAACGCCGCGATCTGGTCGATCAGTTGAAGGCGGCTGTGTAAGGATTGAGGGGGTGGGCGACAGCGCCCCCCTTTTCGCGGCGGGGGTCAGCCCCGTTTCGCCTCGACCAAGGCCACGGCGGCGGCCACTGCATCTTCGATCGCCATTTCCGTCGTGTCGATCTGCTTGGCATCCTCGGCAGGTTTCAGCGGCGCTTGGTCCCGGCTCATGTCGCGCAGGTCGCGCTGGCGCACGTCTTCCAACACATCTTCATAGCTGGTCTCGATCCCTTTGCCCGACAGTTCGGCGAAACGGCGCTGTGCGCGCACTTCGGGGCTGGCGGTGATGAAGAGTTTGACCGGCGCGTCGGGGCAGATCACCGTGCCGATGTCGCGCCCGTCGAGCACCGCACCACCTGCGCGGGTGGCAAAGCTGCGCTGGAACCGCACAAGGGCGGCACGCACCGCGGGGATCACCGCCACTTTGCTGGCCTCTTGGGCAACCTCGGGGCTGCGCAGAGTAGGGTCTTCCAGATCGACGGGGGCGAGGGTCTGGGCCGCTTCTTCCGGGTCCATCCCGGTGAGGGTCTTGGCCGCGACCGCGCGGTACAAAAGCCCGGTGTCGAGATGCGCAAAGCCGAAATGTGCCGCCACGGCCTTGGCCACGGTGCCCTTGCCCGCCGCGGCGGGGCCGTCGATGGCAACGGTGATGCCGTTGGTTTTGTTGTCCGTCATTGCAAATTCCTTTTGTTCCGGGCCCGCAGGCCAAGCAGCAGGGCCGCCGTGAAACAGCCCGCCAGTATCACCCATTTCGCATTTGTGAACAGGCTCGCCGTTGCGACGGCCTGTGCGGTGATCCGGTCCGGCCCCAATTCGACCAGCCGCCCGATCAGCATGTTTTCGGTGTAATCCGCCCCCAGATACAGGGCCACGGCCAGCGTCAGCCCCAGCCGCAGCCCGCCCGACGACCAGCGCCGGAACCACAGCAGCAAGGCCAGCGCCAAAAGGGCGGGGAAGGCGGTGTCGGCCAGCCGGAACTGGCCGAGATACAGCGCCGTCTGCTCGGGGCTGAGTGCTGACAGATAGGAGCGCGCCTCGGGCAGATCATAGCCCAGAAGCCGCCCGTCCAAGACGCCGATGCCCGCCGCGCGCAGATGTGTCTCGGCAAAGCCCGCAAGGGCTGCAAAGGCCAGTGCAGCGCAAAGGCTGAGCCAGATCAGCCGGTCGCCTGTCACGCAGGCAACCGTTCGACCTGCGCACCCAAGGAGGCCATCAGCGGCTCGAAAATTGGGAAGGAGGTGGCGATGGGTCCGCCGTCATCCACCTGTACCGGCTGTTGCGCGACCATGCCAAGGATCAGGAACGACATGGCGATACGGTGGTCGAGATGGCTCTGACAGGTTGCACCGCCGGGGATATTGCCGTGGCCCAGACCTTTGACGGTCCACCAATCCGGCCCGTCTTCGACCGCGACCCCATTGCCGCGCAGCCCGCTGGCCATGGCCTCAATCCGGTCGCTTTCCTTGACGCGCAGTTCCTTGACGCCGCGCATCACGGTCTCGCCCGTCGCACAGGCTGCCACGACCGAGAGCACGGGGTATTCGTCGATCATGCTCGCCGCACGTTCGGGCGGTACTTCGATGCCCTTGAGGTTGGGCGAGAACTTTGCGCGCAGGTCGGCCACAGGCTCGCCGCCCTCGGTACGTTCGTTTTCATAAGTCAGATCCGCGCCCATCTCGCGCAGGGTGGTGAACAGCCCCGCCCGCGTAGGGTTCAAGCCGATGCCCGGCACGAGCACGTCTGAGCCGGGCACGATCAGCGCGGCACAAACGGGGAAAGCGGCGGAGGAGGGGTCGCGCGGCACGTCGATATGCTGCGGCTTCAACTCTGGCTGGCCGGTCAGGGTGATGACGCGGCCCTCGTCAGTCTCTTCGACCGTGATCTCGGCACCAAATCCTGCCAGCATCCGCTCGGTATGGTCGCGGGTGGCCTCGGCCTCGATCACCACGGTTTTGCCCGGCGCATTCAGCCCCGCCAGCAGCACCGCGGATTTCACCTGCGCCGAAGGCACGGGCACGGTGTAGCGCACTGGCACGGGCTCGGCCGCGCCCACGAGTGTCATCGGCAGGCGGCCCCCGGCGCGGCCCACGGTTTGCGTGCCGAACAGCGCCAGCGGGTCGGTCACCCGCGCCATCGGGCGGCTGTTGAGGCTGGCATCGCCCGTGAAGGTAACCGAGATCGGAGAGGTCGCCATCGCCCCCATCAACAGCCGCACGCCGGTGCCGGAATTGCCGCAGTCGATCACATTGTCCGGCTCGGCAAAGCCGCCGACGCCCACGCCGTGCACGGAATAGGAGCCGCCGCCGTGGTCGACCACCTCGGCCCCGAAAGCGCGCATGGCCTTGGCGGTGTCGAGCACGTCTTGCCCCTCCAAAAGCCCGGTGATCGTGGTCTCGCCTACGGCCATGGCGCCAAGGATGAGGCTGCGGTGCGAGATCGACTTGTCGCCGGGCACTTCGGCGGTGCCGCTAAGCGGCCCGCAGGCGCGCGATGACATAGGAATGGGGCTGCCGTGACTGGACATGAGGTACCTCTGATCTGCTCAAGGTTCCTATTATCGCAGGCGGGCGGCAGCGTCCATCGCCGCGCGTGCGATGGATTGGAAACGGGGTGGTATCAGCTGCAAATATTTAGCGTTTGCGGAAGGTCAGATAATGCGGGGTGCGCCCTTCGCGCAGCGCCTTTTGCTCATAGCGGGTCGAAATCCAGTCATCCCAAGGCGCGCGCCAATCGTCAGGCCCTTCGGCCAGCCAATCAAACCCATGCTGCGGCACCTGTTCGAGCGTCTGGCGAACGTAATCCTCAATATCCGTCGCCACGCGGAAGATCGCACCGGGTTTCAGCACGCGGGCCAGCGGCTCCAGATGCTCGGGCGTGACAAAACGGCGGCGGTGGTGGCGGGTTTTCGGCCAAGGATCGGGATAAAGCAGGAACGCCCGGTCGATGGAGGCTTCGGGCAGCACGTCGAACATATCGCGCACGTCACCGGGGTGAATGGCGAGGTTGTCCACGCCCGCGCGCCGGATTTTGCCCAGCAACATGGCGACGCCGTTGATGTAAGGCTCGCAGCCGATGATGCCTACATCCGGGTTTTGCCCGGCCTGATGCACCAGATGCTCACCGCCGCCAAAGCCGATTTCCAGCCAGACCTTGCGCCCGCCAAACAGCGTATCAAGGTCAAGGGGCCTACGGTCGGGATTGCTCTCCCAATCGACGGCCCCCGGCGACAATGCGTCGAGGTCTTCATCGATATAGGTCTTTTGCGACTTCTTCAGCGCTTTGCCTTTGAGACGGCCATAGAAGTTGCGGCGGGGGCGTGTTGTATCACTCATGGCGGCTCGTGTAGCGGCCTCGCCGCGCCACCGCAACATTCCTCTGCAAGGCTGGCGGCGAATAGGGGCGGGTTAACCATTTGTTAGGCTCCATGGGTGTAAATGCCGAGGCAAAGCAGGGGGACGGCTGATGAGCGTGGCAAGGCGCGGAAGCGGTGCAGGCGATAGGGCGGATGGCGCGGCGGGGCCTTTGGCGGCGGCGCGTATCCTGATCGTGGATGACCAGCGCTTTGACCGGATGCGGATCAAACGGCTCTGCGGGGGCTTGGATTTTCCTGTCTCTTTGACAGAGGCGGAGAGCCTCGCCGCCCTCGGCCAGCAGTTGGATGAGGGGGCGTTTGACCTGATCTTGCTGGACTACAACCTGCCCGATGGGGATGGCCTGCGCGGCTTGCAGATGATCCGTGCCCACCCGCGCAACGGTGGTGTGGCCACGGTGATGGTCACCGGGACGGAGCAGAGCGACGTCGCGATCGAAGCGCTGCGCGGCGGCTGTAGTGACTATATCGCCAAGGATGAACTGTCGCAAAGCACGCTCAGGCGTTCCGCCTTTCACGCGCTTCACAAGACCGCTCTGCAACTGGGCGTGGCCACGCAGGAGCAAAAACGGACTGAGCTGCAAAGCGTTCTACGGCGGTTCACCGAGGAATGCGCGCAGGATATCAAGCCGATGGTGAATGAAAGCATGCGCGCGCTATGCGCCTTGGACAGGTCGAACCCCGCCGCCGTGGCGGAGGCGTTAGGAAAGGTCGACTACACTTTTCTGCGCCTTTGGGAGTTTGTTGAGGACCTTGCCAGCTATCAAGGCAGTGACCTTGCCGAAGGCGATCTTGCCGATCCGCCGAAACCCGCGCCGGGGCTGGGCGCGGGCTGGAGCGGGTGAGAGGCAGGCTTCCCGCGGCAGAGGCCGTGCAGATCGCTAGGAAAAGGTTGCAGCGCGGCGCTCGGCCTGATCCGTTGTGGTGCCCTCTATCCCCGGACGCGCTACGGAGCCCTTGCCCGGCAGAACCCCGCATATCCCCCGGCCAGCACGCCATAGCCCTTGCAGGAGCGTCAAAATTCGCCTATACGCGCCTTGTCTAAGGGGCGGTTACAGCTTCGGACGCGATATAGCGGGCAGGGTCGGTACTAACCGGCCCTCTTTTGTTTGCGTTCGGCTGCGGGTCAACCGCTGTGCTTTTATGTCGGAGCTTCTCTGACAAGAACGGCACGGTGCCACCACAACGACCAATTGCAACTCCAGACCGGCGGAGACAACCGCGCGGCCAGAAACATTTGATAAGGATACGAAAAGCTACATGACTAAAGCAATGGACGAATTCGAAGCGCTTCTTAACGAGAGCTTTGAAATGGACACGCCCCAAGAGGGCACAGTCGTCAAAGGCAAGGTGATCGCTGTCGAAGCGGGCCAAGCCATCATCGACGTCGGCTACAAAATGGAAGGCCGCGTTGAGCTGAAAGAATTTGCTGATCCCGGCGAATCCCCCAAAATCGAAGTTGGCGACGAAGTCGAAGTTTTCCTTCGCCAAGTCGAAAACGCGCGTGGCGAAGCCGTCATCAGCCGCGAAATGGCCCGCCGTGAGGAAGCCTGGGATCGTCTGGAAAAAGCCTATGCCGCAGAAGAGCGTGTCGAAGGCGCGATCTTTGGCCGTGTCAAAGGTGGCTTCACCGTCGACCTCGGCGGCGCAGTTGCATTCCTGCCCGGCTCCCAAGTCGACGTGCGCCCCGTACGCGACGCAGGCCCGCTCATGGGTCTCAAGCAGCCGTTCCAAATCCTCAAGATGGACCGCCGTCGTGGCAACATCGTTGTATCGCGCCGTGCGATCCTCGAAGAGTCCCGCGCCGAACAGCGTGCCGAAGTCATTGGCAACCTGACCGAAGGTCAGACCGTCGATGGTGTGGTCAAGAACATCACCGAATACGGTGCGTTTGTTGACCTTGGCGGTGTTGACGGCTTGCTGCACGTCACCGACATGGCATGGCGCCGCGTGAACCACCCCTCCGAGATCCTGTCGATCGGCGAGACCATCAAGGTTCAGGTCATCAAGATCAACAAAGAGACCCACCGCATCAGCCTCGGCATGAAGCAGCTGCAGGAAGATCCATGGGATCTGGTCGGCGCGAAATACCCGCTGGGTTCCGTGCACAGCGGCCGCGTGACCAACATCACCGACTACGGCGCATTCGTCGAGCTGGAGCCCGGTGTTGAAGGTCTTGTCCACGTCTCCGAGATGTCCTGGACCAAGAAGAACGTGCACCCCGGCAAGATCGTGTCCACAAGCCAAGAAGTTGAAGTCATGGTTCTGGAAATCGACAGCGCCAAGCGTCGCGTTTCCCTTGGTCTCAAGCAGACCATGCGCAACCCATGGGAAGTCTTTGCTGAGACCCACCCCGAGGGCACCGAAGTCGAAGGCGAAGTCAAGAACATCACCGAATTCGGTCTGTTCGTTGGCCTGCCCGGCGACATCGACGGCATGGTTCACCTCTCCGACCTCAGCTGGGACCAGCGCGGCGAGGAAGCGATTCAAGACTACCGCAAAGGTGACGTGGTTCAGGCCGTTGTCTCCGAAGTGGACGTCGAGAAAGAGCGCATCTCGCTTTCGATCAAGAACGTCGGCGGTGACAAGTTCGCCGAAGCCGTGGGCGGCGTGAAGCGCGGCTCGATCGTGACCGTGACTGTGACCTCCATCGAAGATGGCGGCATCGAAGTCGAATACGAAGGCATGAAGAGCTTCATCCGTCGTTCCGACCTCAGCCGTGACCGTGCCGAACAGCGCCCCGAGCGTTTCTCGGTCGGTGACAAGGTCGACGTGCGCATCACCAACGTTGATGCGAAAGCACACCGTCTGGGCGTCTCCATCAAGGCACGCGAGATCGCGGAAGAGAAAGAGGCGGTACAGCAGTACGGTTCCTCCGACTCCGGCGCGAGCTTGGGCGACATCCTTGGTGCGGCGCTGAAAGGCGACGACGAGTAAGCATATTCCACGTTGAATATGTAATCTTAGCGAAGGCCCCGCATGGCGACATGCGGGGCCTTTTGCTGTTCAGGGGGCGGGGTCGAATCGCGAAGCGGGTTTTGGCCCTTATGCCCAATCCCTACGCGCCGTGGCCTTCAGCGGCAGCAGGCGGCGGAAAAGGGCCGAAATAACAGAGGTTTCGCCGCGAAAAATCTATCGCGGCGCTGGTGGAACACCTTCCCGTGTGGGGCGTTATTTCCTATAGTCGGGTAAGACATCAATAAATTCTCGGGGGACGTGCCATGATCCGGTCGGAACTGATCCAGAAGATCGCTGACGACAATCCGCATCTTTATCAACGTGATGTTGAGCGGATCGTAAACACGGTCTTTGATGAGATCACGGGCGCCATGGCGCGTGGGGACCGGGTCGAATTGCGCGGCTTCGGTGCTTTTTCCGTTAAGAAACGCGATGCCCGTGTGGGGCGCAACCCGCGCACCGGTGAGACGGTGAATGTCGAAGAAAAGCATGTGCCTTTCTTCAAGACAGGCAAGCTCTTGCGCGACCGGCTGAACGGGAAAAGCTGATGCGTTACATTCGTTATGCCTGCATCGCGCTTTTCGCGATTGCGCTGGTTTCCGTTGCTCTGGCGAACCGGAATATCGTGACACTCCAAGTGCTTCCAACCGAGATTTCAGGTTGGTTTGCCGTGAACCCTTCTATCGAACTGCCGCTCTTTATCGTGATCCTTGGCGGGATCATCGTAGGGCTTTTGGTGGGCTTCGTTTGGGAATGGATCCGCGAACACGGCCACCGGGCCGAACTGGCACGGCAAGCCCGTGAGCGTCGTCGGTTGGAGCGTGAGGTGATCCGCCTCAAGGAAGAGAAGCATCAGGGCAAGGATGAGGTGCTGGCGCTGCTCGACGAAGCAGGCTAAACCCCACCCATGCCTGAGAACGTTAACGTAAAAATCTGCGGTTTGACCGACCCTGCCGATGTGCCAGCCGCCCTTTTGGCGGGCGCACGCACCTTGGGGTTCGTCTTCTTCGAAAAATCCCCCCGCCATCTGTCGCTGGAGGCCGCGGCGCATATGACCGAGGCAGTGCCTGACGGCATTTGCAAGGTCGCGCTGACCGTCAATGCCGACGATGCGGCGCTGGATGCGCTGCTGGCCGCGGTGCCCTTTCTGGACATGCTACAGCTGCACGGCAGCGAAAGCCCGGCGCGGGTGGCCGAGGTCAAAGCGCGCTATGGGCTGCCGGTGATGAAGGCCGTCGGCGTGGCCGATCGCGATGATTTGGCGCTGCTGAACGACTATGTCACCGTCGCGGATCAGCTTTTGGTCGATGCCAAACCGCCCAAGGACGCGGTGCTGCCGGGGGGCAACGGTTTAGCCTTTGACTGGCGGCTGATCGCTGGGCGTCGCTGGCCCAAGCCTTGGATGCTTGCCGGGGGGCTGAATGCCGACAACGTGGGGGAGGCGATTGCCCTCACCGGGGCGCGGCAGGTTGATGTCTCTTCGGGGGTCGAGAGCGCGCCGGGGGTGAAGGATGCCGATCGCATTCGCGCCTTCTGCGAAGCGGCGCTGAAGTAAGCTCTTTTAGTTCAAAGAAAAAAGGCCCGGTGGCGATGCCCCGGGCCATTGTCGTTCTGGTGCCGTAAATGGCGATCAGATCGATTGATCGTAATCGCCCACGCCCGGCTCTGTGCGGATCACCGCATCGATATCGGCGAAGATCGCGCGCATTTCGGCGTCAGATTCGGGGCTTTCGCAGACCACGACGAGGTTCGGCGTGTTGGAGGAAGCCCGCACAAGGCCCCAGCCGCCGTTGTCGAGCATGACGCGTGCGCCGTTGACTGTAATAACCTCGGCAATCGCGCGACCGCCGATCTTGTCCCCGGCATCGGCCTTGGCTGTGAGCTTTTGCACGATCCGGTCGAGGATGTCGTATTTCTCGGTGTCCGAGGCATAGGGCGACATTGTGGGCGTCGAATAGGTCTGAGGCAGGGCGCGGCGCAGGTCCGACATGGATTTGTCGGGGTTGCGGTCCATCAGTTTGCAGATTTCCACCGCAACGCGCATGCCGCAGTCATAGCCACGGCCAATCGGCTCGGCCAAGAAATAGTGGCCGGACTTTTCGAACCCCGCCAGCGCGCCCAGTTCTTTGACCCGGCGTTTCATGTGGCTATGGCCGGTTTTCCAATAGTCCGCCTTGGCCCCGTATTTCTGCAACTCAGGGTCCGAGGCAAAGAGACCGGTGGACTTCACATCGGCGACGAAGGTGCTGTTTGGGTGCAGCTTGGCCAGATCGCGGGCCATGATGACGCCCATCTTGTCGGCGAAGATCTCTTCGCCCTCGTCATCCACCACGCCGCAGCGGTCCCCGTCCCCGTCGAAACCAAGCGCCAGATCAGCGCCGGAGACGCGGACGCTGTCGGCCATGTCGTGCAGCATCTCCATGGCTTCGGGGTTTGGGTTGTAATGGGGGAAGGTGTAGTCGAGCGTGTTGTGGCTATCGACGACTTCGACCCCCAAACGGCGGAACAGCTCGGGCGCGAAGGCCGACGCGGTGCCATTGCCGGTGGCGCAAACGACTTTCAGTTTGCGGGTCATTTTGAAGTCAGCCACAAGGTCATCCAAATAGGCTTCGCGCACGCCGTCGACGAACTCATAAGCCCCGCCCGGGCGCTGCTCGCCGCGGCCATTCAGGACGATGTCGCGCAGTTCGGCCATCTCGTCCGGGCCGTGGGTGAGGGGGCGCTGAAAACCCATTTTGACGCCGGTCCAGCCGTTCGGGTTGTGGCTCGCCGTGACCATGGCAACGGCAGGGGCATCGAGGTGGAACTGGGCGAAATAGGCCATTGGGGAAAGCGCCGGGCCGATATCCTTAACCGTGATCCCGGCCTGCATCAGCCCCAGCATCAGCGCATTTTTGATTGAGAGCGAATAGTCGCGATAGTCATTGCCCACGGCGATGACAGGCTCAATCCCACGCGCATGCATCTGCGTGCCAAGGCCAAGGCCGAGGGCGGTGATGCCGGGCAGATTGATATCGTCGGGGTATTTCCAACGCGCGTCATATTCGCGGAAACCTGTGGGGGTGATCATCGCATCGCGCAGAAATTCCCAAGTGTTCGGGGTCACGGTGGAGGCCGGTTTAGTCACGTCAAATACTCGCTTTTTAAGATAAATTTAGAAAGTCAGCGGGTGGCTTTTGGCCAGCGCGTCGAATTGCATCAAAAGGTTGATCAGCCCCGGCATCTGGTCGAGGTAGATCATATTGGGCCCGTCGCTAGGCGCGCGGTCGGGGTCTTCGTGGGTTTCCATGAAGATCGCCGCAACGCCGATGGCGGCAGCACCGCGGGCCATGACCGGGGCAAACTCACGCTGTCCGCCCGAAGACCCGCCCTTGCCGCCGGGCTGGGCGACGGAGTGTGTCGCGTCCATCACCACCGGGTAGCCGGTCTGGGCCATCTGCGGCAGGCTGCGCATGTCGGCAACCAGCGTGTTGTAGCCGAAGGTCGTGCCGCGTTCGGTCAGCAGGATGTTGCGGTTCCCGGTGCTTTCGATCTTATCGACGATGTTCTGCATCTCCCAGGGGGCGAGGAACTGACCCTTCTTCACGTTCACCGCCTTTCCCGTCTCCCCGGCGGCGAGCAGCAGGTCGGTTTGGCGGCAGAGGAAGGCGGGGATTTGCAGCACGTCGACCACGTCACCGGCCTGTGCGCATTGCGCCTCATTATGCACATCCGTCAGCACCGGCACGTCATTGGCACGCGCCACAGATTGCAGGACTTGCAGCCCCTTTTCGATGCCCAAACCGCGTTTACCCGAGAGGGAGGTGCGGTTGGCCTTGTCATAGCTGCCCTTGAAGATGAACTGCGCGCATGCGGCGTCACAGGCCTCTTTCAACACCCCCGCGACCATCTGCGCGTGGTCTTCGCTCTCCAACTGGCAGGGGCCAGCGATCACGGTGAGGGGACGATCATTGCCGACGGTTAGATTGCCAATGCGCAGCTGGGTCATGAAGTTACCTGTTCTCTTAGAATGGACGCTGTCAGGGACAACATCAGGTAGATGCCTGCAAAGATAAGGAAAGCCAATATCGTGTTTTCGAACTTGCGGGGGTAGGTCGCCTCGTCCGGGGCCACGGGGTTGACCGCCACGGTGAGGTAGCGGACCTGCCGCCCGGCCTCGGTTCGGGCCTGTTCCATTGCGGTTTGCGCGCTTTGCAGCACCATGTCGGCAGAGGCGAGATCGGCCTGGGCAAGCTGGGCGGCGACCGCCTGTTGCGCCAGCGAGTTTTCGCCTTCATTGGCGGCGGTCATCCGCTCGCGCAGTTTGGTGAGCTGCTCGCGCAGCCGTCGCACATCCCCGCGCGCGCCATCGACCTTGGCTTGGTTCGGGCGCTGGTTGTCGAGCAGGGCGGCGAGTTCGAGTTCCTTTTCGATCAACAGGGTCTCGTAATTGGTGATCTGCGTGCGGATCGACGCGATCATCGCCTCGGGGTCGACGTTGTTGTCGACCTGCAATTTGATCAGCGCCTCCTGCGCCGCGCGGCGGTTCTCCAGCGCGGTTTCATAACCCTCCAGCGCGTCGCGCATCCCGTCTTCGCGCTTTTGCTTGCTCAGGTCATTCACCCGCTCTTCGGCATAGGTGAGCAGACGTTTCGAGAATTCTTCCGAGACCTCGGGATCGGCGGCGATCACCTCCATCCGGATCACGCCTTCGGTCGGGTCGTAACCGATTTTGACGTTCTTCTTGTAGGTTTTGTAGGCTTCTTCGTTGCTGGGGTTTTCCGAAAGCCGTTGGATCGCGTCGATCTCAGGGTCGGCGAAATGGGCGCGGAACCCTGCGTCTTCGTCGAGGCGCAGCATCGCGTCTTTCGATTGCAGATAGGCCTGCGTGGCAATGCTGTCGGCGCTATTGGCGAATTGCGTGGGCAGCAGCCCGCCAAAGGGGCTGGAGCCGCCGCCACCTTCGTTCTGAATGATCAGAAACTGGCTTTCGGTGGCATACATCGGTGTGGCGATTTTGTAGAAATAGTAACCCGCGGCGATGGTGGGCAGCATGACGAAAAAGGCCAGCCGGACCAGCAGCATGGCCGCTTTGCGGCGGCGGCGGCGGGTGATGTCGCGCTGAATGTCCGAGATCTCGCGCTGGCGGCGCTCGGCGGGGCTGACATCGGTCGAGGGCAGGCCGCGCGGGCCGCGGGGCGTGGTCTGGGGCAGTTGCACCTTCGGGTCGCCGGGCTGGCCGCGGGTGGCGGGCAGGCCGCTGTCCGCCGGATCACCCGCCTGCGGCACCACGAGTTCCAGCATGTTGGACCGCTGAAACGGGTCGATCCCCTTGGCCCGCAAAAGGCGCACCGCGTCGAAATCCGAGGTTGGCGCCAGCCCGTGTTTCTGCGCCACCCGCCGCGCCATGCGCAATTGGCGGCCTGTCAGCCCTTCGCGGCGGATCGCGTCGATGTCCTGCTCGGCCGAGACTTCATTGGCGGAGGACACCTCGCCCGAGCGGGCGCTCTCGGAATGGGGCGCTTTGCCGCTGCGGGCGGCATGTTCCAAGGCTTCCTTGCTGTGCGAGGGTTCCACCTCGGTCGCATCGGCGACGGCGCGCAGCTTGGCCTTGCGCGCGGCCTTTTCGGCGTCGGTCTGGCCCGCCTGCGCCTTCTCGGCGCTGCTCGGCGCGGCGCTGCTGCCCGAGGGGGGCGGCGCTTTGCGGATGCGGAATTTTCTAGCCTTGGGTTTCGTAGTCATAGAGCTGTTTCGCTTCTTCCAAGGTGTCGAACATATGTAGCTTGCCGTCCAAAAGGACAGCGGCGGAGCGGGCAAATTTCTCAAGCGTATGGGCCTGATGCGAGACGATGATGATCGTCGTGGTCCGCAGCCGTTCTTTCAGAATATCACCCGCCTTGCGGTTAAATTCCACGTCTGTCGTGCCGGGCATGCCTTCGTCAATCAGATAGATATCAAAATCTAGCGCCAACATCAGCGCGAATGAGAAACGCGCCCGCATCCCGGCAGAATAGGTGCCGAGCGGCTGGTCAAAATATTCCCCCAAACCGCAGAGCCAGCGGCAAAAGCTTTCGACGTAATCAGGGTCAAGCCCATAGAGCCGCGCGATATAGCGGGCGTTCTCCATGGCTGAGACTTTATTGACCACCCCGCCCATAAAACCCAATGGAAACGAGATGTTACAGCCGCGCCTAATCTCTCCTTCGTCGGGTTTTTCCAGCCCGGCCATCATGTTGATCAGGGTCGTTTTGCCGGTGCCGTTGGGGGCCAGAATGCCCAAGGAGTTGCCAAGCTCCACGCGAAAAGACACCCGGTCAAGAATGACCTTGTGCTGCGATCCCGTCCAAAAGGACTTGGACACATTTTCAAATTCCAGCATTCGCTGCTCCGGTTGGTGCTAAGCGGGGCGTCGCGGCGCCTCTGGTATCAGAGGTATCTTAACCGTTTATTCACGGAATTTGACCACAATATGTCGAAACGCGGGCGTTCGCTGGGGCAGGGTGCCGCGTGGGGCTGTTTGGTGACGGTAAAACTTGCTGCCCGCAGGACGGGTATCCTGCGGGAGAGGGGGCATAAGAGGAGGGCATATCGGCCCGCGCCCGCGCGGGGGTCAGTGCAACGTGTGGGTGCTCTCGGTCGGGGCCATCTCGCCGATGTAGCTGACGTTCATCAAGGCCGCCTGCGTGCGGTCACCGTCGATGTTTTGCACCGGGCCCACGGGCACGGCGCTCATCAGGCCAAGCCGGGTCATCCAGCGGCTGAAGGTGGCGGGCACGATGCCCAGAACATGGCTGGCGCCCATGGCATAGGCGGCACCGGCCATCTGGTTCATCAGCATACGTTGCACGGCGATGCGGCGTTGGGCAGGGACTGCGCTGGTCAGGAACAGGCGGGTGGCTTCCCAGATGTCGTCGCGCACAGGCGCTTTGAAGAACAGCACGTCCTGCGGAATGTCCGGCAGCATCCCCAGTTGCGCATCGCGCAGCATGTAGCTGTATTGCGCGCAGGTCGAGGTGGTGGGCATCAGGCGGACCCCGCCCATGACCTCCCCATATTCATGCAAAACGATCCAACGCGCGCGGGGCGTGTCGTATTGGTCAAACTCCATCCCATCAACCTGAGGGAGATCCCATTGCTTGTCGTCGATAAAGATTCGGCGCCGCGCCCGGAGGAAGTTGACGAATAATTCCCCGTGCTGATGCATGTTCAAAAATGACAAAGTTGTGGCACGCATATATGGGTTGGCGCGGGCAAGGGCTTCGGGGCTATAGGGGTCAGTCTCTGTCGATTTGCTGTTAAGCAGTTTTCGTGGAAAGCGGTTGTTCTTTACTTCCAGCGCCTTAGCGTCCTGTGGCGTCAGTTCGGGAAGAACATCCTGCCAAGATTTTCCACTGAAGCTCCGTCCTTGCAGACTCATGTTGGACCTCGAAAATTCGCTGTAAAAATACCTCTTATCAAGAGGCTAACCTCTAGTTGCATGAAATGGCCATGCTTATGTCCCATTTCCGGGTGTAGAAGGGAAGATGATCGCGTCTAGCATGTGCTTCGATGCCGAAATGCAACATGTTAAAGGCGTTTATCGGCAGAATGCCGGCATTCGAGCAGCCGACCGAAGAAAACGAGAGCGATGTCGCAGGAAAAAGTAACATACGGCCCGATTCAAACGCCGCATCTGGCAGACGCGACAAAGGTACAGCAGATGCGGGATTACTCCCAAGTCGGCGTTAACCTGTTCTGGCAGCGGCAGATGATCTTTGCGGCGGCCATTTTCCTGTCTGCGTTTTACTACGATCTGTGGCTGTCGATCTCGACCGTGATCCTGATCGCGATTTCCGAGACTTTCGACTATCTGCTTTTCCTGCGCATCACCCGCTGGCGGGGGCGCAGCCCACGTTTGGCGCGTTTGTTCATGAACCGCATCTATATCGGCACGGTGCTGAGCGCCGGGGTGATCAGCTATTTCGCCCTTGGGATCGCGTTACAGCAGGGGGCGACGACGCATTTCCTGCCGCTCTTCTTCCTTTTCGCGGCCGCGCTTTTCGCCTCGATGAACAACCACCATATCCTGCCGGTGCTGATGCTGCGGCTTGCGATCTATGGCGCGACATTCCTCTTCATCCCGATCTGGGACATCGTGCGCACGGGGGCGAGCATCGAATCCGAGCTTTGGACCCAGTTGTTCACCGTGGTCTTCGTGCTCTATTTCATCGTCGATTGCTCTCGCATCTTCCTCAAGATGTACCGCACAAATCTGCGCCAGCTTGAAGAGCTGAAGGTCGAGCATGAGAAAACCAAGATCGCGTTCAAGGTGAAGACCGAATTCGTCTCGACCATCAGCCATGAGCTGCGCACGCCGATGACCTCGATCAAAGGGTCGCTCGATATGGCCTGCGCCGGGGTTTTGGGCGAAATGACCCCGCAGATGGAGAAAGTGTTAAAGATCGCGCAGCGCAACTCGGCGCGGCTGACGTCGATCATTAACGAGATTCTCGACCTGCAAAAGTTCGAGGCGGGCAAGATCAGCTTTGATATCGAACCGCTTGAGGTGCAGACCATCATCGAAGACGCGATTGAGTTGAACCAATCCTTTGCAGGCAACCTTGGCGTGACGCTGCGCTATGCCAAACCGTCGGAGCCTGCGGGGATCGCCACGGATGAAAAGCGCCTGCAACAGGTGATGTCCAACCTGCTGTCGAACGCGGCCAAATTCTCGCCCGCAGGGTCGACGGTCAAGGTTACCTCGGTCAACCGTGGCGACAAGGTGCGGATCAGCGTGATCGACGAGGGGATCGGCCTTGCCGAATCCGAGCGCGAGAAGGTTTTTGACGAATTCTCGCAGATCGATTCCTCGGACCAGCGGGCCGTCGGCGGCACCGGGCTGGGAATGAACATCTCGAAACGGATTATCGAAGCCTTGGGCGGGCAGATCGACTATTTCAAGAACGACGGCCCCGGCACGACCTTCTATATCGATATGCCCTTGGGCAATGGTACGGGGAAGGAGTTGCCCCATGGGATGGCCGTCAAAGACATGGTGAATGGCGAGGGGCCGATTGGGGATGAACCTTCCGAAAAGCCAGACGGAGAGCGCGCGGCGGCGTAAGTCGCGAGCGCCTCGCTGCCCGGCCTCTCGGCGGGGGCGACATCTGCCCTCGCCTCAGTAACAGTCGAAACGAAAAAGGGGGCGGCATTTCTACCGCCCCCGCATTCGGGTCGTCAGTTTGACGCGGTCACGCCACCAACTGCCAGATCACACCCGCAAAGATCGCTCCGACGAAGGCAAAACCGATATAGGCGGCGAAGACATGCGGTTTCACCAGTGCCCAGACCGCGATGGCCGCCGGAATGCAGCTTACCCCACCCGCCACGACAAAGGACATGGCCGCGCCTTGGGTCATCCCTTGCGCCAGCAGCGCGTCGATCAGGGGCACGGCGGCATAGCCATTCAGGTAGGCCGGTGCGCCCACGAATGCGCCCAGAATGATCGGCATGATCCCGGTGCCGCCCAAGACATTGGCGATCCATTCCGCGGGCACATAGGTCAGCATGAGGGCTTCGACCACATAGGCGAGGGTCAGCCATTTGACGAGGAACAGCGCATTGGTCAGTGCCGTGTCGGCAAAACTCGCGCGGCGCTCGGCCTCTTGCCAGAACTTCCAAACCGGCGCGCCGGAGAAGGGTTTGGCCGAAGAACAGCAGCTGCTTTTCGCGGGCTGGGGGCGCAGGGGGTCGTTGAAAATCGGCGTGCGGGACAGGGCCATGACGGTGAAGCCCCCAAACATGCCGACGCCAAGCGCCGCGATGGTTTTCGCCAAGGCGAAGTCGAAGCCGAGCGTGCCTGAGGTGATCGCGAACATCGCCGGGTCCATCAGCGGGGAGGCCAGCCAAAAGGCCATCACCGCGCCGAGCGGAGCGCCGACGGCCAGCAGCGCGGCGATAAAGGGGATTACCTCGCAACTGCAAAAGGGGGACAAGCCGCCAAGCGCCGCTGCCATCACCACCATCCGCGCCGGGTTGCCCTCGAACGCGCGGGCAAGCAGGCTCTCCGCCCCGCTGGCTTTGAGATAGGCCACGGCCAGCACCGCGAAGGCGATGAAGGGGGCGGTGTGCAAAAGCGCCTCAGACGCGAAGATGACCGTCGGCATGACCTGTGGCGAATCCAGCAGCGCGATCAGCGCCAAGAGCGCCAGCGTGATGCCCCAAGCGCCTTTCAAAAAGGCCAAGCGGTGCAGCGCGGGGAGGGTTTGTGTGGTATCAGCCATGGTTGTGCTCCGTGCAGCCGTCGATTGCGTCCGCGCAGCATTCGGTCAGCAGGAAATTCGCCAGTGCTTGCACTTCTTCATAGGCAACGGCGGCGCAGATGGTGCTGCGGCCTTGTTTTTCCTGTTTCACCAGACCGGCAGAGGCCAAGAGTTTCAGATGATGTGTCAGGGTCGAGCCGGTCACGCCGGTGCGTTCGCCCAGCGTGCCGATGTTTAGCCCCTCTGATCCGGCGCGCACCAGCGTGCGCAGCACCAGAAGGCGTTGTTCCGATCCAAGCGCCGCAAAGCTGCTGGCGGCGAGGGTGAGGGCGGGGGTTGCGGATTCTTGTTTCATGATTCTAGAAATATCGAAACGTCAGCGCGATGCAAGGTTTATTTCGATAATTGTCGAAGTGATGGCCCGCCGCCCTTTATCTTTTGCCCCTTCCGCTTATCTCCTGCTCATGAAGGATATCCGAGATGATCTGGCGGCCTGCCGCCTTTGTGCCGAGCGTTTCGCCGTGACCGCCACCCAGCATCGCCCGCGGCCCATCGTCTGGTTTAAACCCGGCGCGCGGCTGCTGATCGCCAGCCAAGCGCCCGGCAAGCGGGTGCATGAGGCGGGCAAGCCGTTCTGGGATATGTCCGGCACCCGCCTGCGCGACTGGCTGGGGCTGGATGAGGCGACATTCTATGACCGCGACAGGGTCGCCATCGTGCCGATGGGATTTTGCTTTCCGGGCTATGACGCCAAGGGCAGTGACCTGCCGCCGCCGCGTATCTGTGCGCAGACTTGGCGCAAACCGGTGCTGGAGATGCTGCCCGATCTGCGGCTCACGGTGCTGATCGGGGCCTATGCGATGAAATATCACCTGCCCGGATTTCGCAACGTGACCGAGGCCGTGGCCGGCTGGCGGGATCATCCACCGGGGGTCTTTGCCTTGCCTCATCCGTCGTGGCGCAATACCGGATGGTTGAACAAGAATCCCTGGTTCGCGGAAGAGGTCTTGCCCCGTCTGCGCGCCGCCGTGTCCGAGGTGATGAATGACCGACCGCCAAACTGACCCCAAGACCGAGCCGACCCCGCTCGACCAAGCCCATGCCGCGATGACCTCCGCCCCCGACGACGACGCGGCGCGGCTGCGATTTTACGAGCGTATCGCGGATGTCGAGCTTTTCATGCTGCTTGAGAATGAGCCGCAGGGCGATCAGATCAGCCCGGTGCTGCTTGACGATAGCTATGTTATGGTCTTCGACCGCGCGGCGCGGCTCTCGGCCCATGTGGGGGAGGCATCTCCTTACGTGGCGCTCTCGGGCCGTGCGATTGCCGCGATGTTGGAGGGGCAGCCCTTGGGCATGGCGGTGAATATCGGCGTGGCCCCGTCCGAGATCCTGCTGCCTGCCGAGGCGATGGACTGGCTGCGCAACACCCTGGCCCATGCGCCGGGCGAGGTGGAGGCGGGCATCGACCGCGTGTTCCCGCCGCAGGGCTTGCCCGAGACGCTGATCGCCGCGATTGACGCAAAGCTCGCCACGGCCACGGGCATGGCGGCAGGGGCCTTCCTTGTCGGTGTCGAATACAGCGGCGGCGGGCGCGGGCATCTGCTGGCCTTCGTCGGTGCGATCCCCCGCGCGCAAGACGCGCTGGTGCGCGCCGCGTCTGAGGCGCTGACCTTTTCGGGGATCGAGGCGGGGGCGATGGATGTCGGCTTCTTCGGCCCCAATGACGCGGTGGTCGAGAAGCTGGCCCGCGTCGGCCTGCGTTTTGACCTGCCGCAGATGGAGCCTTTGCAGAACACGCCCCGGATGGCCCCGGGCAGCGATCCGGCGAAACCGCCGAAACTGCGCTGATCTAGGCCTCAGGCAAAGAAAGAGGCGGGCAGGGCACTCAAGCCCGCCCGCCTTTTTTCATTTTATCCTGACCGTCTCAGCGGCGGCGGTCGCGCCGGGCGCTCATCGGTTGGAAGGCGACGCCGACATGGGCCTCGCAATAGGGTTTGCCCTGCTGCACGGGCAGGCCGCAGAACCAGAAATCATCGGTCGCCGGGTCGCCCACGGGCCATTTGCAGGTGCGTTCTGTCAGTTCCATCAGGCCGATCTTCTTGGCCTTCTTCTCGACTTCGCTGACCTTGGCAAGCGCCTCTGGGCTGATCTCATTCGCCGACGGCTGCGGCGGCAGGGGTTGGCCTGCGGGGATGATCTGCTTGCGTGCGGGCAGGTTGGGCTTGGGCGCCGGGGCTGCGGCGGGCTCTTCGGCTTCGGGCGCGGGGGCGGCTTCGGCCTCCGGCTCGGGCGCGGCTTTGGCGGCGGGCTTCGCCTTGGCCTCGGCCTTGGGGGCTGCGGGCTTGGCCTTGGGCTCCGGCTTGGCAGTCGCCGCCGCGGCGGCAGGCGCGCCCGCGGTGCGGTTCGACAGGCCCAGACGGTGCACCTTGCCGATCACGGCGTTGCGCGTCACCCCACCCAGTTCTTTCGCGATCTGGCTGGCGGACTGGCCTTCGCCCCACATCTTTTTCAGTGTCTCTACGCGCTCATCAGTCCAGGACATACGGGGTTCCCCAGTTAAAAAGCGGCCCCCTAGCCCGGACCGCTTTGTCAGTGTATCGGCCCCCATTTTATCTTCTGGGGCCGCAGGTGCAAGCGCCGATGCCCTCCGGGCGCGGGGCGCTGCGATTGGGGCTTTACGTGGGGGATGAAGGGCGGCTATGCAAGAGCCATGATCAAATCTGCCGCATATTCCATCCGACGACGCTTCGTCCGATAACATGGTGCCCCCCCCCCTTGGGGCGGCGTGATGGCCTGATCTCGCAGCCTGCGTGCTGCATCCTTTCAAAAACAAGCAAATCCCATTGACCCTGCGCCAGCCCCATGCCCTTTTACCGGCGTGACACGGCCCTCTTTCAAGGACAAACAGATGATCCCTTCCGTTCTGCCAACCTATAATCGCGCTCCTTTGACCTTCGTCAAAGGCGAAGGCACTTGGCTGATCGAGGCGGATGGACGACGTTTTCTTGATCTGGGCGCGGGGATCGCGGTGAACGCGCTTGGCCATGCGCATCCGGCGCTGGTGAAGGCGCTGACCGATCAGGCGCAGGCGCTGTGGCATACGTCGAACCTCTACCACATTCCGCAGCAAGAGGCGCTGGCCGATCGGCTGGTGGCCGAGACCTTTGCCGACACGGCCTTCTTTTGCAATTCGGGGACCGAGGCCTGCGAATTGGCGGTGAAGATGGCGCGCAAGTATTTCTATGAGGCGGGCCAGCCCGAGCGGGTCGAGATCATCACCTTCAACGGAGCCTTTCACGGCCGCTCTTCCGCCGGGATCGCGGCGGCGGGGTCTGAGAAGATGACCAAAGGCTTCGGCCCGCAACTGCCGGGTTTCGTGCATCTCGACCTTGGCGACAGCGCCGCACTTGAGGCCGCCATCACCGACAAGACCGCCGCCATCATGGTCGAGCCGGTACAGGGCGAAGGCGGTATCCGCGCCGTGCCGGATGCCGAATTGCAGCAGATGCGCGCGCTTTGCGACGCTCACGGGCTTTTGCTGATTTGCGATGAGGTGCAATGCGGCGTGGGCCGGACCGGGCGGCTCTTTGCCCATGAATGGGCCGGGATCACCCCTGATATCATGATGGTCGCCAAGGGCATCGGCGGGGGCTTTCCGCTGGGCGCCGTACTGGCCACGGAAAAGGCGGCCTCGGGCATGACCGCAGGCACCCATGGCTCGACCTATGGCGGCAACCCGCTGGGCTGTGCCGTGGGCTGCGCCGTGCTGGATGTGGTGGCCGACGCGGCCTTTCTGGCCGAGGTGAGCCGCAAGGCGGGGCTGCTGCGTCAGCGTCTCGAAGGGCTGGTGGCTGAGCATCCGGAGGTCTTTGAAGAGGTGCGCGGCGCGGGGCTGATGCTGGGGCTGAAATGCAAAGCGGCGAATGCCGATGTGGTCGCCTCGGGCTATGCCCATGAGCTGATCACCGTGCCCGCCGCCGATAATGTGATCCGCCTGCTTCCGCCGCTGACCATTTCCGACGATGAGATTGCCGAGGCGGTGACCCGCCTTGATGCCATCGCGCGTGACCTGACCCCGGCCTGAGCGCCATTCACCCCAAAACATTCCTCGGGCTTTCAAGGCCGTGGCCTTGGACCCCGCAAGACAGAGACGACAGATGAACCATTTCCTCGATATCCACCAAACCGACCCCGCCGATCTGCGGCAGATCATCGACAATGCCGCCGCCATGAAAGCCGCGCGCAACGGCCGCCCGCGCGGCGCGCCGGATGATGAACAGCCGTTGAAGGATCACATGGTCGCGCTGATTTTTGAGAAGCCCTCGACCCGGACGCGTGTCTCCTTCGACGTGGGCGTGCGTCAGATGGGCGGGCAGACGATGGTGCTTTCGGGTGCTGACATGCAGCTTGGCCATGGTGAGACCATCGCCGACACCGCCCGCGTGCTGTCGCGCTATGTCGACATGATCATGATCCGCACCTTCGAAGAGCAGACCCTGCTGGAGATGGCGGAATATGCCACCGTTCCGGTGATCAACGGGCTGACCAACCGCACGCATCCTTGCCAGATCATGGCCGACATCCAGACCTTTGAAGAACACCGCGGCCCGATCAAAGGGCGCAAGGTGGTCTGGTCGGGCGACGGCAACAACGTCTTCGCCAGTTTCGCCCATGCGGCCAAGCAGTTCGACTTCGATCTTGTCTTCACCGGGCCGGAGCCGCTCGACCCCGAGCGCGCGCTCGACGGGCTTTATACCACTGAGCGCGACCCCCAGAAGGCCGTGGAGGGTGCCGATCTGGTGGTCACCGACACTTGGGTTAGCATGCATGATCCGCAGTCGGCGCGGGAGCGGCGGCACAACCAGCTGCGCGGCTATCAGGTGAACGACGCGCTGATGGCGCTGGCCAAGCCCGACGCGCTCTTCATGCATTGCCTGCCTGCGCACCGCGATGACGAGGCGACAAGCTCGGTCATGGATGGGCCGCATTCGGTGATCTTTGACGAGGCCGAGAACCGTCTGCACGCGCAGAAAGCCGTCATGCGCTGGTGTCTCGGCGCATGAGCGACGGCCCCCGCATCGTTGTTGCGGGCGCGGGGGCGGTGGGCTGCTTTGTCGGCGGGCTGCTGGCCGGGGCAGGCCATGCCGTGACCCTACTGGCGCGGCCCCGCATTCAGGCCGAAATCCGCACCCATGGGCTGACCCTGACGGATTTCGGCGGCATGGCGCGCTACCTCTCGCCGGATGATCTGAACCTTGCCGGGGATGAGACCTGTCTGCGCGATGCCGATATCGTGCTGGTCACGGTCAAATCGCGCGACACCGAAGACATGGCCCGGCTGATCGCCCGCCATAGCGGGCCGGGCGTGCAGGTCATCAGCCTGCAAAACGGCATGGGCAACCGCGCGGCCTTGGCCCAGCATCTGCCGCAGCATGATCTGCGCGCGGGGCTGGTGCCGTTCAACGTCGTGGCCATGGGGCAGGGCTGCTACCACCGGGCAAGCTCGGGCGATTTGGTGATCGAGGCGGGCCCGGCTGATCTGGCCGCGCGGCTGTCGCTGCCGGACCTGAAGGTAGAGGAACGCGCCGATATCACCGCCCTGCAATGGGGCAAGTTCCTGATGAACCTCAACAATGCCCTGAACGCTTTAAGCGGTCTGCCGTTGCAAGCGCAGTTGCAGGATCGGGCGTGGCGGCGTCTGATGGCCGATCAATGGGCCGAGGCGCTGGCGGTTCTGCGCGCCGACAAGATCCGCCCCGCCATGACCACGCCGATCCCGGCGCGGCTGGTGCCGACACTCCTGCGCCTGCCGACGCCGATTTTTACCCGCGTCGCTGCGGCCATGTTGCAGATCGACCCGCAGGCGCGGACCTCCATGGCGCAAGACCTCGCCGCGCGCCGCCCGACCGAGATCGATGCGCTCCAAGGCGAGGTGCAGCGCCGCGCAAGGGCGCTTGGCCGGGCGACGCCGGTGACGGATATGGTGCTGCGGGTGATGGGCTGGGCAGAGCTTGCGGATGAAGGGCTGCCGCATTTGCCGGTCACCGCCCTGCGGGCCGAAATGGCGGCAGGGCAGGACCGGCAAGAGGGGTGAGGCGCGCCCGCGCCTGATCTTAGTTCACGAAGGCGTTGAGCACCCAAAAGACGATGCCAGAGAGCAGCGCCGCTGCGGGCACGGTGATCACCCAAGCCGCGACGATGGTCATGAAATGCGAGCGGCGCACCAGCTTGCGGCGGCGGCGTTCTTCCTTGGCGATACGCTTGACCTCACCGGTCTTGGCCCCGATCCGGCGCAGCCGACGCTCCATATGCCATTCGCGGTAAAAGCCCACGCCAAAGACCCCGCCCACGGCGATATGGGTCGAAGACACGGGCAGGCCCAGCCACGACGCCACGATCACCGTGATCGCCGCCGAAAGCGCCACGCAATAGGCGCGCATCGGGTTCAGCTTGGTGATCTGGCTGCCGACCATGCGGATCAGTTTCGGCCCGAATAGGAACAGACCGAAGGAGATGCCGAAGGCCCCGATGATCATCACCCATGTGGGAATGCTCACCTTATCCTCGAAACCGCCGAACTCGGTCGCATGGACGATCGCCGCCAGCGGGCCAACCGCATTGGCCACATCATTGGCCCCATGGGCAAAGCTGAGCAGCGCGGCGGAGAGGACCAGCGGCAGGCCAAAGAGCGTTTTGACTGAGCGGTTGCGGTTCTCCATCCCTTCCGAGGCGCGGCGGATCAGCGGGGCGGAAATGGCATAGACCACAAGCCCCGTCACAAGCCCGATGATCAGGGCGACCGGCATATCGATGCTGATGATCTTTTTCAGCCCCTTCAGCGCCAGATAGGCGGCAAAGACACCGGCCATCAGCCCCACCAGCACCGGCACCCAAGTGCGCGAAGCAGCGATCTTGTCATCTTGGTAGAGGATGCGCGCTTTGATGAAGGCCAAGAACATCGCCGCTACGGCGCCGCCCAATACGGGCGAGATCACCCAGCTTGCGGCGATCATGCTCATCGAGCTCCAGTTCACCGCGCCAAGGCCCGCTGCTGCGATGCCCGCGCCCATGACCCCGCCGACGACCGAATGGGTGGTCGAGACCGGCGCGCCGACCCATGTGGCAAGGTTGACCCAGAGCGCGGAGGAGACCAGCGCCGCCATCATCGCCCAGATGAAGATGCGCGTGTCCGCAACACTCGCCGGGTCGATGATGCCCTTGGAAATGGTCGAGACGACATCGCCCCCCGCCAGAAGCGCCCCGGCGGATTCGCACAGGGCCGCGATGACGATGGCGCCGCCCATGGTCAGCGCATTAGCCCCCACGGCGGGGCCCATGTTGTTGGCCACGTCATTCGCGCCGATGTTCACCGCCATATAGGCGCCAAAGACCGCCGCGGCGATCACGACAAAGCTGGAGGGCTGCTGCCCGAAGATTACCGCCGCAACGGCACCTGCCACCACGATAAAGGCCAGCGCGATGCCCGGCGCCACGAGGGGGCGGGCGACATAGGTCGCGGCCAGTTCGACTTGCGAAATGCGGTTGAGGTCCTTGTCCAGTGTCTTCCACTGGCTGCCCTGCGGTTCCGTTGCCATTCCTGTATGATCTCCGATCCTAACGTTCAGCGGGGGGTGACATAAGGCTACCGAGGGCGCAAGTCACCCTGTCACAAAATTGTAACATCCCGAAACGGGCAGGGGCGGCAATGGGGCAGGGGGGAAATGGCACCGGACAGCGGCCCGGCGCCGAAGGGGCTTAATGGAAGGCAGATAAGATTGCTTTAAGATCAGGCTCATCCACGAGTTCCGATGCCTCTTGCGGGGTGAACCACGCGCGTTTGCGCATGCCCGCTTCGGGGTATTCCTCGCTCAGATCGCGGACGCGGGTGAGGTAGACCTGTGTGGTCACGGGCACGGTCAAACCTTCGCCGAGACCCTTGTCATAGTCGAAAATGCCCATCGGATCGGATTCGATATCCGCATTGGTCACCCCGGCCTCTTCCCATGCTTCTTGCAAGGCGGCTCCGGCGCCGTCCAACCCGTCGATCGGCCAGCCCTTGGGCAAAATCCAGCGGCCCGTGTCGCGGCTGGTGATCAGCAGGACCTTTTTACCCGCCTCGGTGTCGCGGTAGCACAGGGCGGCAACCTGCACACGGCGGGGACGTTTGAAAATAGGAAGGACCATATCCTCCCATGCGCGTCTAAATACTTGTGTCATTACAGAACTATGCCTCGGTCGGGTGTTTTTCTTGTTATCCGCACATTATATAGTCTTCCCGAACGCAAATCAAACTGCGGCCTGCCGGATTGGCGGGCTTGGCAGTATGACAGGCTAGAAATGAGGCATGATCGTTATGGCAACTGGCACGCAGGCGGACGGGGGCGCAGCACAGGGCGCAGGCGCCGATATCGGGGTATACGGTCTGGGGACCATGGGCTCGGCACTGGCGCTGAACTTGGCCGACAACGGATTTACCGTGGCGGTCAGTAACCGAGAGGCCGATTGGATCGCACCGTTTCTTAACGAGGCCGGACCGCTGGCCGAGCGCCTGATCGGGAGCGAGCGGCTTGAGGAGTTCGTCGCCGCCATCGCCCGCCCGCGCAGCATTCTTTTCATGATCCCTTCCGGCGCGCCGGTCGATGCGATGATCGAGGCGATCAAACCGCTGCTGGATGAGGGCGACACTTTGATCGACGGCGGCAACGCCGATTTCCACGACACCCGCCGCCGTAGTGCCGAACTCGAAGGCACGGGGCTGCATTTCGTCGGCATGGGCGTGTCAGGTGGGGAGGCCGGGGCGCGCAATGGCCCGTCGATGATGGTCGGCGGCAGCGCGCATTCTTGGACCCAGTTCAAACCGATGGCCGAGAAGATTGCCGCGCAATTCGAGGGCACGCCTTGCGTGGCGCATCTCGGCCCCGACGGGGCGGGGCATTTCGTCAAAACGGTGCATAACGGCATCGAATATGCCGACATGCAGATGATCGCCGAAGTCTACGGCCTGCTGCGCGATGCGGGCGGGCAGGGCGCGGTGGAAATTGGCAATCTCTTTGCCGATTGGCGCAAGGGGCCGCTGAACTCCTATCTGATCGAAGTCTCGGCCGCGGCGCTTTTGTCGGTCGATACCCAGACCGGCACGCCGATGGTCGATGTGATCCGCGATCAGGCCGGGCAAAAGGGCACCGGGCGCTGGACCTTGATCGAAGCGCTCAAGATGGGGCAATCGGCCAATACCATCGAAGCCGCCGTCGGCGCGCGCGGATGGTCGAGCGAGAAGTTCGTGCGCGAGATGGCCGAGCCACTGTTGCCCGAAGGCGTGCAGGACGCGCCGCTGCCCGAGGTGGCGGATCTGGAGATGGCGCTTTTGGCGGGGCGGATCATCGGCCACGCGCAGGGCTTTCGCATCCTGTCGGCGGCGTCAGAGGAGTTTGGCTGGTCCCTCGACATGGCGCGGATCTCCGAGATTTGGCGCGCGGGCTGCATCATCCGCTCGGCGCTTTTGGACGAGTTTGCCGATGCCTTCCGGGGCGAATTGCCCGGCGGGCATCTGATCCTCGCCCCCGCGATGCGCAAACGTTTGGAAGAGAGCATTCCGGCGCTGCGCCGGGTCGTGGCGGCGGGCGCATTGTTGGGCGTGGCGCTGCCCGCGCTGTCGGCGGCGCTGGCGTGGTATGACAGCATGCGCCGGGCGCGGGGCACGGCGAATATGATCCAAGCGCAGCGCGATTTCTTTGGTGCGCATGGGTTTGAGCGGATCAGCGAAGAGGGGAAATTCCACGGGACGTGGACGCCTCTGCCGTAAGAGGGCTTATAGGTCCGGAAACAAGCCAAAGGCGCCGGACCATCGCCTGCCCGCCCGGTCGGGGAGGCGATTTCGCCAAGGGCGGTGTCCTCTGGGTAACGCGCCCCTAGGCTGCACGATAAAGTGGCATGAGCCGACTGAAGCATCGCCACCCCGCGGGCAGGCGATGGTCCGCGTCACACCTTAGCGAACGGGTCCACCGGATAGCTCACATGCGCTAGATATAACCCCTGCGGCGGGCAGACCGGCCCGCAGGCGGCACGGTCCTTCGCCGCAAGTGCTGCGCCCATATCCGCCACGCTCCAAGACCCCGCGCCGACCCGCTCCAGCGAACCGACGAAACTGCGCACCTGATTGTGCAGGAAGGACCGCGCGCGCACGTCGAAATGATACTCCGTCCCAGCCCTGGTCTCGACCTGCGAAACCTGTAACCGGTCCAGCGTTTTCACCGGGCTTTCCGCCTGACAAACGGTCGAGCGGAAGGTGGTGAAATCATGTTTGCCCACCAAAAGATCCGCCGCTGCCTGCATGGCCGCGACATCTAGGCGGTGTTTGATCTGCCAGACCAGCCCCGCTTGATGCACCGCCGGCGCGCGGCGGCTGAGGATGCGGAAGTGGTAGCGCCGCTCAAGCGCCGAAAAGCGGGCGTGAAAATCTTCGGGCGCCAGCACGCAATCGGTGATCGCGATGGGCTGCGGCTTGAGGTGATAGTTCAGCGCCTCGCCCAGCCGGAAGGGCGACCAATCGCGGGCCATGTCGCAATGCGCAACCTGCGCCAGCCCATGCACCCCGGTATCGGTGCGCCCGGCGGCGGCGATGGTGTGGTCACCGGGTTCCAGCTTGGCCAAAGCGGCCTCGATCGCGCCTTGCACTGTGGGCTGGTCAACCTGACGCTGCCACCCGTTGAAGGGCGCGCCGTGGTATTCGATTTTCAGGGCATATCTGGGCATGACCGGGGCCTTAGCGCGGGCGGGCGCTTCTGGCAATCCCTGCCTGCCGGCCCTATGTTGAGGCCAAAGAAAGAAGGACGGGCGCAGCTTTGGGTATCACAGGCATTGCCGACGGGATTTGGCGGCAGTTTGAGAATGTCACCGACACGGTGGGCGAGACGTTTTTCGAGCCGGTGATCCGGCTTGGGGTCACGGGGCTTGCGCGTTCGGGCAAGACGGTTTTCATCACCTCGCTGGTGGCCAACCTGCTGGACCGGGGACGGATGCCGGGGCTGCTCGCGGCCTCTGAGGGGCGGATTGAGGCGGCGTTTCTGCAGCCCCAGCCCGACGATACCGTGCCCCGGTTCGAGTATGAGACCCACCTCGCCGCGCTGACCGGAAAGACGCCCCACTGGCCCGAGAGCACGCGAGCGATTTCGGAACTGCGGCTCTCGCTCAAGGTGCGGCCCAATGGGTTGCTTGCAGGTCTGCAAGGGCCGCGCACCCTGCATCTGGATATCGTGGATTACCCCGGCGAATGGCTGCTGGATCTGGCGCTGATGGATATCTCCTATGCCGAATGGTCGGCGCAAGTCATTGAACGCATCGCGTCGCGTGAAGAGGCGGCGGGCTACCGCGCGCTGGCCGAGCAGACCGATCCTCATGCCGAGTTGGAGGAAACCACCGCCCGCAGGCTTGCCGACAGCTTTGCCGACTATCTGCAAACCGCCCGCGCCAATGGCTATTCCGACTGCACGCCGGGGCGCTTTTTGCTGCCCGGTGACCTTGCAGGCTCACCGGTGCTGACCTTCGCGCCACTGCCGGGATCGGAAGGCGCGCCGCGCAAATCGCTGATCCGCGAAATGGCGCGGCGGTTCGAGGCCTATAAGAAACAGGTGGTGCAGCCCTTCTTCCGCGATCACTTTTCGCGGATCGATCGGCAGGTGGTGCTGGTTGACGCGCTTGGCGCGATCCACCAAGGGCCGCAGGCGGTCGAAGACCTGCGCGGCGCCATGGCCGATATTCTGGGCGCGTTCCGGCCGGGGACGAACAACTTTCTGAGCACGCTCCTGCGGGGCAAACGGGTCGAGAAAATTCTTTTTGCCGCGACCAAGGCCGACCATCTGCACCACAGCCAGCATTCCCGACTGAGCGGTATCATGCAGGCGCTGATCCGCGAGGCGCGGGATCGGGCGCAATATGCGGGGGCGGGCACGCGGGCCATGGCCATCGCCAGCCTGCGCGCCACGACCGAAGACGTGATGACCCATGGGGGAGAGCCGCTCGACGTGGTGCGCGGCACGCTTTTGAACGAGGATGAGACGCGCGGGCGGCAGGCGGCATTCTATCCCGGTGAACTGCCCGAAGACCCGGCCCATCTGCTGACCCCCGCACGGCAGGGCGCGCAGGAATGGCTGGGGGCGGACTATCAGATCATGCGCTTTGCCCCGGCGGTGCTGGACCTGCGCCCCGGCGATGGGCCGCCGCATATCCGGCTTGACCGCGCGGCGGAATTCCTGATTGGGGACCGGCTGTGAGTGCGGTTGTGACACGCCCCGCCACCCTGCGCCCGGCGCAGCCGCTCGATGCGGGGGCCGTGGGCGGCATCATGAGCGATTTCGCCCGCGATACAGCGTGGTTGCCGCGCATTCATACCGGTGCCGAGGATATCGCCCATGCGGATGCGATGATCGCCCGGGGCTGGGTCACGGTGGCCGAGCGGGAGGGCCGCGTGGCTGGTTTCGCGGCCTGCGAGGGCGGCGCATTGGATGCACTATTTGTGGCGCAATCGGCCCGGGGGCAGGGCATCGGCTCGGCCCTTCTGGGCGCGTTAAAGACACGCCATAAGTCGCTGACCTGTTGGACGTTTCAGGCCAATGCGCGGGCCATCGCCTTCTACCGCAAACACGGGTTTGCCGAGACCGCGCGCAGCGATGGCAGCGCCAATGACGAAGGGCTGCCTGATTTGACATTGCACTGGCAAAGGGAGGCCGCCTGATGGCCCGCGGACCGATCCTGTTCGACCTTGAAGAAGACGCCAAGCCGCAGCCCTCGGTCGCCGATGCGCCGGCGGTGCCCGAGTTGGACGTCGAGGCTCCGCCGCCCAAGGGCCAAGCGATGCAGATCGCCGCCCGGCTCGCGGCGCGCAAACCGTCGCGCTTGGTGCGGCTGTTCTGGGCGCTGGCGGGGGCATTGGTCACCGCGCTGGTGTCGATCGCGGCTTGGACCTTCGTGACGGACTTAATGGCGCGCTACCCGTTGCTGGGTTGGGCGATGACACTGCTGATCGGGGCGTTCCTGCTGGTCCTCTTGTTGCTGTCGCTGCGTGAAATGGCGGCCTTTGGACGGCTCGCGCGGCTCGACGGGCTGCGCCATGACGCGGGCGAAGCGTTGGCGCAGGGGGATTTGACCGCCGCGCGCAGCGTCACGGGCCGGCTTGAGGCGCTCTACAAGCATCGCGAGGATACCCGCTGGGGCCGCGACCGGCTGGCGGAGCTGCGGGGCGATCAATTCGATGCCGAAGCGCTTCTGGGGCTGGCCGAGAGTGAGGTTCTGGCCCCGCTGGACCGTGCCGCCACCCGCGAGGTCGAGGCCGCCGCCCGGCAGGTCGCCGCCGTGACCGCGCTGGTGCCTCTGGCGCTGGCCGATGTCGCCGCGGCCCTCAGCAGCAACCTGCGGATGATCCGACGCATTGCGGAAATCTATGGCGGGCGCTCGGGCTTTTTTGGCTCGTGGCGGCTGACCCGCGCGGTGCTGTCGCATCTGGTGGCGACGGGGGCCGTGGCCGTGGGGGATGATCTGATCGAGCCGCTCTTGGGCGGGTCCATCGTTGCCAAGCTGAGCCGCCGTTTCGGCGAGGGGCTGGTGAACGGGGCGCTGACCGCGCGCGTTGGCGTGGCCGCGATCGAGGTTTGCCGCCCGCTGCCCTTTGCCCGCGAAAAACGCCCCGGCGTGCGGGGCATCATCAAACGTGCGCTGACCGGGGTGCTCGGCGAGGGTTAAGCGATCAGGCCGCCTCGACCGCTTCGCGCACCGCGCGCAGCGGGTGCCGGATCAGGCCGGGCCAAGGCGAGACCTGCAACCCGGGGGCATAGCCCCACCGCGCGGCCTCGGCCGCCTGTGCCTTCGTCATCTGCGTGGCCCCGGCGTAGGTCTGGTTTCCATCCGCGATACCTTCGGGCAATGCCGCCTCGGGCAGATCAACGAAACGCGCGATCCGGCGCAGGGCGCGGGGGGCGTCGGCGACGATATCCTCGTAACGCAGAACCATCACCGCATGCAGATAGGGCAGGTCATCCAGCATCTGGGCTTGCGCCGCGATCCAATGGTCGATCAACGCCTGCGCCGGGGCATCTACCCATGACGCGACCGAGGCGGCGACGGCCTCGGGGTGGCGCAGGACGACGATGAATTGCGACATGGGAAAGAGCTGCTGCATCAGCCGCATGCGGGTCAGGTTCACCGGCGACTTCTCAACCCGCCATTGCAGGTCCGGGGCAAACCACGGCGCCCAGTCCTGCGCCAGCCGGGTCTTCGTCTCCAAACTGTTGAGCGGATGCGCCTCGGTCAGATGTTCCTCTGGGTTGGTCGCGAAATGCATGGGCCGCCCGGATTGCGCCGTATGGGGAATGGCCCCTTGGAGGTAGACCCCCTCATTCTCGGGCGCCGCCGATCCGGTAATGCCGCCCGCGCCGGGCAGTGCATTGGCCAAGCGGTTGACCAGCGAGGTGCCAGAGCGGTGCAGCCCGGCGATGAACAGGTAGCGCGGGGGGATTTCTGGGGGCATCTGGGGCGGCTCTGACTGAAAGATATCTGGGTTTAATTGCAGGCAGCTAGTGCAGCCATGCCCGCTGTCCAGAAATGTATGCATTAACATTTGTTATCGGAACGGATGGGGCATGAGAGGGGTCACCCCTCCATAAGGAGACCCATTCATGTTCATTTGCCACATTGCCCTCGGGGGCTGCCTCACGGCGCCGTCTGTCAACTATGGCGTGACCGAAGATACCGGCGGTCACATCGCCTATATCTTGGGGGCGGCCCGCGCGCAGGCGGCGCGGGGCGATGTGGATGCGGTGCAGATCGTGACCCGTGCTTTCGATGAACCAAGCCTTGGCGCTGTGCATGCCCAGACCGAGCAGCAGGTCAGCCGCAGCCTGTCGATCCGGCGGCTCTGGACGGCGGAGCGGGGGTATCTGAGCAAGGAAAACCTCACCGCGGAAATCCCCGCATTGGTGGACGCGTTTCTTGAGGATCTGGCGCAGGCCAAACGGCTGCCGGATGTGATACACGCGCATTTCGCCGATGCGGCGCAATTGGCGCTGGCGGCGCGGTCGCGGTTCGGCATTCCGGTGATCTATACCCCCCATTCGCTGGCCTTAAGCAAATCGGGGGCGGAGGTGGATGCAGCGCGCGTGGCGGCGGAGCGCCGCGCGCTGTTGGAGGCCGATGCGGTGGTGCTTTCCTCGCGCGATGAGGCCGAGGTGCAGGTCGCAGCCTATGGGGCGGATGCGCAAGCGCGGGTGCACCGCGTCTCTCCGGGCGTATCGCTGCGCCGCCCGGCTGAGGCGGGGGCGGGCCGTGCGCTTTTGGCCGATCAGTTGAGTGACCCCGACCGCCCGACGCTGCTCGCCGTGGCGCGCCCCGTGGCCCGCAAGAACCTTGCGACCTTGGCGCGGGTCTATGCGCAAAGCCCCGCTTTGCAGGCGCGGGCGAACCTTGTGATCCTCGCCGGCCAGCATGGCGATGCGCTACAGGCGAATGCAGAGGCCCGCGCGGAGCTGATCCGCCTGCGGGAGACGTTAGAAGTGCCGGAACTGCGCGGCAAAGTGGCGCTGCCGCAGAGCCATACGCAGGGCGATGTGGCGGCCCTCTACGACCGCGCGGCGCAGACCGGTGGGGTTTTTGTTAACCTCGCACTGCATGAACCCTTTGGCCTGACCATGTTGGAAGCGGCATCGCATGGCCTGCCGGTCGTAGCGACGCGGGAAGGCGGGCCTGCCGATATCGTGGCGGACCTCGGTCATGGGCTCTGTGTGCCGCCCTGCGATGGCGCGGCCATCGAGGCGGCGCTGTTGAAGCTGTTGGACGATCGCGCGTTCTGGGCCGAGGCATCTGAGGCCGGGCGCGCCCATGTCGGGCGCTACGACTGGTCGAAATGGGCCGAAGAGGTGCAGCACATCTGCGAAGATATCCGCCACGCCGAGCCCGTGACGACGCCTGCGCCTGTCCTGCTGGCCAGCGATATCGACAACACGCTGACGGGCTGTGCACCTTCCGCAGCCCTGTTCAACGCATGGATCGCCCGCGACCGCCCGCTTTTTGCAGTGGCCACGGGGCGCAGCCTGCCGGAGGCCCGCCGTATCCTGCGCGATTGGAACCTGCCCAGCCCGCGCGTCTTTATCACCTCTGTTGGGACCGAGGTCTATCTGCCCGATGCCGAAGGGCGGCTGTGTCTCGATGAGCGTTTTGCCCAAAAGCTTGATGCCGGATGGGACCGGGCCGGGGTGGAGCGGGCGCTGAAGGACTTCGGCTTTAACTGGCAAGCGCCAATCGAGCAGCGGCGGTGGAAGCTCAGTGGTTTCGGCGACATGCGCACCGCGCGCCGGTTGGAGCGGCATCTGGCGCGGCGCGGTGCTGCGGCGCAGATCGTGGCCTCGCATGGGCGGCTGATCGATGTTCTGCCCTTGGCGGCGGGCAAGGGGCCTGCCGTCTGTGCCGCCGCGCGGCGGTTGGGCATGCCGATGGACCGGGTTGTCGTGGCTGGGGACAGTGGCAATGATTTCGACATGTTGCAGGCGGTGGAGGATGGTCCGGGCCGGGGCATCTTGGTGGGCAATGCGATGGACGGGCTGCGCGAACGCCTAAGCGGCAGACGGCTCTACCACGCCCGCGCGGCCCATGCGGCTGGGGTCTTGGAGGGGCTGGAAACCTTTGGCTTCGCCCTCAACGCGATGGAACCGCCGGTGAAGATGGTGGCGCAATGACGCGGCCCATCGGTTACTTCGTCCACCATCAGGGCCGCGGCCATGCGGAGCGCTGCGCGGCGGTCGTCAACGCGCTGCCCGAGAGCCAGCCGGTGACCGTCTTCTGCGCGAAACCGGACATTTTCCCCGCCTTCACCCGGGCGGTGGAAGTCATCACCCTGCCATCGCTATTCGAGGCGACGGGGGCCGAGGACATCAACGACACCACCAGCGCGCCGGATACGGTGCATTGCGCGCCGCTTGGCTGGCCCGGCATCCGGCAGGCCATGGCCCAACTCGCCGCTTGGTTTGCCAGCGCCAATCCGGTGCTGATGATCAGTGATGTCTCGGCTGAGGTGGCGCAGCTTGCGCGGATCTGTTCGGTGCCGCATGTGAAGGTGCTGCAACACGGTCAGCGCGGCGATCCGGGGCATCAGGCGGCCTATGACGGGGCGGTCGGGTTGCTTTGTCCCGCCGCCAAGGCGCTGGCGCAGCCGGACTGGCCTGCGCGGCATATGGCCAAGACGCATTTCGCCGGGGGCTTGGGCGTCGATGTGAAACGCCCCGATCCCGCGCGGCGGGACAGGTTGCGCGAGAGGCTTGGCGTCGGGCCAGAGCAGCGCATGGTGCTGGTCATGTCGGGCGGGGGCGGCACGGGTTTCGCCTCCGCCCCCTTCGGCATCGCGGCGCGGGCAATGCCCGAGACGGCTTTCATCACCATCGGGCGCATGGCACGCGATTGGCATGCCACCGAGCCTGCCAACCTGCGCCATCACGGCTGGATCGATAACGCGGCGGATTATCTGGCGGCGGCAAATATGGTCGTGGCCTCGACCGGGAACACCACCTGCCACCAGATCCTCGCGGCAGAGACACCGTGGCTCGCCGTGCCGGAGTGGCGCTATTTCGACGAACAGGTCGAAAAGGCCGAAGCGCTGGCGCGGGCGGGGGCGGCGCATCACCTGCCGCATTTCCCGTCTTCCGCCGCGACATGGCGCCGCGCGATTCAAGACACCTTCGATGCCCATGACCCCGCCCTGCAACGGGCCTTGGTCAACGAGGATGCCGCCAGAGAGACGGCCAATTGGCTGATCGGCCTGACCGACCAGCTGCTATTAGAAACACCCAAAGATACCGGAGACATACATGACGTCGTTCACCCCATCCGTGCCTGAGAATACCACAGTTAGCGCGCTGACGCTCGCGCGGGGGCGGGCGGCGCATCTGCGCAATGTGATCCTTGGCCTGACCCGACAGACCCGGCAGCCGGATGAGCTGGTGATCGGGGTCATGCAGGACACGCTTTACGACGACCTGCCGCAGACCGATTTCCCGATCCGGCAGGTTCAGGTGACGGGCAGCGAATTGCCCCTCTCACGCGCGCGCAATACCGTCGCGGCAGAGGCCAAAGGCGACTGTCTGGTCTTTCTCGACGTGGATTGCATTCCGGCGCCGGAGCTGATCGCCGACTATATGGACTATGCGGTGCCGGGCAACGGGCTGATCATGGGCGAGGTCAACTACCTCCCCGCAGGCACGGCCACCGAAGGTTGGAGCTATCCGAAGTTGGAGGCCGTTGCCGTGCGCCATTCCGACCGTCAGGGGCCGCCCGCCGAAGGGCTGAAACGCTGCAACGATTACCGCTGTTTCTGGTCGCTCAACTTTGCGATCCACCGCGAAGATTGGGACCGCTCCGGCGGCTTTGACGAGCGATACACCGGCTATGGGGGCGAGGATACGGACTTTGGCCGAGAGTTGGACGAGCGCGGCGTGCCGATCCACTGGGCGAAGGGCGCGAAGGTCTTTCACCAGCATCACCCGCATTGCATGCCGCCGATCCACCACATCCCCTCGATCCTGCGCAATACCGAGATTTTCGCCGATAAATGGGGCCATCGCACCATGAACCACTGGCTCACCGCCTTTCGCCTGATGGGGCTGGTGGGGACGGATGGCGATGCATTGGTGCAGCTGCGTGAACCGGATGCGGATGACTTCGCGCTTTGCGAGCAGCAGTCGGACCAGCCTTACGCCAATACCGCGCGGGTGCTGCGCTATCTGCGCGGCGAAGAGCGGATCGCGGCGGAATGACCCTGCGCATCGCCATCGTCGGCCATATTCGCCACCCCATCGCCGCCCCCTTCAAGGGCGGGATGGAGGCTTTTACCCACGGTCTTGCCCGGATCTTGGCCGAACGCGGCCATGAGGTGACCCTATTGGCCAGCGGGGACAGTGCTGCGAGCCTGCCGCCGGGGGTGAAGCTGCTGCCCATCTGTGACGCGCATTATGATGCGCGCTATCCTTGGCATGACTTTCACGGCACCGATGCGCTGAACGACCACCTCGACGCCTGCTATGCCCGCGCCGCGCGGCTCTTGCTGGAAGGTGGCTTTGACGTGGTGCACAACAACGCGCTGCACCGCTTCCTGCCGCGCCTGTCGCGGGCGGAGCGGCTGCCGATGGTGACCTCGCTGCACATCCCGCCCTTCAAAGTGTTGCGCGGCGCGCTGATGGATGGGGCGGCGCCTTGGCATCTGTCCTCCGTCGTCTCGGCCCGGCAACGCGGCATCTGGTGGCCCGAGGGCGCGCCCGACACGGCGCATGTGGTGCACAACGGGATTGACCTTGACGAATGGCCGCAAGGCGGGCCGGGGGATGGCAGTGCCGTCTGGGCTGGGCGGATCACGCCGACTAAGGGCACCCATCTGGCGGCAGAGGCGGCGCAGATCGCAGGGGTGCCCCTGCGCATCTACGGCGTCGTCGAGCATCAGGATTACTTTAACGATATGCTAAGACCGCATCTTTATGGCGATGTGGCCTATGTTGGGCATCTGGAAACGGCGGCGCTTGGGGCGGCCTATGGGCGGGCCTCGGTGGGGCTCTTCACCCCACAGTGGGAGGAACCCTTTGGCCTTGCCGCGGTGGAGGCGATGGCGACGGGCTTGCCCGTTGCCGCGACCCCGCATGGCGCAGTTGAGGAGGTGCTTGGCGAGGCGGGTGTCATCGCGGCTGAGGATAGCGCGGATGCCTTGGCGCAGGCCCTGCTACAGGCGCGTGATATCCCCGCCGATGTGCCCCGCGCCCGTGTGGCACGGCTCTTTGATGCGCAGGCGATGGTGACGAAGTTCGAACGGCTCTATTACGCGGCCCGGGCGCAGAGGGATGTCGCGCTGCCGCGTAGAACCTATCCGGCGATTGCTTTGGAGGTGGAAGGTGCGCCGCAGCCTCTGGCAAAGGCGGGCTAAAACGCCGCTTCGGCTTGGGGCATATAGAGGTAGGCAGGCTCGAACTGGCCGACTTTATGCAGCCCCGCGCGGTCGTGGATCAGCAGTTTGCCGCCCGTCACGGCGCAGCAGCCATGTTCGCGCAGCTCACGCAGGGTGCGGCTGACATGGACCGAGGTGAGGCCGGTGGCATCGGCGATATCGGTCTGGCGCAGGCTGAAGGGCAGGCTCTGACGCTCCATCCCATAGGCGGCGGTCATGCGGGCATCGAATTCGCTCAGGAAATTCGCCACCCGCGCCAGCGCGCGCATGGCGCTGTTGCGCATCACCCAATGGCGGTGGATGGAGGCATCGACCAAGGTCATCAGCCAGAGTTTCCGGGCCATCTCGACATCGCCATTGAGCAACTCGCGCAGCGGCTCATGCGAGATGATGGCGACATGGGTATCGGTCAGCGATATCACATCATGGTCGAGTTGCTTCAGCGGGAAGGCGTGCAGATCGACAAACTCACCGGGGAATTGGAGGGCGACGAAGGTGCTGCGGGCACGCTGTCCGCGCGGCACGCTGCGGGCGATCAACCCATCGAGCAGCAACAGGCTGTGATCCAGAAAATCACCCCTGCGGCTGATCACGGTTCCGGGCGTGAAACGCTTGTGATGGGTCATCAGCGGGGCAAGTTTGGCCCATTGCGCGCCGCTCAGATGGTCGACCATGCCCGACGGTTTTACGGCCATATCGTGATAAAAGGTGTCTTTGATGGTCACACGCAGGTCTTTCTGCCCATTAGAATTGTCGCGGGTTCCCTAAAACGGAGCCCGCGGAAATAAAGCTTTGTCGAATACCTTATGATGCTGTTTTCGCCGAAAAATTCAAGCGAAGGCCGGGGATCATAAAAAATGTTAAGTCCGGCGGGCGGCGACTCTGGCGGTGTTTTCAGCCCGATTGTCGCGCGTCTTCCGGGGCTTGTCGGGGCAGGGGGGGCTGTTTATAAGCGGGCCCATGACACGCCTCACCGCGATCATTATTCGAATTATATTCCCGGCGCTCTAAGCAGTTGAGACGCCGGGCCGAGGTGCTTGAGCCATTCGCACCGACCGAGATTGAATAACCCCCCAAATGCCTAAAGGACGCCCCCCATGTGCGCCGAGACCCCCGACTACAAAGCCACGCTGAACCTGCCCAAAACCGATTTCCCGATGCGCGCCGGATTGCCCAAGCGCGAGCCCGGCTGGCTGGAGCGTTGGGAAAAGATCGGCGTCTATGACCGCCTGCGCGAGAAAGAGGGGCGGGAGCCTTTCACCCTGCATGACGGCCCGCCTTATGCCAACGGTAACCTGCACATCGGCCACGCGCTGAACAAGACGATCAAGGACATGATCGTGCGCTCCCACCAGATGATGGGCTATGACGCGCGCTACATCCCCGGTTGGGACTGCCACGGCCTGCCGATCGAGTGGAAGATCGAAGAGCAGTACCGCAAGAAGGGCCGCGACAAGGATCAGGTGCCGATCAACGAGTTCCGCGCCGAATGCCGCGACTTCGCCGCCAAATGGGTCGACGTGCAACGCGAGGAGTTCAAGCGCCTCGGCATCACCGGCAATTGGGAAAACCCCTATCTGACCATGGACTTTCATGCCGAGCGGGTGATCGCCGAGGAATTCATGAAGTTCCTGATGAACGGCACGCTCTACCAAGGCTCCAAGCCCGTGATGTGGTCGCCGGTCGAGAAGACCGCGCTGGCCGAGGCCGAGGTCGAGTATCACGACAAGGAAAGCTTCACCGTCTGGGTGAAGTTCAACGTCGTGGGCACCGACAGCGAGTTGGACGGCGCCAAGGTGGTAATCTGGACCACCACGCCTTGGACCATGCCCTCGAACAAGGCCGTGGTCTACGGCGAGGGCATCTCCTACGGCCTTTACGAGGTCACGGGCACGCCCGAGGAATGCTGGGCCAATGTCGGCGACCGCTACCTTCTGGCCGATGATCTGGCCGCCGACGTGCTGGGCCGGGCGCGGCTGGAAGATGGCATGTGGCGCCGGGTGCGCGGCGTGAGCAATGACGAGCTGGCCAAGGTCTCGCTCCAGCACCCCTTCGCGGGGGCCGAGGGCGCGAATGGCGAATGGGACGATCTGCGCGATTTCCGTGCCGCCGATTTCGTCACCTCGGACGAGGGCACCGGCTTCGTGCATTGCGCGCCCTCCCACGGTCTGGAAGAATACGAGCTCTACCGTGATCTCGGCATGCTGCCGCAGGTCATCACCTATAACGTCATGGAAGACGGCCGCTTCCGCGACGATCTGCCCTTCTTCGGCGGCAAGGCGATCCTCAAGCCCAACGGCAAGGAGGGCAACGCCAACAGCGCCATCATCGACAAGCTCGTGGAGGTCGGCGGCCTGCTGGCGCGCGGCAAGATCAAGCACAGCTACCCGCACAGCTGGCGCTCTAAAGCGCCGGTGATCTACCGCAACACGCCGCAGTGGTTCGCCGCCATCGACAAGAAAGTGGGCGACGGTCTGGACCAGAACGGCAAGACCATCCGCGAGCGTGCGCTCACTTGCATCGACAAGGTCAACTGGGTGCCGAAATCTGGGCGCAACCGTCTGCATTCGATGATGGAGGCGCGGCCCGATTGGGTGCTGAGCCGCCAGCGCGCCTGGGGCGTGCCGCTGACCTGCTTCGTGCGCAAGGGCGTGGCGCCCACGGACGAGAACTTCCTACTGCGCAACGACGCGGTGAACCAGCGCATCGTCGAGGCTTTCGAGGCCGAAGGCGCGGATGCCTGGTATGCCGAAGGCGCCAAGGAGCGGTTCCTTTCGGGCATCGTCGACCCGGCGGAGTTCGATCAGGTGACCGACATCCTCGACGTCTGGTTCGACAGCGGCTCGACCCATGCCTTCACCCTGCGCGACCGCGAGGACGGCACCGAGGATGGCATCGCCGATGTCTACATGGAGGGCACCGACCAGCACCGCGGCTGGTTCCATTCCTCGCTGCTGCAATCCGTCGGCACCACGGGCCGCGCGCCCTATCGCAACGTCGTGACCCATGGCTTCACGCTGGACGCCAAGGGCATGAAGATGTCCAAGTCCATCGGCAACACCATCGTGCCCGAAAAGATCGTGCAGCAGTATGGCGCCGATATCCTGCGGCTCTGGGTGGCGCAGACCGATTACACCGCCGACCAGCGCATCGGGGATGAGATCCTCAAGGGCGTCGCCGACAGCTATCGTCGCTTGCGCAACACCATGCGCTACATGCTGGGCGCGCTGAGTGACTTCTCCGAGGCGGACCGCGTGGACCCGGCGGAGATGCCGGAACTTGAGCAGTGGGTGCTGCACCGGGTGGCGGAACTCGACAAGGTGGTGCGCGACGGTTTTGCGCGTTTCGACTTCCAAGGCGTGTTCCAAGCGGTCTTCACCTTTGCCACAATCGATCTCTCGGCCTTCTACTTCGATATCCGCAAGGATGCGCTTTACTGCGATGGCGACACCCTGCGCCGCCGCGCCGCGCGGACAGTGCTGGATATCCTCTTCCACCGTCTGACCACATGGCTGGCCCCGGTGCTGGTCTTCACCATGGAAGAAGTCTGGCTGGAACGCTTCCCGGGCGACGACTCCTCGGTGCATCTGGTCGACATGCCCGAGACGCCCGAAGCATGGTTGAACCCGGAACTGGCGGCGAAATGGGCCAAGGTCCGCGCCGCGCGCCGGGTGGTGACCGCAGCGCTCGAAGTGCAGCGGACCGAGAAGGTGATCGGCGCGTCGCTCGAGGCGGCCCCCGTGGTACATGTCGACGACGCGGCGCAGCGCGAGGCGTTGGAGAGCGTGTCCTTCGAGGATGTCAGCATCACCTCCGACATCACCGTGACCGGCGATCCGGCACCTGCCGAGGCTTTCCGCATGCCGGAGACCGATGGCGTGGCTGTGGTGTTTGAAAAGGCCGAGGGCGCGAAATGCGAGCGCTGCTGGAAGGTGTTGCCGGATGTCGGCACGCATGAATATCCCGGAGTCTGCGGGCGCTGTGATGAGGCGGTGCGTGAGGCATTGGCGGAAGCCTGAGGCGTTTTCAGTGAGTGATCAAACGGGCGTCGGGAAACCGGCGCTCGTTTTCGTTTGTCAGGTCCCCTATGCCCCGCCCGTGGGAACCACGGGCATCGCCCTCCCTCCCCCCGGAGGGCGATTTTGCAGCGTTTGCGCAATTCGCACCTTTAGCGTCTCTTGCAAGTCCACACCCGCCAGATAGGGCGTATCGCCCCCAGGGAGCGCGATGCCCTCAGCACTCTTTCGCAGGCGTGATTTCTGGCGCAGAGTAGAGTGATGAAACAAGCTTCCCTCTCCACGCCCTTCGGCGATCTGATCGTCACCGAAGAAGACGGTTCGATCACGGCGCTCGGCTGGGGGCAGGCGGCGGGGCAAGACCGCTCGGAGCTGCTCGGCACCGCTTTGAGGCAGATTGACGAATACGCCACAGGTCAGCGTCAGCACTTTGACCTGCCGCTGCGCGTCACCGGCAGCGATTTCCAGCGCGCGGTCTGCGCCGCCATCGCGGCCATTCCCTTCGGCCACACCCGCACCTACGGCGAGATCGCCCGTGACCTCGGCGCGCCAGCGCAGGCCGTGGGTGGGGCCTGTGGCGGCAATCCGATCCCGATCCTCATCCCCTGTCACCGCGTCATGGGCGCCAAGGGGCTCACCGGTTTCAGCGGCGCGGGCGGGGTCGAGACCAAGGTCGCCCTGCTGCGCCATGAAGGCGCGGCGGGGCTGTTGATTTGAGGGACTAAGGCGGGTTCACTCGTCGCCCGACGGGATCAGCTGCTGCGCGGCGCCGGCGCAGATCAGGTAGACAGAGGTGATCACCAGACCCCAATGCGCCCAGCTTTCGGGGTGGAAGTTCACCCAAGCGGACCAGCCCGCAAAGAAGGTCCAAGCAAGCGCCATGGGCAGCGTCACGGGACGCCAACGCTCGGTTCGGACGGGGTGGACGAATTTGATCGGCAGAAACATCGCCGCGGCAAGGATGGTGACCACGATTAGGCTGACCCACCATTGGGGCTGCAAGGCAAAGAGCACCAGCACCAGCATGTTCCAGCAGCCGGGGAAACCTTTAAAGGAATTATCCTTTGTTTTCATCCGCGTGTCAGAGAAATACATGACACTGGCGAAGGTGATGATAATGATCATCGCCCAGCCGCTCCAGCCATCCATCAGCCCCGAGGTAAAGAGCGCGAAGGCCGGGATGAAGACGTAAGTCAGATAATCGATGATCAGATCCATCAAGACGCCATCGAACTCGGGCGCGTTGGTCTTCACGTCATATTTGCGCGCCAGCGGCCCGTCGATGCCATCGACGAAAAAGGCGATCACCAGCCATAGAAACATGAGGTCCCATTTCTCTTCCACGGCGGCGAGCATGGCGAGCATCGCCAGCACTGCTCCGGTGGCAGTGAAAAGGTGAACGAAGAGGGCGCGCATCTGTATGGTCATGCGTCTGCATCGCAAATCCGCCGGGGGGATGCAAAGGAAACCCTGGCCCCGATGGCAAAAACCAGCGTAGCGGGGGCAGGGCGGGGCGGCTATGCTTGACGCGATCGGCGGCGGGTGCAGGAAATATGGCCAAGTCCCGCGCATCGGGTTGACGGCTACCGCGATTCCCCTTAAAGCCAGCGAACCAATTCAGGGTCGGCTCTGCGCGGCCCCCACGTTATGTGTGTTTCCGGATCGCTGGAAAGACACAACAGCAAAAGGATGAACCCATGTCGCGCCGTTGCGAATTGACCGGAAAAGGCCCGATGACGGGCAACAACGTAAGCCACGCCAACAACCGTACACGCCGTCGGTTCCTGCCGAATCTCAACGACGTGTCGTTGCAGTCCGAAGCACTGGGCCGCGCGTTCAAGCTGCGCATTTCTGCCGCAGCCCTGCGCAGCGTTGACCACCGTGGTGGTCTGGACAAGTTCCTGGCAAAAGCCAAAGACGTTGAACTGTCCGACAACGCGTTGAAAATCAAAAAGGCCATCGCGAAATCCAGCGCGACTGCCGATGTGCTGAGCTAAGGCTTACCGCATAGAGATTGGGGCCTCGATCCGAAAGGATCGGGGCCTTTTTCGTTTCGGGCTTAGGAATTTGTTAGGGTTTCCTGCCTATCAGGGGCTAGGGCCGTGGCGGCTCGGGGTAATTTTCTTGCGCAGGGGCATGTATTTATTCGGGAAACCTTGGAAAGGCGCGCTAATTGATCTTCCGACAATTGTTGTTCTGGCCGTGCTACCTGCCGAGCGGGGTTCAGACAGTGCATCAAGATCGGAGACTCCATGACCGACCCCACACCCGGCACGTCCAGTTCCACTACGCCACCCGATACGAATGAGATTGAGACTGATTTCGAGGTCGGCCAAGACAATATCGACGGTTCCCTCGGCCCGTTGGGTTTTGACATTCACAACCCGGTCTTCATGGTCTCGGGCCTGACGGCGGTGGCCTTTGTGCTGCTGACCATGCTCTTCCCGGATCAGGCCGGTGTGCTCTTCCTCGCGGTTCGCGATTTTGCCACGACCAAGCTGGATTGGCTGTTCATGATCATCGTGAACATCTTCGTTCTGTTCTGCATCGCGCTGATTTTCATGCCGATTTCAAAGGTCAGGCTCGGCGGGCAAGAGGCCGTGCCGGAATATTCCTATCTGGCGTGGTTCGCCATGCTTTTTGCCGCGGGCATGGGGATTGGCCTGTTGTTCTTTGGCGTGCTCGAGCCGGTGTACCATATGAACGTCTCCGGCCCGCTGGGGGTGCCCCTGCCGATTGCCGAGGATGGGTCGATCATCCCCGAGAATGTGGAGGCCGCCCGTGCCATGGGTCTTGCGGCGACCTTTTATCACTGGGGGCTGCACGGTTGGGCGGTCTATGCGATCATGGCGCTGGCCTTGGCGCTCTTCACCTATAACAAGGGGCTGCCCTTTTCGATCCGGTCGTGCTTCTACCCCCTGCTGGGGGATCGGGTCTGGGGCTGGCCGGGGCATATCATTGATATTCTGGCGGTTTTCGCGACGCTCTTTGGTCTCGCGACATCGCTTGGCCTTGGCGCGCAGCAGGCCAATGCGGGGTTCAACTTCGCCTTCGGGCTCGAGATTTCGACCAATGTGCAGGTGATCATCATTCTCTTGGTGACCGCCGTGGCGCTGGTGTCGGTCTGGCGCGGGCTGGACGGCGGGGTGAAGATCCTGTCCGAGGTGAATATGATCGTAGCCGTCCTGTTCTTCCTCTTCGTGCTTTTCGTCGGCCCGACGCTGGTGGGGCTGGACGGGTTCTGGACCGGTCTTTTGGCCTATACGCAAGAGATCATCCCGCTCTCCAATCCATTCGGTCGGGAGGATGATTCCTACCGCGAAGGCTGGACCGCGTTCTATTGGGCGTGGTGGGTCTCTTGGGCGCCTTTCGTGGGCATGTTCATCGCGCGCGTCTCGCGCGGGCGCACGGTGCGGGAGTTCATCATTTGCGTGTTGCTGATCCCGTCGCTGATCATCTTCATCTGGATGGGCGTCTTTGGCGGCATCGCGATCGATCAGATCCTTGCCAGCCCCGAGACCTCGCTGGTCAAAGCCAATGTGATCGACAGCTATTCGCCAGAACTATCGCTGTTCGGAATGCTGAATGAGCTTCCCTTTACCAAGATCGCCTCGACCATCGCGATCCTTCTGGCGCTGGTGTTTTTCGTCACCTCCTCGGATTCGGGCTCGCTGGTTGTCGATACGATCACGGCGGGTGGCAAGATTGATGCCCCGGTGCCACAGCGTATCTTCTGGTGCATCGTCGAAGGGTTGATCGCCATCGTCCTGCTGATCGGCGGCGGGCTGTCGGCGCTGCAGGCCGGGGTCACCGCGACGGGGGTGCCTTTTGCGATCCTGATGCTGGTGATGTGTTACACGATCTACAAAGGGTTGCGCAGCGAACCGCGCTGATGGCCCGTGGCGCGCCGGTGGTTAGCGGCGCGCCTCAAGCACTTCGGCCACCCATTCCGGCACTGTCTGGCTGGCGGGCCCGATGCGATGTTCGGCGAACTGATTGCCCACGGCGGAGCGTTCGAGATTGAATTCTATCGTATGCGCCCCGGCGCGGCGGGCCTCGGCGACGAAACCGGCAGCGGGGTAGACATTGCCCGAGGTGCCGATGGCGGCAAAGATATCCGCTTCGGCCAGATGATCGAAAAGCGCGTCCATCTCATAGGGCATCTCACCGAACCAAACGATATCGGGCCGCGCGGCGGGGGCACCGCAGGCGGGGCAGGGATCGCCCGGCGCCATGACCATGGGCGCGGGCCAGCGGTGATCGCAAGCGGCGCAGAGCGCGCCTTTGAGCGCGCCATGCATATGCATGACCTGCCGCGAGCCGCCCTGTTCGTGCAGATCGTCGACGTTTTGGGTGATCACCACCACCTCGCCGTCCAACTCGGCCTCCAGCCGGGCGAGGGCGCGGTGCGCGGCGTTGGGGGCCACTTCGGCGGCCTGCGCGCGGCGGGCGTTGTAGAAGTCGACCACCAGTTTGGGATTGCGGGCGAAACCTTCGGGCGTCGCCACGTCTTCGACCCGGTGCTGCGCCCAGAGGCCATCTGAGGCGCGGAAGGTCTCAAGCCCGCTTTCGGCAGAAATACCCGCGCCGGTGAGGATCACGATCTTGGTCATGGGGCATTATTCTCCGATAGGGTCCATGTCTTCAAGCAGGTGAAAGCCGTCGGCCAGCCAGGGCAATTGCGCGATGGCAGGGGCGATCATATGGGTCTGCATCAACTGTCGCAGGGTCTGAGCAATGTCGCGCGGCACGGGGCCGGACCATTCCGCACCCGCGAAGAGAGAGATGGTGCGCGCAGGCGGTTGGGCCTGTGCCGCCGCAGGCAGGGGGTGCGCGGCGAGGCGGTCGTGAAAACGGGCGGCGCGCATGTATCCCAAGGGCGTGGTCATCGCCCAGCCGATGCCGCGGGCCACCATGGCCATCAGGGCCAGATGGCTGCCAATCTCGAAACGGGCGGGCAGGTTGTGTCTCTCTGATGCAAGATGCGCCTCGATCTGCCGCGCGATCAACTGATCGGCGGCATAGCGCAGGAAGGGCAGATCGGTGGCGCCGCGCAGCAGGGCGTCGGGATCGGCAGAGGTGCCCGCGGGGGTAACGAGGATAAACGGATCGCGGGCCAGCGGGTATTCCAGAACCCCCGCCATCGGCCCGTCGATCTGCGCCGAGAGTGCCATATGCAGGCTCTTGTCGCGCAGCGCCCCAGCCAATTCATTACTGCCTGCGGTGATCATCCGAAAGCGGCATCCGGTCAGGCTGTCGCCAAGGATCGTGGCAAGGCGCGGGGTCAGGTCATCATCGAAATCGTCGATCACGCCGAGGTTCAGCGCCTCCAGATGGGCCAAATCCATCACCGTGACTTCGCTCTGCGCTTGGCGCAATTCGCTGAGCGCCTGTTCGGCCCGGCGCAGGAACATCTGCCCAGCTGGGGTCAATCGCATGGGGCGGCGGGTATGGTCGACCAGTTCCGCGCCGATGGCGGCTTCGAGGTTGCGCATCTGCTGGCTGACGGCGGGCTGGCTGAGCCCCGTAGCCTCGGCCGCCTGCGCCACCGATCCGCTTCGCGCCAGCGCCTCAAACACTTCGATGCCCCGCAGGGTGATGCCCTTGTTCAGCATATGGTCCCATCTCTTTCGGATCTTGTGAGACCATGGGCGGGTCAGGTCAAGCCTTTGCCCAAGCAAGCGGCAGCCTCTCGGGCGGTTCCATGAAAGCGACCCCGCCCATCTTGAAGCCACCGGTAAAGCTGCGCAGACTGTGCGAAAACGAGGAGCCTTTTGAATGAAAATCGCCACAGCCGCCTATCCGCTCGATGTTTTGACATCATGGGCGCAGTACGAAGACAAGCTGGCCCATTGGGTCGCCGAGGCGGCGGTGCAGGGGGCGGAACTGCTGGTTTTTCCTGAATATGCGGCGATGGAACTGGCGACGCTCGACGGGGCCGAGGTGGCGGGCGATTTGGAACGGTCGCTCTTTTCGGTGTCGGACAAGCTTGAGGAGGCGGACCGGCTGCATGTGAAACTCGCCGCCGAGCATAACGTGCATATCGTGGCCGGCTCAGGCCCCGCAGCGACTGAGAGCCGCCCGGTGAACCGTGCCCGGCTGATCACGCCCACGGGGCAGATCGGCGTGCAGGACAAGCAGATCATGACCCGTTTCGAGCGCGAGGAATGGGGCGTGATCGGGGGCAATGCGCTTCAGGTCTTTGACACGGCCATTGGCAAGATCGGGGTTCTCATCTGCTATGACAGCGAGTTTCCCCTGCTGGGCCGTGCGTTGGCGGAATGTGACGTGATCTGCGTGCCCAGTGTCACCGAAACGCTCGCGGGCTATTGGCGCGTGCGCATCGGCTCCATGGCGCGGGCGCTTGAGAATCAGTGTATCACCGCCATGTCCTCGGTCGTAGGCAAGGCCGATTGGTCCGAGGCTTTGGGGCAATCCTATGGCGCGGGCGGGATTTTCTGCCCCCCGGATCGCGGCTTCCCGCCCACGGGGATTTTGGGCGTGCGCGAGGTCAACGCCCCCGGCTGGACCGTGGCCGACGCCGATTTGGCGCAGGTCGCCGAGGTGCGCGCGGATGGCATCGTGCTTAACCGAAGGGACTGGCAAGACCAGATTGGCCGCGACGGAAAGGCGATAAACGTCGCTTTGCGCTGAATCCCCCTTGAAAAAGCGCGAAAATGCGCCCATTTAAGCCTGCGCCCTCGTTTTGGAGGGTTTTGTGCTCAAGGAGAGACCATGGCCAAGGAAGATACGCTCGAATTTCCCGGTGTCGTGAAGGAACTCCTGCCTAACGCGACGTTTCGGGTCGAGCTGGAAAACGGCCATGAGATCATCGCGCATACGGCAGGCAAGATGCGGAAAAACCGCATCCGTGTTCTGGCTGGCGACAAGGTTCAGGTGGAAATGACACCCTATGATTTGACCAAGGGTCGGATCAACTATCGCTTCAAGTAAGCGGCACCGCGTTCGCGCGTTGCGCGGCGCAGGCGGGGCCGTGCGCGGCCCCGACCGGGCCGCCGGCCTCAGGCAAAGAGGCCCATAAGATGCAATTCATCCTTGGATCAGGATCGCCGCGCCGGTTGGAGCTTTTGGCCCAGATCGGCGTGACCCCCGATGCCATTCGCGCCCCCGACATCGACGAGACCCCCCATAAGGCAGAACTGCCGCGACCCTATTGCGCCCGAATGGCGCGCGAGAAAGTGGCGGCGGTGCACGCGGGCGCGGAGGATATCGTGCTTTGCGCTGATACCACCGTGGCGCTTGGCCGGCGCATCCTCGGCAAGCCCGAGGATGAGGCCGAGGCCGAAGCCTTTTTGCGGCTGATGTCTGGCCGTCGTCATAAAGTGGTCACCGCCGTCGCCGTCAAACGTGGCGAAAAGCTGTGGCAGCGCGATGTGCAAAGCAGCGTGAAGATGAAATCCCTGTCCGAGCCCGAGATTCGCCGCTACCTCGCCACCGGCGATTGGCGCGGCAAGGCGGGTGGCTATGGCATTCAGGGCCCCGCGGGCGCGTTGATCCCTTGGATCAGCGGGTCATTCACTGCAATCGTCGGCCTGCCATTGGCCGAGGCTGCGAACCTGCTGCAAGCGGCAGGCTACCCATTTGACGGAAGGACGCCATGAAGGGCCGTACGATTATTCTCGACCATCTCGGTGATATCGAAGCCGCCGCCCTGATGGTGGACGGCAAGCTGGATGATTTTCTGATCGACAGTGACGGGCCGCGCGTCGGCACCGTTTATCGTGCGATTGCGGATCGTCCGGTCAAGGGGCAGGGGGGCATGTTCCTCAAGACCCCCGATGGCGCGGCGTTTCTGCGTCAGATCAAGGGGCTGGCTCCCGGTCAGACGATTCTCGTGCAGGTTTCGGGCCATGCCGAGCCGGGCAAGGCGATCCCGGTGACCAATAAGCTGCTCTTCAAGTCGCGCTATGCCATCGTGACGCCGGGTGCGCCGGGGCTGAACATCTCGCGCTCGATCAAAGACGAGGAAGAACGCGACCGGCTGCTGGAGATCGCCCATGAGGTGGCGGGCGGGGCCGATCTGGGCCTGATCCTGCGGTCCTCCTGCGCCGGTGCCGATGCCGAGGATATTGCCGAGGATATCGCCAATATGCTCAGCTTGGCGGATACCGTGGCCAATGATGACGCGCAACAGATGGAGGTGCTGAGCGAAGGCGATGGTCCGCATCTGCTCGCTTGGCGCGACTGGACCGCGCCCGCCGAGGTGGTGACCGAGGCCGGCGGCTTTGATGACCACGGCGTTCTGGAAGAACTCGACCGCGTGGCCTCGGCGCAGGTGCCGCTCGGCGGCGGCGCGTCGATCTTTGTGGAGCCGACACGCGCGCTGGTTGCGGTCGATGTGAACACCGGCAACGATGCCTCCCTCGCCGCCGGGGTGAAGGCCAATATGGCCTGCGCCAAAGCGCTGCCACGCGCCCTGCGTCTGCGCGGGCTGGGTGGGCAGATCACGCTCGACCTCGCGCCCATGCCCAAGAAGGACCGCCGGACGTTTGAAAGCGCCCTGCGCGCCGCTTTCCGCGCCGACGATGTGGATACGACGCTGGTCGGCTGGACGCCTCTCGGCCATTATGAGCTGCAACGCAAACGCGCCCGCCCGGTGCTGGCGGAGGTGCTGGCAGGGGCAGGCCAATGAGCTGCCCGATCTGCAAATCCGAAACCGTCAAGGCGCATCGCCCCTTCTGCTCGCGCCGCTGCGCCGACATCGATCTGGGCCGCTGGTTCAAGGGCAGCTACGCCATCCCCTCGCGCGACCCCGAAGACGTGGAAGCCGCCATCGACGCCGCCGAAGCGGCACAAGACCGTCCCGCAAAGCCCCATTAACACAGGAAAATTTGCGTTTTTTGAAAAGAAGTAGGTTTCAGGGCAAAATGGGGCTGGACACCCCGCGCCACAGGTCCTAGAACCCGCTCACCCGACCTTGAAAGAGGTGACCCGTGCCCGGGTAGCTCAGGGGTAGAGCAGTGGATTGAAAATCCTCGTGTCGGTGGTTCGATTCCGCCCCCGGGCACCATTTTTACCAAAACAGACAGACCGTAACCCTCGCTGCCCAACGCGCGTGATTTCCCTCATAACGGAACCCGCGCCTCCTGCCCAACGTTGTTCCTCTACCTAGATAGAGGAGAGCAACCATGGCAAATGACGACCAAGCTAAAGGCAAGGCGAAAGACATCGGTGGCAAGCTGAAAGAAGAAGCCGGCGATGCCACAGGCAACGAAGACCTGAAGCACGAAGGTCAGGCCGATCAGGCCGAGGGCAAAGTGCAAAAGGGTGTCGGCGACGCCAAGGACAAACTATCTGATTGATTGCAAAAGCGCGCCTCTTCTCGGAGGCGCGCTTTTTCTATTCGGGCTGCTGCCCGCGCTCTCACCTTTTGATGATGATATAGAGCGCATGGACGATCCCGGGCAGGTAACCCAGCAAGGTCAGGAGAATGTTAATCCAGAAGTGCTTTCCCAGACCTTCCTGCAAGAACACCCCAAGAGGGGGCAGTAGGATAGCGATGATGATGCGAATGATGTCCATAGTGTCACGCCGGGTGCGCCGGGCTCCTTTCCAAACTGATTAAACCTTGCCCTAAGCTAGCCTCCGATCGTCACACGGCCAGTGGTGGCGCGTTGAGCGGGGCGCAATTAACACTCGCCGCAGCATGGGTTTTGCGGCAATCTACCAGAAAGCCAGAGGAGGGGCAGGGTGGAGCCAGTCAGGATCATGTGGCGCCAGATCATGGAGATGGCGCGAGATACAATCGCACTCTTGCCGCAGATCGCTGTCGCAACCCTCGTATTGATATTAACCTGGGCCATTGCCGCGCTTGGCCGGTCGCTGGTCGGCAAAACCCTGTCCAAGACCAAGCTGCGCCCGAGCCTTCAGGACCTCTTTACCCTTTTGACGTCTATCCTCATCTGGGTCTTCGGCATCATGATCGCGGCCGTGATCGTCTTTCCCGGGCTCACGCCTGCCAGCATTCTGGCGGGGCTCGGCATTGGGTCGGTCGCCATCGGCTTCGCTTTCAAGGACGTCTTTGAGAATTTCCTCGCCGGGATCATCATCCTCTTTCGCCGGGAAATGCGCATGGGGGATCATATCGAATGCGAGGGGATCGAGGGCAAGGTCACCCATATCGCCATTAGAGAGAGCCATATCCGCCAGACGGACGGGCAGCTGGTGATCGTGCCCAATGCGATGCTCTTTAAGAACCCCGTCTATGTGCGCACGGATCAAACGCACCGTAGGCAAACCGTGATCTGCGGAGTGGCCTATGATGTCGATCTGGGTGAAGCGCGGGCGGTGATCTCCGAAGCGGTCGCGCGCTGCGAGACGGTAGAGCAGGGGGAGCATCCGATTCAGGTCTTCGCCCAAGAGTTCGGGGAGTCCTCCATCAATTTCGAGGTCACTTGGTGGACAGGCTCAGCCCCGGTCGAGCAGCGCCGCTCTCGGGATGAGGTGGTGACCGCGGTGAAACGGGCGCTGGACGAGGCAGGACTGGAGATTCCTTTCCCCTACCGCACGCTCACCTTCAAAGAGCCGCTTCCGCTCAGTCGGGCGGAGGGGGATGCAGGGGAGGGGTAGGACCTGTGCTGCGAGTCGCCGATTTTGCCCTGTGATCCCGTGAATCGCGGTCGTTTCATGGGCCCGCGTTGAAGCTGTCGGCTAAGATAGGGCAGGGGAGGCTAACTCCGGCGCGTTAGATGCGGAAAATTAGCACGCCATTTCAGCATCTTGCCGAAAAGTTCCCCGAAATCTCATCTTTTCTCAAATTTCTGCTTGCGGCT
>NZ_JBIFFQ010000027.1:0-1491 GCF_043557285.1 Sulfitobacter sp. 1A13421
TGGACGGGTTCTCGGTCTCCAGCTTCTCGCTCGCGCCGGACACGCCGGTCGGGCTGACCCAGCATTTGGGGCTCAGCCCGCGGTGGCTTGATACCGTGCCGACGGGCGGGGCCAGCGGGGTCATCGCGCTGCGCCGCGCGGCGCGGGCGGTGCAGGCGGGCGATGTCGACGTGGTGGCCTGCGTGGCGGGGGACGCGAACCGGATCGACAGCTTTCGTAACCTGCTCAGCGGCTTCTCGCGCTTTTCGATGGATGCGACCTTTCCCTATGGTTTCGGCGGCCCGAACGCGAGTTTCGCCCTGCTGATGGACCGCTACATGCAGGAATACCGCGCCACGCGAGAGGACTTTGGCCAAATCGCCGTGGCGCAACGCGCCAATTCGCTCTGCTATCCCGATGCGCTGATGAAAAGCCCGCTGACGCTTGACCAATACTTGAATGCGCGCATGATCTCAGACCCCATCGGGCTGTTCGACTGCGTCATGCCCTGCGCCGGGGCCGAGGCGTTTTTGGTCATGCGCGAGGATGAAGCCCTGCGGCGCGACCTGCCCTTCGCGCGGATCAGCGGCACCATTGAGCGGCACAACGCTTACCCCGAAGACCCGATGCAACTGCGCGGCGGCTGGGGCGTGGATATCGCTGAGCTCTACGAGATGGCGGGCCATGGGCCGGAGGGGGTCGATCTGCTGCAAACCTATGACGACTACCCGGTGATCTCGATGATGCAGTTCGAAGACCTCGGGTTCTGCGCCAAGGGGGAGGGGGCCGCCTTGGCCCGGCGGCGAGATCTGACGATCCACGGCGATTTCCCCCACAACACCTCGGGCGGGCAGTTGTCGGTCGGCCAAGCCGGGGCCGCGGGCGGCTATCTGGGGCTGGTCGAGGCGATCCGGCAGGTGACCGGGCAGGCCGAGGGCACACAGGTGGCCAACGCTCGGCGGGCCTTGGTCTCGGGCTTTGGCATGATCAACTATGACCGGGGCGTCTGTTCTGCCGCGGCGATCATCGAAGGGGGCGCGCCATGACCGACCCATTGACCCCGCCCCGAAAGAAGAACCCGCAAAAGCGCAGCAGGGTGCCGACGCTGCCGCCCGCGCAGCGGTCGCGCGCGGCCCTCGGCCTTGCCATCGCCGCCGGGCGCGGCACCTTCGCCTTGCAACACTGCGCCGATTGTGGGGCGGTGCAATACCCCCCGCGCGATGCCTGCTGCAAATGCCTGTCCGTCGCGCTGGACTGGCGCGAGACGGACCGCGCGGGCGAAGTCTTGGCCGAAACCACGATCCGCGTCTCGCCCGACCCGTATTTTCGGGAGCGGCTGCCTTGGCGCATCGGCACGGTGCAACTGGCCGCAGGGCCGGTGGCCGTGTGCCATCTGCATGGCGAGGTCGAGCGCGGTGATGCCGTGCGGCTGGCGTTGAAACTGGACCGGGCCGGGCAGGGGGTCATGGTGGCCCTGCCGCGAGAGGGAAGCGAATTGATGCAAGACGATCC
>NZ_JBIFFQ010000011.1:0-113568 GCF_043557285.1 Sulfitobacter sp. 1A13421
GCTGAGCCCCAAATGCTGGGTCAGCCCGACCGGCGTGTCCGGCGCGAGCGAGAAGCTGGAGACCGAGAACCCGTCCAGTTCGCCCGGCGCGATCCCAGCCTTGCCCAACATCGCGCGCAGCGCGCGGGCGATCCACCAATGGGCGGTCTCATTGCTATAGCGCGCATAGGGCACCGAGGTAGGCGCCGCGAGCACGACGCCGTCATAGCCCCTGCGCCTCATGCTGCCGTCCGTTTCTTTAGCCCGCGCAGGTCTTGCGTGGCGGGATCGTCCAGCAGGTCGGCGGCCAGCGTTTTCAGCACCCCGCGTTGCAGTTTCTGCGTCGCCGTCAGCGGCAGCGCCTCGACAAAGGCGATGAAGCCGGGGGCTTTGTAATAAGCAAGCTGGGTCAGGCACCATTCGGTGATTTCACGGGCTAAGACGGGGGGGTCAGCACCGGCGTCCTTCGGCACGATACAGGCGAAAACCTCATCCCCCCGCACCGCGTCCGGCACGGCGGCGACGGCGGCGCTGGCCACGGCGGGGTGGCGCATCAGGGTCGATTCCACCTCGACCGCCGCGATGTTCTCGCCCGAGCGGCGGATCACGTTTTTTTTGCGGTCGACGAAATACATCGCGCCATCCGGCGCGCGGCTCACGATGTCGCCGGTGTGGAACCAACCGCCCGCCCAAGCCTCATCCGTGGCTTCGGTATTTTTGAAGTAGCCCGCAAAGAACCCACGCCGCGGGTCGGCACCGGCGCGGCGCACTAGCAGTTCGCCTTGATCGGCCTCTTGCCCGGCATCGTTGAGCAGCCGGACCTCCAGCCCCCCTTCGGGCGCGCCGAGGCAGCTTTCGCCCACGCGGCGCGGTTCGCGGTTGGCGCAGATCACCGCGCCCGCGCCGGTTTCGGTCATGGCCCAAGCCTCGACCAATGGAAAACCGAAACGCGCCTCGAAGGCGGCGTGCAGTTTCGGGTCCACCCCCGCGCCGAAGCCAAAGCGCACGGCATGGTCGCGGTCGGCTTCGCTTGCCTCGGCCCCCATGAGCATCGACGGCATCACGCCGAGGTAGTGCAGACAGGTCGCCCCCGAGGCGCGGACCGAGGCCCACCAACTGCGGGGGTGGAAGCGATCAAGCGCAGTCAGACAACCGCCCACGGCGATCATCGCCATGAAGGAATAGGCCATCGCGTTCATGTGGAAGATCGGCAGGGGCGTGATCATGCGCTCGCCGTGCTCCGACAGCGCGCAAAGCCCGCCGGTGTCAGCGTACCACCGCCCGGCGTCGAGGAAATAGGTGTTCTTCAGGATGCAACCTTTGGGCTGGCCGGTGGTGCCCGAGGTGTAGAGCAATGCGGCCTCGGCCTTTTCTGCCCCGCCTTGCCGTGCTGCGATGCTCTCAAGCGTCGCGGGTGCGGGCAAGGGATCCCCCGGTGCGATCACCGGCATGTCGCGCCCCGCTTGCCGTGCCGCCGCGCGCAGCCCTTCGCCGCGCGCGGGGATCGCCACGGCCAAGACCGGCTCGGCATGGTCGATCATATAGCTCAGCTCCGCCGCACGCAGATCGGGGTTCACCGGCACGACCGACAGGCCCAGACCGTTCAGCGCCAGCCACCAGAGGAAGAAGGCCGGGCGGTTCTCCATCAGCAGCATCACACGTTGCCCGGGCAGATAGCCCGCCGCCGAAATGCACTTGCGCAGGGCGGCAACCTCGCGCGCGGCTTGGGCATAACTCACCTCCCCCGCCGCGATGCCGTAGATTTCCGCCGTTTCCGGCAGGACATTCAGAAAGCCCCGTTCGGGATGCCGCGCGGCGGTGTCCGCAAAGGCCGCGTAGACCGTCTCAGTCTCCGCCCCGATCATGGCAGCAACTGGATGTTGCGGAAGGCCGCGTCGCAGTAGGCCCGGGAACTTCTTATACAGTGGGAAGACATAGACCTTTTCCTCAGTGAAACCGTAATAGACGCGCACTTTGAACCTGGGGATAAAAAAACTATCGATGAGATTCGGCCTCAAGAAATCGACCGACAAATCTTTGATTAATTCCCTTACGTCTCAATGCGAAAGCTTTATGGCAGACCCCGCTCTGCAAGTCCCCGAATTAAGTACATCTCGGCTTCATGTACGGTGGACATTTGCTTCCATTGATAATCATCCTGAGATGCCAACCGCCACGTTAATAGGCTAACGACACAGCTATCGGCTGGAAGCCCGAGAACCTGTCCTTCAATCACCCGTGACATATTACGGAACTGCATTTTATTCAGCGAGCCACCTACCTCATAGTCAACAATCATACGTTCTAAGTCAGGCAAAAGCTTTACGTATGTCTTTTTACCTGTGAATACGGAAGTTCCGCAAAAAGTCTGGTTTTCTATAGCTTCACGCTGAAAGCTCCCCCAAGCCCAATGGCCCTGCTTCAAACCATCCGACATAAGCGAAAAAACAACTTCCGCGGGCCGATCAACCCTGATGCTGCTGGAATGGCAATATTCATCGCTCATAGCGGTCTCCAAAATGAGTAGTCAAAACGGGTGACCTCATAACAGGTCACCCGCGAAGCCTTATTCAACGGCATTCTCGTCAAGAAGCTTCTCGAAATACTCCAGCGCAGCCTGTCCGTCGATGCCACGCTTATTTGCTTCTTCCACCCAATCAGTCCGCAAATACTGAAGACTATCTATTAATTTCTCCAGCTCACTCCCAGATACCTCAGTTACGACTACGCCAGCTTCCGCCAGCACATCATCACCTTCTTGCGCTTTCGCATCCCAAACAGAAGCAAACTTTCGGGCCATACTTTCACCAGACAGCTCTTCAATAGCCTTTTGATCCGCGTCAGAGATCTCTTCCCACTTGGCAGGATTCATTATAAGCATTTGGCTCGAGTGGATGAAGCCGCCGGGCACGTTTATCTGTCCTTTCGTAAATTCATCTAGTCGGAACGCCACGATTGAATCACTTTGAAAGAACGTCCCGTCAATAGTGCCTCTGGACATCAACTCGTAGGCTTCCGAAGCGGAAGCCGATACCGACGTAAGATTGAGAGTATCCGCGATCTTTTCTAAGGTTGGACTGGTTACTCTAATCTTTTTTCCCGCGAGTTGGTCCAACGTCGTCAAAGGGTCGGAAACGAAGATTTGGGACGGAGTGGTAGTCCAAAACGATAACAGCTTGACACCACGGTGTTCATTGGCACCAAGCATAAACTTGTTATAGGTCTTCCAATAAGCGATCGAATTAGTGACCGCATCATCAGAAGTGAATGGCAACTCTCCCAACTCCGTTAGTTTAAAACGGGCCGGAGTATATCCGTGCGGTACGAAGGCTATATCCGCGACACCAGTAGAGACTAAGTCAAGATGTGCAGCCGGAGCTCCCAGTGCTGGGGATGTTTCGAAGGACACACGGCCTTGAGTTGCTTCTTCAACACTGTCCATCCAAGGCTGAATCATTTCAGTGACAATATAATGTGTAGGCGGAAGCCAGTTCGAGAATCTTAAAGTAACATTTTCCGCCCAGCTAGCCCCGACGGCGACAAAAGAGGATACCGCAACCCCTACTGCGATGATTAAACTTCTCATGATATTTCTCCCAAAGTTAAAGTAAAGAATTCTAGTAGAACAGATTCGGCAAAAAGGTAGCCAGTGCAGGGACCAACACAACAAGCGCAAGACGAATAAAATCTGCCAGAACAAACGGCATTACGCCTACGAACATTTTGCCAAGGTCGATGTCTGGGAACGCAGATTGCAGGACAAAAATATTTAGTCCTACTGGTGGTGTAATAAGGCTGATTTCAACCAAAATAACGACAAATATACCGAACCAAATTAGATCGAAACCGTAACCAGAAACGACAGGATAGAATACGGGAACTGTCAACAACATCATTGACAGACTCTCTAAGAAGCAGCCGAGAATAAGATATATGATGACCAGAGAAGCGATCACGACCCAAGCATCAGGCTTATATAGGGTCAGAAACTCGCTAACTTTCTGAGGAAACCCAGCTACATTTATGAAATTAGTAAATACAATCGCCCCGATAACCAAAACGAACATCATAGACGTAGTTCTTACAGTATCAAAACCAGCCTGGATAAAGTGTGTGAGCGATAATTTTCGAGAAGCAACCGCCATGAGAAATGCACCAACGGCACCGATACCAGCTGCTTCTGTAGGAGTGAAAATACCTCCATATATCCCGCCCATGATCACAAAGAATAGGGCAGCAACTGCCGAAACACCCTTCAATCCATTCCACCGCTGATGCCAGGTACTCTTGGGCCCAGCAGGCCCTAAAGTTGGAGAAATACGTGTGACAACAAAAACCGCACAGCTATACAAAACAATACCGAGCAGTCCCGGCACCAAGCCGGCGGCGAAAAGAGCTCCAATGCTCTGTTCGGTGAGAATTCCATAGACCACGAGCAGTACGCTCGGTGGGATCAGAATGCCCAAGGTTCCGCCTGCCGCGACTGATCCGCTGGCTAAACCTGCATCATACTTATACTCTCGCATTGCCGGTATTACAACTCGCCCCATTGTAGCAGCGGTGGCCATGCTCGAGCCGCAAACAGCAGAGAACCCACCGCATGCGAAAATTGACGCAATGGACAACCCACCTCGCCAATGACCAACCCAAGCGTTTGCTGCTACAAACAGCTTTTCCGATAGTCCAGCTTGCGAAATCAGGTGCCCCATAAGGATAAAAAGTGGCAGAACCGAGAGATTGTAACTAACCACAGTATCATAGGAGGTTTGGCCAAGCATCGAAAGTGCGGGGGTCAGCCCGATCAACCAGGCGAATCCTCCGACGCCCACAACTCCCATTCCTATGCCGATTGGAAGACCTAAGAATAGGAGCGAGAATAATAGGAGAAGAGCTATACTAGTTTCAATCATTTCTCTATCGCTTTGAATTCGGCAGAATCTATATCCGGGGACATCGCCAATCTGACTCCACGAAATACCGCGGCGAGTCCCGCACAAAACGCCATGAACCAGGCTACCGGGGCTAGCGGCACCCCCGTAAACATCGCGTAGTCGCCAAAATCGTGTAGTCTGTTGGCATGCTCTAGCAGCCTCCATGCCAGAACACCCAAAGAACCTGCCACAATGGCCGCCATGATAAGTTGTAAGAATTTCTGCAAACCTTCTGGCAGAAACTTCACGAGAGAGACGGAAACGTGTTCATTTCGAGCGGTAACTTCCGGCAATGCTGCGAATATGAGAACCGCCATACCCATCCCAATTATCTCAAATGCTCCACCAACAGGAGCATTAAACACGTATCTCCCGACAACATCGGAAAAGGTCAGAAGAGCCATAGAGATCAGTGTCACTACCGAGATCCACAGTAAAGTTCGCTCCGCCAATGCAAGCATTTGTTTCAATCCGCCTTACCTTTCAAGTTCCACCAAAGCACTCGATCTCTGATTCAAAATTATTGCTTTAATTCAGCTGAGGCACCCTCTCCGCCTACAATCAACTAAATGCATTTGCATACATCTCAAGTAAACGCTACAGCTTTAAATGAACATGTCAATCACCAGATCCCGCGAAGAGATTCTTTGTTGGCATCCGCCGAAGTATGGGTAGTCCTTCGAGATCTGCACCTAATCGACCCCTCCAGGACACGGCAGACCAGCGTGCTCTCAGGGTTCATTCAACAGCTCGATATCTCGAACTCGGCCGTAGCAGACGAGATTCGCGTTGAATGTCGAGGCACCCCTGCCTTGCGACGAGAATACGGTATATTCCTCGCAAGGGGTGTGCTGTCCACACAAGAGCTGGAACATGTGATCGAAATCGCAGGGGAGCCGGAGACTTCAGCTTGGCAACTCAGCGATGTCTCTTGGCGCGAAGAGCGTGAGCTGAGTGATGAAGACCGCATCCGTCTTTTGCACACTATCCTCTCCAAATCAGGCGGTCCGGAGCAAGTAGTCAATGCACTGACGATGCTCCGATACGTCGAAGGGAACGCCCGGGATCGCTGGCCAGAAGATCTGCGGGAAGTTGGCCTCGATGCGGTCATTGGGATCATCAGCGCAGAAAATCTTAACCCCACCAAAGATGAGCGTATGTCGCGCGCCATGTCGGTTTGTCTGCGTGGGGACGATGGATCGGGAGCGAGCCGCGTAATGGAGGCGATCGTGGATCGTGCTGCAAGACGATACGGTAGCACATATGATGTCGAAAGAGCGCTTGCCACACTGGCGGAGCGAGCCCCCGAAGTCTTTCTCGGCCGTCTCTTTTTAGACGAAGCAGATGGACCCTCCATAAGATTCCAAGACGGCCGACGTCCTGGGCCATTTTCGCACGTGCCGACTGAGGCTCTGATCGAATGGTGCAGACAAAGTCCCGATCGTTGGACACGAGTGGCCCCGCAGATCTCGCCCTTCTCGCGCGGGATCGGTGATGAAGGTGAAACCGGACAGATTTCTCCGCTCGCTTTCGCGTTTCTCGAGGCGGCACCGCGCCCCGAGGACGTGGTGGAAGCATATCTCCAACATCTTGCCCCAATGAGCTGGTCGTGTAGCAGAGCGGCTATCATGGAGCGCCGTCTCGCCGTGATAGAATCCTTGCAGGACCATCCTGCGCCTGAGGTTGGGCACACGATCTCTCGCCTGGCTCCTGACATCCGCGCCCGAATTGATCGCATCCGTCAGGCGGAGCAGGAGGAAGGTCGAGAGCGAGACCAGCGTTTCGAGTGAGGGCCATCCTGTCGTAATATTATCAAATGCAGACATTCGTCTTCATTGCAGCGAACTTCTGCTTTCCGCCGTCTGTGAGAAACCCTGGTCCTCAATTCTCAAATATCTGCGCTATGGTCAAAATTTCCGCAGATGTCACATCGTCGATGACTATGTACGGTCCAAGTTTATCCATGCTCGGGTTAATTCGGACCCTTAGGGCCTTTGAGATCTTTCGCAGCACCGAATGCTTCGCATGCAGCTTCAGCCGCGCAGGCAGTCCGCCACCAGCTCGATTGCGGACTTCGTGTTCGAGCTTCTCTGGTCTATGATCCTCCGAACCACTACCCGCAAATTCGGAAAGAATTTCCAACCCGCCTGATGCCAACGTCAACCCCTTGCGAGGTACTGATCGGGCTACCGACATCAAGTGAGGAGTTAGGTGTTCTCCCAAGAAAACGGAATTACCCTTAGAAGTTTTTGCAACGTGGCGCGACGATGCTTTAACTACCTTACATGGACATGGTTCAGCTTCGGCTGGAGTGTGGGGTGAAACTTGGGTTCGCGAAAGCATCCCTCCACTAACATTGAAGGGCATGAGCACCTCCTATAGAGAGTATCTAATTAGGTTGCGTCACAAGCTCTCTGGGCTCGCGTCTGGTTTCTCTCTGTCAATGTGAGAGTGGCCGGTTGATCACCTGCTCAACAGAATCCAGCATTCTCGCGACTGATCGTAGGCTTATGAGCTGCGGAGCCTTGATGGCCTCAATGACTTCCTTAACCGCATCAACGGCTGCGGGCGGGAGGTTCCGCTTAGCGCCTAGGTGATCGGCAAATCTAAGCAGATGCGCCATTGAGAGCGGAGGAATTTTCAAAGGTGGGCAACGACTGAGAAACGGTGCTGGCAACCCATCCACGCTGTTTGCAGTCATGATCCATGTAATCCACGACATATCAAAGGATATGCGAAAATAGGGGCAAGACCATTGCTTGGCCGTAGAGCGCTCCAAAAATGGCAAGAGACCTTCAGACAAATTAAACCGTTGTCCTCTGAGGGACTCGACAGTGCCTGCTTTCTCAATCTCATCGACCACGATAACCGGGTTCGCGACCCCGCTGGCCATGATGGATTCCAAGGGCTTTCCTGGCCCTGCAGATCCCCAACCACGTTGCGATCCAGTAACGGAGAATGATGCGGGTTCGCCCGTAGCTTCGATAACTGACGTCGGCACCATCAAATGCTGCGCCAAGGCGCGGGCCCAAAAGGTTTTCCCAATGCCAGGTGGCCCAACCAAGAGCAGGGGTTGCAACCGTGGTGCTAGATCACCATTGCGCACAGAGGCGCGCATGTCCTGCCAGATCCTCTCTGTTGCTTCTGCCATCCAGGGCATCTCGGAATGGATGGCAGAAGCAATTTCATCGGCGCGGTGTTCGGATTCGACAGAAATTAGTTCTGCGCCGTGGCTGAACACCTCCAGCCTCTGCCGGTCTTTGTCAGCAAGATGGCCCATGCCCGATCTTCGAGAAACCGCATCCCTGTAGGCTGCTATCTTCCGCAGAATATTGCGCCGATCTCGGTCAGAGATTTGATTGTCTGGTTTGCATTTGCCTACCTTCTCTCGGAAATTGATGAGGTGCTGTTTCAACCGATGTTCAATGTCAAAAACCGACGGGGCATTCGGGTCCGGGAATCTCACGTCGGCAAATTTGATGCGTGGCATTTGATGTCCTCTCATGGTCAGTTCACCAGTAACTTGGCGACTAGCATTCGACAGCGAATGGCTGCCTGGGGTTAAACGAGAGGATCCGGATCCTTGATAAGGTTGGTGCCATTCATTGAAAGGATATCGACCGGCGTGTCAAATATGCGCGAAAGCTACCCGGACAGACAACCTCAGCGATACGAGAAGCTTAGCCATAAGAACCTGATATAAAAGACAAATCACGGCAAAAACTGTGTGCAGGACGCCGTTATGCGCAAGCTATTGCTTGGTTTTGCGCATACATTCGCTTTTGTTGGCACCTACGCGCCGAATGGCGACCCCGGCAGGATTCGAACCTGCAACCTGCCCCTTAGGAGGGGGCTGCTCTATCCAGTTGAGCCACGGGGCCGACAGGCTTGGGTTTAGCGCAAGCGTCTGGCGATGTCATCGGCAGATTGGCAACCGAATGACCGCGCCTCGCAGCAGGGCTGCGGCAATGCTTGATCGCGCCTCCCGCTTCGCGCTACCTATGGGTGAGGCAAACAGGAAAACCAAATTGACCACACCCCCCAAACGCCCGTTGACCCTGCGTGATGTGTCCGATGCTTGCGGCGTTTCCGAGATGACGGTCAGCCGCGTCCTGCGCAAACGCGGCGACGTATCGGAGGCCACCCGCAACCGTGTTCTCGCCGCCGCCAAGGCGCTTGGCTATGTGCCCAACCAGATCGCCGGATCGCTGGCCAGCCAGCGCGTGAATCTTGTGGCGGTCGTGATCCCTTCGCTGGGCAATATGGTGTTCCCCGAAGTTCTGAACGGCATCAACCAAGTGCTCGAAGACACACCGCTGCAGCCGGTCGTGGGGGTGACGGACTACCTGCCCGAGAAGGAAGAGCGGGTGCTTTATGAGATGCTCTCATGGCGGCCCTCTGGGGTGATCATCGCGGGGTTGGAGCATTCCGATGCCACCCGCGCCATGCTGCGCAATGCGGGCATTCCGGTGGTCGAGATCATGGACACCGATGGCAAACCCGTCGATGCAATGGTCGGGATCTCCCACCGCCGCGCCGGGCGCGAGATGGCACAGGCGATCCTGCGCGAGGGCTATGAGCGCATTGGCTTCATGGGCACGAAAATGCCCCTCGACCACCGCGCGCGCAAACGGTTCGAGGGCTTTACCGAAGGGCTCGCCAAAGCGGGGGTCGAGATCGAAGACCGGGCCTTTTACTCCGGCGGCTCCGCGCTGGCCAAGGGGCGCGAGATGACGCAAGAGATGCTCGAACGCTCGCCCGACCTTGATTTCCTCTATTACTCCAACGACATGATCGGTGCGGGCGGGCTGCTGCATCTGATCGACCAAGGCATCGACATTCCCGGTCAGATCGGCCTTGCCGGGTTCAACAACGTCGAGCTGCTGCAAGGTCTGCCGCGTCAATTGGCGACGATGGACGCTTGCCGGAACGAGATCGGTCAGGCCGCGGCGCGGATCATCCTCAACCAGACCCAGCCCGAGCCGGACCCGGAAATGCAGACCCAGATCACCCTGACGCCAACACTGTCGCTGGGCGACACCCTGCGCCGCCGCCGTCAGGGGTGAGTCGCCCAAGGCTCGGCAATGCCGCCGCGCGGCGGATGTTTCTGGCGCGTCACCTGCTGTCCGATCCGCCGCAGGGCCCGGCCAAGGGCGCGGCACTGCTCAAGCTGATCCATGATCTGGGTTTTTGTGCAACTCGACAGCATCAACACGGTGGCGCGGGCGCATGATCTGATCCTGTTCGCCCGCCGTCCGCGCTATCGCCCCGCTGCGCTCAAGCGGCTTTATGAAAAAGACCGGGCGCTCTTTGAGCATTGGACCCATGACGCCGCCGTCATCCCGATGGAATTCTACCCGCAATGGCATCTGCGCCGAACCCGCGATGCGGCCAAGCTGCTGGGCCGCTGGAAGGATTGGCAGCGGCACGACTTCGAAACACAGATGCAAAACGTGCTAGCGCAGGTCCGGGCCGAGGGCAGCGTCACCTCATCCGACGTGGGCCGCGACGAGCCGCGCAGCAGCGGGGGCTGGTGGCAATGGCATCCGTCGAAAACCGCGCTGGAGTATCTGTGGCGCAGCGGCGCGCTGGCTGTGACCGGGCGCGAGGGGTTTCGCAAGCGCTATGACCTGACCGATCGGGTGGTCCCCGCCGCGCTGCGCGACCCGGCGCATGCCCCCGACATAGAGCAGACGATCGACTGGTGCTGCGATCAGGCGCTGGCGCGCTTGGGTTTCGCCACGGCGGGGGAATTGGCCGCCTTCTGGGCCCATATCTCCCCCGCCGAGGCGCGCGGCTGGTGCGTGGCAGAGCAGGCCGCGGGGCGGCTGGAGGAGATCGAAATTGAGGCCGCCGACGGCAGCCTGCGCCCCGCCTTTGCCCGCCCCGGCTGGGCCGATGACCCCGCCCTTACCCGCGAACCGCCCAAACGGCTCCGGGTGCTCAGCCCCTTCGACCCCGCGCTGCGCGACCGCAAACGCGCCGCCCGGCTTTTCGGTTTCGACTACCGGATCGAGGTCTTCGTGCCCGAGGCGCAGCGCGAATACGGCTACTATGTCTTTCCGCTGCTACAGGGCGACAGGCTGGTGGGACGGGTCGATATGAAGGCGCATCGCGATCTGGACGTCTTGCGCGTTACCGCGCTCTGGCCCGAACGCGGGGTTCGCTGGGGCAAGGGCCGGCAAGCGGCCTTCGAGGCAGAGCTGCACCGCCTCCTCCCGCTGGCCGGGGTGAGCCGGATCAGCTTCACCGACGGTTGGCTGCGCCTGCCACATTAGCCGAAACGGGGCGGCAGCAGCCCTGCGTGAAACCAGTTGAGATAGCTGTGGATCGAATGCACGGGCCGCCCGGTCGCCGCCGCGATGTCGGAGGCATATGGCACCATATTCGTGCATTCCAAAAGGATCGCGCCGACATCCGCGTGGGCCTCCACCAACTGCTGCGCTGCCTGCACCATCTCGGCCCGCGCCTGCGCCACGTCGAGGTCGGGCAGATTGCCGAGGATCGTTCGGGCGAAGCCGCTGCCCTCCATCCCCACCACCGGGCTGCCCTCGGGCACGCCCGCCGCGTGCAGATGGGCGGGCGAAAGCGTGGCGGCGGAGATCGTCAAGATGCCCACCCTTTGCCCCGGCGGCAGGCAGGCCGCGATCTGCCCCGCCTGCTCCAACGCCGAGGCGGCAACGGGCACGCCCAGCGCTTCGGCAAGGCGAGGCCGGATCAGCGCCAAGAAGCCGCAGGTGGTGGCGATGCCGGTGCAGCCTTCGGCGATCAAGTCGCGCCCCACGGCGATGAAAGCCTGCACGAAGGGGTCGATATCGTCGCACACGATCGCTTCGGGCGTGGCCCCCGGCACCACGGCGTAGCGCACCGGGAAATCCCAGCTGCCCGCATGGCCGACATCCCCCAGAATGCGGGGAAACCGCGTGTCCAGCATGAGGATTCCCAGCCGCGCGCCCGTCTCGTTTGTCATATGCCCTCCGTTTGGGCGCAGGGTGCCTTTGCGGGCAGGGCGAGACAAGCGAAACCCTAACGATGACATTTTATCAGCATTTTGTTGACGTTGTGATTTTTTGTGTAAAAGATGCCCCAAAGGAAACAAGCCATGACCCAACGCGAAATCGAAAGCCGCCACCCATGAGCCAGCATGTCGTCGTTATCGGCGCCGGGATTGTCGGCGTCTCTGCCGCGATCTGGCTGCGCCGCGCCGGGGCGGAGGTAACGCTCGTCGACCGGGCCGAGCCGGGGCGCGGCACCTCGCATGGCAATGGTGGCGTGCTGGCGGCGGCGGGCGTCGCGCCGGTGACCGGCCCGGGCCTGCTGCGCAAATCACCGGGGATGCTGCGCGACCCTGAGTTTCCGCTGTTCCTGCGCTGGCCCTATCTGCCCCGCCTGCTGCCATGGCTGCGCCGCTACATGGCCCACGCCAATGACCGCGATACCCGCCGCATCTCTGCCGGGTTGGTGCCCATCGTGAGCGACAGCGTGGCGCAGCACAAAGCTCTCTGCGCCGATCTGGGGCTGGAGGACTGGGTCCGCGACAGTGACTATTGCTTTGCCTATACCAACCGCGCGGCCTTCGAGGCTGAAGCCTACACATGGGCGCTGCGCCGCGAGGCGGGTTTCGAGCCGGAAATCATCGAAGGCGGCGCGGTCAGGGAATTCGACCCGGCCTATGGCCCGCAGATCACCTGCATCGCACGGCTGGCCGACCACGGTTTCATCGCCGACCCCGGCGGCTATGTCCGGGCTTTGGCCAAGGCTTTCGAGGGGATGGGCGGCACCATCCGGCAGGCCGAGGTGCAGGACGTGGCGATCACCGACGAAGAAGTCACTTCGGTCCTCACCGATCAAGGCTCCCTGCCCTGCGATGACGTGCTGCTGGCGACTGGTGTCTGGTCGAAACCGCTCATGCGCAAACTGGGGATCAACGTGCCGCTGGAATCCGAACGCGGCTACCACATCGTCTTCAAGGATGCCGAGGGCGGCCCATCGCGCCCCACCATGATGGCCGCGGGCAAATTCGTCGCCACGCCCATGGCCGAAGGGCTGCGCTGTGCCGGGATCGTCGAGTTCGGCGGGTTGGAGGCGGGCGCGTCCAAGGCGCCGCTCGCCCTACTGCGCCGACAGGCCAAGGCCGCCTTTCCGCATCTCACCGCCAAGGAAGAGATCGAATGGCTGGGGCACCGACCCGCCCCCAGCGACTCGCTGCCCCTCATCGGGCAGATCGGGACGAGCCGGGTCTACACTGCCTTCGGGCACCATCACATCGGGTTGACGGGCGGGCCGAAAACGGGCCGACTGATCGCCGGATTGATCACGGGGCAGACGCCAAACACGGATCTGAACCCGTATCACCCCCAGCGCTTCGACGGATGACGCCAAGCGTGGGACTGCAACAACAAGGGAGAAACCACATGACACTGACAGCAAGACTGATGGCCGGCGCGGCGATGACCGCCCTGACGCTGGGCACCGCCATGCCCGCCTTCGCGGCCGAGAAATGGGACATGCCGATGGCCTATTCGGCCTCGAACTTCCACTCCGAGAACGGTGTGCAATTCGCCGAATGCGTGGGCGAGAAGACCGGCGGCGAGATCGAGATCACCGTGCACCCGGGCGGCGCGCTCTTTGCCGGCGCGGACATCAAGCGCGCGATCCAGACCGGGCAGGTCCAGCTGGGCGAGCGTCTGCTCTCCGGCCACCAGAACGAGAACGCGGTCTTCGGCTTTGACTCCATCCCCTTCCTCGCGCCCTCTTTCGAGGCCAGCGCCCAGCTTTGGGAAGCCGCCAAGCCCAAGGTTGAATCCGTGTTGGAAGAGCAGAACCTCGTCTTGCTTTATAACGTGCCATGGCCGCCCCAAGGGCTCTACTTCAAAAAAGAAGTCGACTCGGTCGAGGACATGAAGGGCGTGAAGTTCCGCTCTTACAACAACACCACCGCGCGTCTGGCTGAATTGACCGGCATGTCGCCCGTCACCATCGAAGCTGCCGAAGTCAGCCAAGCCTTCGCCACCGGCGTCGCGGAATCGATGATCTCGTCGGGGGCCACCGGCTACGACCAGAAGGTCTGGGAGAGCCTCACGCATTTCTACGAAGTCGACGCATGGTTGCCGCGCAACTATGTGATGGTCAACGCCGATGTCTGGGCCGAAGTCTCGGACGCCAACAAAGAGGCGATCACCACCTGCGCGACCGAGGCCGAAGAGCGTGGCCTGCAAGCGTCCAAGGACTACACTCAGTTCACCTATGACGGGCTGCGCGAAGGCGGCATGAACGTGGAACCGGCCAGCGAAGAGCTGATGTCGGGCCTGCGCGAAGTGGGTGAGACCATGACGCAAGAGTGGCTCGAAGCCGCGGGCGAAGACGGTCAGGCGATCGTCGACGACTACAAGGCGATGCAATAATCACGAAACCTGCGGCGGCCCGTCACCCGGGCCGCCGTTCTCGTGCCCGGGCATGATTTGACGGAGGGAGAGCCGCATGAAGGCGCTGCGCAGACTATTGGACGGGCTATATACCGGGGCGGGGGCGCTTGCCGCGCTCTGTCTGGTAGCCATCCTTACCTTGATCGTGGCCCAGATGGTCGCCCGTTGGACTGGCAATGTCTTCCCGGGCGCTGCCAGCTATGCGGGCTATGCCATGGCCGGGGCCAGTTTCCTTGCCTTCGCCAATGCGCTCAACCGCGGCTCGCATATCCGCGTGTCGATCCTGCTTAACGCGCTGAGCGCGGGCGGGAAGCGGCTGCTGGATATCTGGTGTTTCGCCGTGGCGGCGGCGGTCGCGTGGTATTTCACCTATTACGCCTATTGGTTCGTCTACTGGTCGTGGAAGTTCCACGAAGTCAGCCAAGACCAAGACGCCACCGCACTTTGGATTCCGCAATCGGTCATGGTGATCGGCGGCGGCATCCTTGCCATCGCGCTCACCGACAATCTTTTGCACCTCATCTTCAAGGGCGACCACCGCGTCACCCGTGACCTAGTCGATCAAAGCTTCGGGGAATGACGCCATGACCGAGATCTATGCCATTACCCTGTTTCTGATCGTTCTCTTCTTCCTGCTCGGCACCGGTGTCTGGGTCGGGCTCGCCCTGATGGGCGTGGCTTGGGTCGGGATGGAGCTTTTCACCACCCGCCCCGTGGGCGACGCCATGATCACCACGATCTGGGCCAGTTCCTCAAGCTGGACGCTGACTGCGCTGCCGCTTTTTGTCTGGATGGGCGAAATCCTCTACCGCACGCGGCTATCGCAAGACATGTTCCGCGGGCTGTCGCCTTGGCTGGCGAAACTGCCGGGCGGGCTGGTGCATACCAATATCGTGGGCTGCACGGTCTTTGCCGCCGTCTCGGGCTCTTCCGCCGCGACGCTGACCACCGTGGGCAAGATGTCGATCCCCGAACTTCGGGCGCGCAACTATCCTGAGAAGATGATCATCGGCACATTGGCGGGTGCGGCTACGCTGGGCTTGATGATCCCCCCCTCGCTGGCGCTGATCGTTTATGGCGTGACGGTGAATGAAAGCATCACCAAGCTGTTCTTTGCCGGCGTCATGCCCGGCCTGCTGCTGGCGCTGATGTTCATGGGTTATGTCGCCGTCACCAGCATGCTGTCGAAGGACTGGAACCCCGATGCGGAGACCGGGATGAGCTTTGGCGAAAAGCTGCGCAATTCGCGTTTCCTGCTGCCGGTCTTTGCGCTGATCACGGTCGTGATCGGATCCATGTACCTCGGCTTTGCCACGGCGACCGAGGCGGCGGCCATCGGCGTCATCGGCTCCCTCACGCTGGCGCTGTTTCAAGGCTCGCTGAACTGGCACAGCTTCCGCGAGAGCTTGATGGGGGCGATGCGCACCTCTGCGATGATCGCACTGATCCTTGCGGGCGCGGCCTTCCTGAAACTGTCGATGGGTTTCACCGGCCTGCCCCGCGCCCTGGCCGATGGGATCGCCGCGATGGAGTTGTCGCGCTTCGAGCTTCTGATGGCGCTCTTGGTCTTCTACATCGTGCTGGGCATGTTCCTCGACGGTATCTCCTCGGTCGTGCTGACCATGGCCGTGGTGGAGCCGATGGTGCGCAGCGCGGGCATCGATCTGATCTGGTTCGGCATCTTCGTGGTCGTGGTCGTTGAAATGGCGCAGATCACCCCCCCGATTGGCTTTAACCTCTTCGTGCTGCAAGGCATGACCAACCACGAGATGGGCTATATCACCAAGGCCGCGCTGCCGATGTTCGCGATCATGGTCTTCATGGTCTTCGTGCTGATCTGGTTCCCCGAAGTGGCCACATGGCTGCCCGAAAACCTGCGCAGCGCACCGGTTTAGCGGTGAAGGGCCATGCGCTATATGCTGAGACTGGCCTCGCGCCATGCGCGGGCCTGCCTGATCGTCGGGCTGCTGGCGGGGCTGGCCCTGCCCAGCCTTGCGGCGGCGCTGGCCGGGTGGCTGCCGCAGATGGTAGCGGCGCTGCTGACGATCACCGCGCTCAGGATCGGGCACCGCGCGGCCCTTGGCGCAGTGCGCGATCTCATCTGGGGGCTGGCCTCGGTGCTGGCCTTGCAGACGCTGCTGCCCCTGTTGCTGCTGGCGGGCTTCGTGCTGGCCGGGCTGGGGCAGACCCCTGCGGCATTGGCCGTGACGCTTGCCGCGGCGGCCCCGGCCCTGACCGGCAGCGTGAACCTCGCCCTGTTGATGCGGCTCGACGCGGGGCGGATGATGCAGCTCATGGTGCTGGGCACCGCTGCTTTTCCGCTGACCGTCCTGCCGGTGCTGGCGGCCTTACCGCAACTCGGCCCGGCCTCGGAAATCGCCCTCGCCGCCCTGCGGCTCTTGGCCGTGATCCTTGGCGCAACTGGGCTGGGCTTTGCCCTGCGCCACGTATTCCTGCCCCGGCCCACCCCGCGCCAGACCGAGGCGCTGGACGGCGCATCGGTGCTCGCCTTCTCGGTCATCGTGGTGGGGTTGATGGCGGCGCTGAACCCGGCGCTGCGCAGCGATCCATGGGCCGTGGCGGGCTGGACGCTGCTGGCCTTCGCCCTAAGCTATCTGTTGCAGGCGGGCACGTTGCTGCTGACCCGGCGTGGCCCGCTGCGCGCCGTGGCCGGACCACTGGCGATCGGCGCGGGCAACCGCAATATCGCGCTGTTTCTCGTGGCGCTGCCTGCGGATGTCGTCGCGCCGCTGATGATCTTTATCGGCTGCTGGCAACTGCCGATGTATCTGACCCCGGTGCTGCTGCCACGCCTTTACGAAAGGATGCTTCGCAATGAATGACTGGCCCCGCATCCGCAGTGTCGGCCTCTCTGGCCTATTGGTCACCTTTGCCGAGAAGATGTCCGAACCCGCCAACCGCGCCGCCCTCGCCTTTCGCGCGGCGGTAGAGGAACAGGACTGGCCCGAGGTGAGCGAGACGAGCACCTCGCTGGTGTCGACCTTCGTGCAATTCGAGGTCTCCCAAGAGGCCATCACCACGATGACCGACCGCCTGCGCGGACTGCTCGAAACCCGCGACTGGTTCGCCGAAACCCTCCCCGCCGGGCGCAGCCTGTGGCATGTGCCCACGGTCTATGGCACCGATCTGGCCCCGCAGTTGGAGGAGGCCGCCGAGGCCGCTGGTCTCGACCCCGACGCGGCCATTGCGGAACTGTCGCAGGCGCGGGTGCGGGTGCTGACCATCGGCTTCGCGCCCGGCCAGCCCTACATGGGCGAACTGCCCCCGCATTGGGACATCCCGCGCCAGCAGGGGCTGACGAAATCGGTGCCACCGGGGTCGCTCGTCGTAGCGATCCGGCAGTTGATCATCTTCACCAATGCCTCCCCCACCGGCTGGCGGCACATCGGCCAGACCGCTTTTCGCACCTTCCGCCCGGGCAGCGACATGCCCTTTCCGCTGTCGCCGGGTGATGAGTTGATCTTTCCGTCGATCACCCGGCAAGAGTTCGACCGCATCGCCGACGACCCCTCCGGCGGTGCCGAGCGGGAGGCGCTGACATGAGCGGCACGCTGACCATCCTTCAAGCCGGTCCGGCCATGACCATCCAAGATCTTGGTCGCCCCGGCTATCGCGCCGTTGGCCTAACCCATGGCGGCGCGGCGGACCCGACCGCCCTGCACGAAGGGGCCGCCCTGCTGGGGCAAGATCCCGACAGCGCCGCGCTTGAGATGGCCGGGAGCGGCGGCAGTTTCGAGGTCGATCAGGACACCCGCATCGCCCTGACCGGGGCGCAGATGCAGGTTAGCATTGACGGCGAGCCGGTCGCGTGGAACGCCAGCCACCTCCTACCCGCCGGGGCGAAGCTGACCATCGGCGGCGCGCGGGACGGGGCCTATGGCTACCTCCATGTCGGCGGCGGGTTTGACGTGGCGCCGGTGATGAACGCGCGCGCCAGCCATCTGGCCGCTGGCATCGGCGCGCTGCTGCAAAGTGGTGAGACCCTGCCACTGGGGGGCGATAAGGGTGGCGAGACGAACCTCACTTTCCCGCGCGACAGCCGGTTCGGGGCAGAGAAGGTGCGCATCGTGGCCTCCATGCAGACCGATGCCTTCGACGAGGCAACCCGCCAGCGGTTCACCGAAACGACCTTTCGCCGTGATCCGCGCGCCAACCGGATGGGCGCACGGATGGATCATGACGGCGAAGGTTTCGCCACCGGCGGGCAGTTGACCATCGTGTCCGAAGTCATCACCCCCGGCGACATCCAGATCACCGGCGACGGCGCGCCCTTCGTGCTGATGTGCGAATGCCAGACCACCGGCGGCTACCCCCGCATCGGCACGGTGATCCCCTGCGACCTGCCGATCGTGGCGCAGGCCCGGCCGGGCGCTGCGCTGCAATTCGCGTTCGTCGACCTCGACGAGGCGCTGGCCGCCGAGACGCGCCACCGCGCCGACCTCGCTGCCCTGCCCAAGCGCCGCCAGCCGCTGTTGCGCGACCCGGCGCGCATCCGCGACCTCTTGGGCTATCAACTGATCTCCGGCGTGGTTTCCGCCATGGCCGATCCCTTCGAGAAGGAGAGCACATGACAACCGTCGATCTCAACGCCGACATGGGCGAAAGCTTTGGTCCTTGGAAAATGGGCGACGACGCGGCGCTTCTGCGCGTCGTGACCTCGGCCAATATCGCCTGTGGCGGGCATGCGGGCGACGCCGATGTCATGGCGGCTACGATGCGCATGGCCCATGAAAACGGCGTCGGCATCGGCGCGCATCCGGGGTTCATGGACCTCGCCGGTTTTGGCCGCAACCGCCTCTCTGTGCCGCGTGGCACCTTGCAGAACCAGATCCGCTATCAGGTCGCCGCGAGCGTCGGCATGGCGCGCAGCATCGGCACGCAAGTGCGGCACCTGAAGCTGCACGGCGCGCTGGCGAATATGGCGTCGGAGGATGAGGAACTGGCCCGCGACCTTTATGAGGCGGCGCTGAGCGTGGCGCCCGACCTCATCGTCATGGTCCTTGCTGCCACGGCGCAGGAACGGGCGGTGCGCTCACTGGGCTGCAAATGGGCCGGGGAGATTTTCGCCGACCGCGCCTATAACGACGACGCGACGCTGGTCGACCGCAGCAAGCCCGGCGCGGTGATCCATGACGCGGAAACGGCAGCGGCGCGGATGGTCGAGATGGTCAAGGCAGGCGCGATCATCACCGAGAGCGGCAAGCACATCCCAACACGGATCGACACGATCTGCCTGCATGGCGACACCGCAGAGGCCGTTCAAATCGCAACCGCCGTCCGCAAGGGTTTGCAGGACGGCGGCGTGACTTTGGCAAAGTTCAGCGGCAGCATTTAGCTGCGCACCAGCTTTTCATAGTCCAAGGCGATCTCACGGGTCAGCGCGCCGACCTCAAAGTTCCAGTCGCCGATCTGACCCACCGGGGTCACTTCGGCGGCGGTGCCGGTCAGCCAGCACTGCTCGAAACCTTCCAGTTCCTCGGGCATGATGTGGCGCTCGTGGACCTTGATGTTTTTCTCGCGCAGCATGTCGATCACGGTCTGCCGGGTGATGCCGTTGAGGAAGCAATCGGGCGTCGGCGTGTGCACTTCGCCATCCTTGACGAAGAAGATATTCGCGCCTGTCGCCTCGGCCACATAGCCGCGGTAGTCATACATCATCGCGTCCGAGCAGCCCTTCGCCTCGGCCGCATGTTTGGACATGGTGCAGATCATATAGAGACCCGCCGCTTTGGCATGGCTCGGGATCGTCTCGGGCGAGGGGCGCTTCCATTTGGAGATGTCGAGCTTGGCGCCCTTCATCTTGGCGTCACCGTAATAGGCACCCCATTCCCATGCCGCGATGGCCATGCGGACCGGGTTGCGGGCCGAGGCGACACCCATGTCTTCGCCCACACCACGCCAAGCGACCGCACGCACATAGGCGTCTTGCAGGCCAGAGGCGGCGAGGACTTCGGCCTTGGCCGCTTCGATCTGATCAATCGTGTAGGGGATTTCGAAGTCGATCATCTCAGCCGAGCGCTTGAGCCGCTCGGAATGCTCCCGGCTTTTGAAGATCTTGCCGTTATAGGCGCGCTCGCCCTCGAACACCGAAGACGCATAGTGCATCGCATGGGTCAGGATGTGGACATTGGCCTCGCGCCAATCCACCATTTCGCCATCCATCCAGATGTGCCCATCCCGGTTGTCATATCCGCCTGCCATGGTGTTTCCCCTCCAAATGACGCGCTATCTTTTCAAAAATTGCGCAACAATCGGCAGATGCAGACATTTAATTGCGCAAAACACGAGATTCGATAGCCTTTCACTATTGGAATGTCAACAACGCTGACGTAAACTGATACCCAACAGGCCCGAGAGAGAATGAGACATACTATGGCTGACGGGCGCATGATGGCCCCTAGCAGCGGCGACAGCCTGCTGTTTTTGACGGACGAACAACTGCGGCAGGGGATCGAGGCGATGTTCTTTGCCTATCGCGGTTTCACTGCCGATCCCGACCGGATTCTGGCCGATATGGCCTATGGCCGCGCGCATCACCGCGCCATCCACTTCATCAACCGCGCCCCCGGTACGACGGTGAACAACCTGCTCAATATCCTTGGGGTCACGAAACAATCGCTCAACCGTGTCTTGCGCACGCTGATCGCCGATGGTCTGGTGCAGAGCAAGGTTGGCCGCAATGACAAGCGCGAGCGGCATCTGTTCCTGACCAACGAGGGTCGCAAGCTGGAACAGGAGCTATCGGACGCTCAGCGCGCGCGCATGCGGTTGGCCTTTCGCACCGCCGGACCCGAAGCCGTGGCCGGTTTCAGAACGGTATTGGAGGCCATGATGGACCCCGAAATGCGCCAAAGCTTTGACCGGCTGCGCGAAAGCGCCCCATGAACGATCTCGACCCGCACCTGCTGGTCGTCGACGACGATGAGCGGATTCGCAGCCTGTTGAAGAAGTTCCTGATGCGGAACGGCTTTCTGGTCAGCACGGCCCGCGATGCGGCCCATGCGCGGCGGGTGCTGGCGGGGTTGGAGTTCGACCTCATCGTGCTTGACGTGATGATGCCCGGCGAAGACGGCATGGCCCTGACCCGCGCTTTGCGCGAAACCCTGCAAACGCCGATCCTGTTGCTGACCGCCAAGGGCGAGACCGACAACCGCATCGAAGGGTTGGAGGCCGGGGCGGATGACTATCTGCCCAAACCCTTTGAGCCGAAAGAACTGCTGCTGCGCATTAATGCCATCCTGCGGCGGATGCCCGACACAAGCGCCGCCGACACCGCGCCAAAAGTGCTGTCGCTCGGCGTGATCCGCTATGACATGGAGCGGGGTGAGATGTGGCAGGGCGACGATCTGGTGCGCCTTACCGCGACCGAAGTGCAGCTGATGAAGATCTTCGCCGCCCAGCCCGGTGTCGTGCTCAGCCGTGCCAAATTGGTCGAGGAATTGGGCCGCGACCGGGGGCAAGCGCAGGAACGCGCGGTCGATGTTCAAATCACCCGCCTGCGCCGCAAGATCGAGAGCGATCCGAAACAGCCGCAATACCTGCAAACCGTGCGCGGCGCGGGCTATATGCTGGCCCCGGACTGACCCCGCCCCGCCTGCCGAAACGGGCCGGTAAAATTCATCACGCAAGCCCGCTGGCAATGCGCGGCGCGAAGTTCTATTGTCGCGCGAAATTCCGAAAACGAGGCGCGCAATGTCCGACACACCCGTAGAAGAGATGAACTTTGAGACCGCCATGGCCGAGCTTGAGAAAGTCTTGGGCCAGCTTGAAAACGGCAATGTCGCATTGGACGAAAGCATCGCGCTTTACGAACGCGGGGCCAAGCTTAAGGCGCGCTGCGAGACCAAGCTGAAAGAAGCTGAAGAGAAGGTCGCCGCGATCACGCTTGACGGCGATGGCAACCCGAATGGGCTGAAACCCGTCGAAGGGCTTTGACCGCCCCCATGCAAGAGACCACCCCCCGTCCCTTGGCAGAGGCGCTCACCCATGCCCGCGATCTGGCGCAAGCGCAGATCGACGCCGCACTCGGCGCGCATGACGGCCCGGTGGCCGAGGCGATGCGCTATGCCTGCGGCGGCGGCAAGGGGCTGCGCGGCTTTCTGGTGGTCGAATCCGCCCGGCTGCATGGCATCGCCCCCGGCATGGCCGCCCCGGCAGCGGCAGCCATCGAGGCACTGCACGCCTATTCGCTGGTGCATGACGACCTGCCCTGCATGGATGACGACGATCTGCGCCGGGGCCAGCCCACAGTGCACCGCAAATGGGATGAGGCCACTGCCGTTCTGGCCGGTGACGCGCTGCAAACGCTGGCCTTTGAACTCCTTGGTCAAGCGCCCTGCCCTGCAGAGGCGCGTCTGACCTTGATGACCAGCCTAGCCCAAGCGGCAGGCGTCGGTGGCATGGTCGGCGGTCAGGCATTGGACATTGCCGCCGAAACCGCCCCCGCGCCGCTGTCGCTGGCCGAGATCACGGCGCTTCAGGCAGGCAAGACCGGTGCCTTGATCGAATGGTCCGCCATGGCCGGGCCACGGATGGCCGGTGCCGATGCCACCGCCCTCGGCGCTTACGCCAAACACCTCGGCCTCGCCTTTCAGATCGCCGATGACATCCTCGATGTCGAAGGCGACGCCGAAACGGTGGGCAAGGCGGTCGGCAAGGACGACGCGGCGGGCAAGGCCACTTTCGTGTCCCACCTTGGGCTGGCCGGGGCCAAGACCCGCGCCGCCGAATTGGTGGACATCGCCTGCGACGCCCTATCTGAATATGGACCAGAGGCGCAGAGCTTGCGAGCCGCTGCCGCCTTCGTTATTGCCCGCGACAGCTAGCCGGGCGGCACATGCGCCAATGCGGCACCAGAGAGGCCCCGATGAGTGACAAACCCGCCACACCCCTGCTTGATCAGGTCACCCGCCCTGCGGACCTGAAACACCTGTCCGATGCCGAACTGACCCAAGTCGCGCGCGAACTGCGGGCCGAGACGATCTCGGCCGTGTCGGAAACCGGCGGGCATCTCGGCGCGGGGCTTGGCGTGGTGGAATTGACCGTGGCGCTGCACGCGGTCTTCGACACGCCGCGCGACAAGATCATCTGGGACGTCAGCCACCAGTGCTACCCGCATAAGATCCTGACCGAACGCCGCGACCGCATCCGCAGCCTGCGCATGAAAGACGGGCTCTCGGGATTCACCAAACGCAGCGAATCCCCCTACGATCCCTTTGGCGCGGCGCATAGCTCGACCTCGATCTCAGCCGCGCTCGGCTTTGCCGTGGGCCGCGATCTGGGCGGTGTGATCCCCGAAGGACTGGGCGATGCGATCGCCGTGATCGGCGACGGCGCGATGAGCGCGGGCATGGCCTATGAGGCGCTGAACAACGCGGGCGATCTGAAGAAACGCCTGATCGTCATCCTCAACGACAACGAGATGTCCATCGCCCCGCCCGTCGGCGCGATGTCGAGCTACCTGAGCCGCCTCTACGCCGAAGCGCCGTTTCAGGACTTCAAAGCCGCCGCCAAAGGCGCGGTGAGCCTGCTGCCCGAGCCCTTCCGCGAGGGGGCCAAACGGGCCAAGGATATGCTCAAAGGCATGGCCGTGGGCGGCACGCTGTTTGAGAACCTCGGGTTTTCCTACCTCGGGCCGATCAACGGGCATGACATGGACCAGTTGCTGCCGGTGCTGCGCACCGTTCATCAACGCGCGACCGGGCCGATCCTGATCCACATCCAGACGCAAAAGGGCAAGGGCTATGGCCCCGCCGAAGCCGCGCGGGATCGCGGCCATGCCACGGCCAAGTTCAACGTGGTGACGGGCGAGCAAAAGAAAGCCCCCTCCAACGCGCCGAGCTACACCCGCGTTTTCGCTGACGGCCTGCTGGCCGAGGCCGCCGAGGACGACAAGATCTGCGCCGTGACCGCCGCCATGCCCGATGGCACCGGCCTCGACCTTTTCGCCGAACGCTACCCCAGCCGCTGCTTCGACGTAGGCATCGCCGAGCAGCATGGCGTGACCTTCTGCGCGGGTCTCGCCGCGGCGGGGATGAAACCCTTCTGCGCGATGTATTCCACCTTCCTCCAACGCGGCTACGACCAAGTCGTGCATGATGTGGCAATCCAGCGCCTGCCGGTGCGTTTCGCCATCGACCGCGCGGGGCTCGTGGGCGCCGACGGGCCGACCCATGCGGGCGCCTTCGACGTGGCCTTCCTCGCCAACCTGCCGGGTTTCGTGGTCATGGCCGCCGCCGATGAGGCCGAGTTGCGCCATATGGTCGCCACAGCCGCCGCCCATGACGACGGCCCCATCGCCTTCCGCTATCCGCGCGGCGAAGGGCGCGGGGTTGAGATGCCAGAGCGTGGCACCCCGCTGGAAATCGGCAAGGGCCGGATGATCCAAGAGGGCAGCAAGGTCGCGCTTTTGTCCTTCGGCACGCGTTTGGAAGAGGTCGAGAAGGCCGCCGAACAGCTTCGAGCCAACGGCATCACCCCCACCATCGCCGATGCCCGCTTCGCCAAGCCGCTGGACCGTGCGATGATCCTCAAGCTCGCCCATGACCACGAGGCGCTGATCACCATCGAAGAGGGCGCCGTGGGCGGTTTCGGCAGCCATGTCGCACAGCTGCTGGCGGATGAGGCGGTGTTCGACAAGGGGCTCAGATTCCGCTCCATGGTGCTGCCCGATACCTTCATCGATCAGGCCAGCCCGGCGGATATGTATGCCGTGGCGGGGATGAACGCCGAACAGATCGCTGCCAAGGTGCTCGAAGTGCTGGGGATCGGCGACTTGGACGCGCAGCGCGCCTAACTGGCGGCGGTCAGCACCAGCAGGCCGCCCGCGACCAAGGTGATCACGACACAGACATAGCCCAAAAGCACGAAAAGCCCGTCGCGGGTGAACAGCCCAAACACCAAGAGGGCAACGGTGCCCGCCCCCAGCGATGACATCATCGGCAGCACCTCCATAAAGGGCCAGCCGAGCGGGATGATCGTGACCACCACCAGTGTGATGAACCGCATCGGCCCGGTGGTGAGAAACTGAAGGCGCGGCTTGCAACGCCCGTCGACGAAAGCGCAAGGGCGGCGCAGAAAGCGCACGCAGCCGCTCAACCGATGGCCCGCCACCTCGCGCCGCAACAGAAATCGCGGCATCCATAGCCTGCGCCGCCCGGTCACCGCCTGCACGGCCAGCAGGATGATCGTCACCGCCGCAAGGGTCGAAACGCCGGGAATGCCCGACAAGGGTGAGACCAGCAGCAAGGCAACGATCAGGATCAGAGGGGTGATCGAACGGTCACCGATCTCATGCAGCACGTCGTTGATCGACACCGTCTCCTTCTCTGCCGCGCGCTCCATGCTATCCAGCAAATGGGCCAACGTGTGTTCGTCTTGACGCATTCAGTGCCTCTGGCGGTGCCTCGGATTCAGTCTTCCGCCTCCAGCAGCGCGGCCAGACCAGAGCGGTAATCGGGATAGATCGGTTGCCAGCCCAACGCCGCCTTGGCGTGATCGTTCCGGACCTTCTTGCTCTCCGCGTAAAAGCTGCGGGCCATGGGGGTCATCTCGGCCTTGTCGAAGTCCACCGCCGGGGGCAAGGGCAGGCTCAAAAGCGCGGCGGCATGGCCGATCACATCCTGCGGCGGTGCCGGATCATCATCGCAGAGGTTATAGATCTCCCCCGGCTGCGGTTTGGCCAGCGACAGGTCCAAGGCTTGGGCGATATCCTCCACATGAATGCGCGAAAAGACCTGCCCGGGCTTGATGATGCGCCGCGCCGTGCCTTTGCGCACCTTGGCGAATGGTCCGCGCCCGGGGCCGTAAATGCCCGCGAGCCGGAAAATATGCAGCGGCAGGCCGGGGATCGCACTCCATGCCGCCTCGGCCTGCACCCGTGCCGCGCCGCGCCGGGTGGAGGGGGTGAGCGGTGTCGTCTCATCCACCCAATCGCCCCCATGGTCGCCGTAAACACCGGTGGTCGACAGATAGCCGACCCACCGCAAATGGGGGGCCGCTGCGGTGATTTCATCCTGCAGATCCAGCAGAACCGGATCCCCCTCCGGCCCCGGCCCGGCAGAGACCAATAGGTTGGGCACCTCTTGCAAAAGCGAAGACAGATCGCTGCCGGGCCAAAGCATCGGCTCCACCCCCGTCGCGGCGATCTCATCCAGTTTTTCGCGGCTGCGGGTCGTGCCGATGATGCGCCAGCCCTGCGGGAGCAACCGAGCCGCCAAGGCCCGCGCGCTATAGCCATGGCCAAGGGAAAGAAGCGTTTTATCCATACCGCCAAAGTGGCCCGCTTGGGCCGCGATCACAAGCGGCAAGCGGTGGATTTACTCTTTCAGGAGGTCGATCCGCTGCGATCATTAGAACCTGCGCGATTAACCCCGGCGCTCCGTTGGTAGCGCGCCTACCATGCACTTCGCTAAGAGGACTTTCGCAACGCCTCAGGCGGGGCGAACCCCTCAACCCAACGGTAGACCACTTGACGCGCCAGCGCTTCGTCATTCGCCACCAGCGCCTCACGCAGGTCTCGCAGGGCCGAGGCGATTTCGAGTTCGTGCAGCCCGTTTTCCCGCGCGGAATAGATTTTGGGATGGGCCGTATTGATCAGCAGACCGCTCAACGTGAGCTCTTCGGTCATCTTTTCGCCGGGGCGCAGACCGGTGATCTCAATCTCGATATCGCCATCGGGGTTGTCTTCGTCCCGCACGGTGTAGCCGGCGGCCTCGATCACCTGCCGGGCCAGTTTGAGGATCGGCACAGGTTTGCCCATGTCCAGAACAAAGACCTCGCCCCCTTGGGCCAGCGATCCGGCCTGTAGGACCAAGCGCACGGCCTCTTCGACCGTCATGAAGTAGCGCGCCACCCCGCGGTCCGTCACCGTCAACGGGCCTCCGCGGCTGACCTGCTCTTGGAACAGTGGCACGACCGACCCGGAGGACCCCAGAACATTGCCGAAGCGGACCATGGAGAAGATGACACCGCCCGGGCCGCCATATTTGCGCTCCATATCCTGAATTACGAGTTCGGCAAGCCGCTTGGACCCGCCCATGATGTTGGTCGGGCGCACGGCCTTGTCGGTGGATACGAGGATGAAACGCTCCACCCCCGCCCGGGCAGCCTGTTCGGCCAAAGCATGGGTGCCGAGGACATTGTTCACCAGCCCCGACAACGGGTTCGCCTCGACCAAGGGCACATGTTTATAGGCCGCGGCATGGAGGACCACATTGACCCCGTGTTGCGACAGCACTTTGCGCAGCTGCCGGGTATCCGTCACTGTCCCCAAGACCGAGACGATCTCGATATCGCTGCCCTCGGCCAACTGGCGGATCTCCATGTCGGCGTTATAGAGGGCCAGTTCGCTCAACTCGAAAAGCACCAGTTTGGTGGGACGACAAAGCAACACTTGGCGGCACAGTTCCGACCCGATGGAGCCCCCTGCACCCGAGACGAAAACCACTTTACCCGCATAGCTCTCGCTCCCTTCGTTGATCAAAGGGGTGACCTCATCCCGGTTCAAAAAGCGGCTCGGAGAGACGGGGGAGAGCTTGTCGACCAAAGCCTCCTCCCCGATCAGCTGCGCGAAGGAGGGGAGGGTCTGCACCTCAAGACCCAACTTTTCCAACCGCCGGGCGATCTGGGCCTGTTTGGGGGTGCTGAGCGAAGGCACGGCAAGCAACACGCGGTCGATCTGCTTTTCGACGGTAAGTTCAGCGATGCCCCGTGGAGAATAGACCGGCAGCTTCGAGACGTTGAGCCCCTGAAGCGCGATATTGTCATCAACAAAAGCAATCGGTTCGATCGTTTCATGGCCGCGCAGGGCCGAAACCAGTTGCGTCCCCGTGGTGCCTGCGCCGTAGATCAAAACGCGGCACCGCGCGTCGCCCGTCCGGTAGATTTGCAACACGATATGCAACAAGATGACCCGCGACAGCACCACCAGAGAGAAAAAGATCGCCCCGAACATCACATGTACGCCGATTGGGAAATCCAGTCCCAGAAGGGTCGCGCCCAGCAGAGATACGGCCGCAAGGATAGTCCCGAGTATTGCGGTGCTTCCGACCGCTGCGGTCTCGTAGGCGTTGAGTTGTGTTGTGCAAACCCCCAAGCGGATCGACACGATGATACCGACGATCAGGGTGAGAGGTAGCGTGAGGGCGTAGCTGAAAAAGGCATCGAGGAAGGGTTCAGGCAATCCGCGCACCGCCAGCGCGAGGATGGCAGCCAGCAGGATCAAACAGGAATCGAGCGTCAGCATGATTACGCGCTTTTGCCGCTTGGTCAGCGACTTGATAATGCTCAACATGCGCCGCTCCCCTGTTTACGGCTGTATTCGAGAATGCACTGCGTTCCCCACCTGCGCACTACCATCTTCTGTCCTTGGCGCCGATGCACCACACTAAGGGGGAAAACGGCCAAACGCGCATAATACATCGCCATCCGAATCTACAATTGCTTAAATATGCAGCAAACAATGCCACGCTTTGGTTAACAAAACCAATTCTTAACACATGTGCTCAGCGGCGTCTCGCCCGACGACTGAAAACGTTAACCACGGCTGAAGAAGTTCTGGACGGTTTGCAGCATCAGGGCAAAGTCAAAACAGATGCTTTGATGGCGCTGATAGATCAGGTCAAGCTGCGCCTTGCGCGGGACGCAGGTGCGACAATAGACACGATCGGTCTCTGCCGCGGTCTCGCAGCGTGACAGCAGCCGTTCTTCATGTTTGTGAAAGCGGATCGTGGCCAGACCGGTCACGCCGGGCCGGGATTTCAGGACGTCGGCATAGACCTCGGGGAAACGCTCAACATATTCGCGCAGCGGCGGGCGGGGGCCGACAAAGCTCAGATCTCCGCGCAGGATGTTCAACAGCTGGGGAAACTCATCCAAGCGACGCGCCCTGAGCCATGCGCCCGTGGGGGTGATGCGCGCGGCCTTGTTGCCGCCCGATACGCCCTGATCCTCTTCTGCCACGGTCATTGTGCGCAGTTTCCAGAGCTTGAAACTCTCTTCCGGCGTTTTCATCCGCTCGGCCACATGGAAAAGTGGCCGCCCCTCTTTGACCAGCAGCCAGACCAGCAAGCCCAGCAGGATCGGCCCCAAGATGACAACGAGAAGGCTGGCGAAGAACAGATCGAAAATGCGCTTGCGCCAAGTCATTGATGGGTCTTCATCGTTTGTTCATATCCTGCTGCCATTCATGCACCAAACCGGCGGGCGTTTGAGTTTCTGGCGTGAAATCGACGTGGCGTTCAAGTGCATTCGTATCCAGCCGCACCTCGGGAATGGCAGCGGCAGGGGCGGGTTTGGGCTGCCACGACAGCCCCGCCGCATCCAGCAACGCGCCCATTTCCACCGCGCCGGGGGCCGCGATGTTCAGAATGGGCGGCAGTTTGTCTGCTCGGCAGAGCGCGTACAGCACCCGCGCCAAGGTCACCGGCCCGATGTAACTGCGGCTTGGCGTGCGGCCATCGGGGAAGCGATCAATCTGCATGCCCGGCCGCCAACCGCCGAGGATCGCATCCGCCCCCGCTACGTTGCCGATCCGTAGCGCAGTGACTTCGGTCTCGCCGCTCGCCTCTTGCACCGCCTTTTCCATCGCAAGCTTCTGCCTGCCGTAATCCGACAGCGGAGCGCAGGACAGGTCCTCTTGCAGCGGGCCGTCCTCTGCACCGTAGACCGCCGCCGATGAGGCGACGAGAAGCCGCGGGACCCCCGCCGTCTCTGCCAGTTTCAACGCAGCTAAGGCGAGGGTCGCATTGTCTTCCAAAGCGGCATCACAAGCACCCGCGCGGGCCGGTGTCACACCCGCCAAAGAGATGATCGCCCTTGCCCCACGCGCGGCTGCGAGGGCCGCATCGCTTGGGCTCTGTTCTGCACTTGGCAAATCGAAATCATAAAAACCGGGGCACGGTGCCCGCGAATGGCTGCGCAGCGCCTCCGGCTCTGGCCAATGGCGGCGCAGCATGCCGCCCAGCCGCCCCGTCGCGCCAAGCAAAAGCACATCGCCAGATGCCAACCCCCTGCCCGAAGCCGCATTGCCCATTGAAATCATTGACGCCATAGGTTCAGTCATTATCCTGCCGAATTAGAATTGTAATCATAGGCCGTGCAGGCAGTATCCTGCGAGACCCGTTATTTTACATTAGACATTGATCAAATACCCCGGTTTGCCGGTAAAACATTCGGAAGCGATGCGCATCTTATGAAGCACCTCAGCAAGCTGTTCCTCTCGATCCTGCTGGCATCTTCTCTCGCGGCCTGCGCAAACCTTCCGCGCGGTGCCGCCATTCAGAAAGAGGTGACACGGGCGGCGGAGACGCCGGATGCGGATATCGCTGTCTATCCGGTGACCCATGCCTTTCTGCCCCATGTCGCCCAATGGCCCCGTACCGATAGTAAGCGCCATAGTTGGATCGGCGCCAGCCGGGGGTCAAATGCCCAAGTCATCCGCCCCGGCGATCGGCTGGACCTTTTGGTCTGGGACAGCGGCGATAACTCCTTGCTGACCTCCCCGGCTCAACAAGTCGCCACCCTGCCCGGCATTCGCGTCTCGGAAAGCGGGACCATCTTCATGCCCTATATCGGCAAGATCAAAGTCTCTGGCCGCACGCCAGATTCGGCCCGTCAATTGCTTCAACGGCAGCTTGAGGGGATCGTGCCTTCCGCACAGGTGCAACTGGCGATGACCGAAGGACGCGGCAATTCGGTGGACCTCGTGGGCGGGGTGAACAAGCCCGGCAACATCCTGATGCCGGACAACAACTTCACCGTTCTCGCTGCAATCTCAGCTGGCGGCGGCGTGCTCTCCGGTATCGAAAACCCGCAGGTCAAACTGCTGCGCGGCGCCAATATCTATACCACCTCGATCGACCGGCTTTATGAGAACCCAAGCCTCGACACCCGGCTGATAGGGGGCGACAAGCTGATCATCGAAAATGACCGCCGCTACTTCCTGTCGCTGGGTGCCGCCGGGCGCGAGGCACAGTTTCCCTTCAACCGCGACGAAGTCTCGGCGCTGGACGCATTGGCGATCATCGGCGGGGTGAACGAATCCCGCGCCGATCCCGAAGGCATCCTGATCCTGCGCGAATACCCCGCCAGCGCGGTGAGTGCGGGCGTGCGCGGCCCGCGCCGCACGCGGGTGGTGTTCACGCTGGACCTGACCACATCCGACGGGCTGTTCTCGGCGCGGAATTTCCACATTCAATCCGGCGATCTGGTGCTCGCGACGGAAAGCCCGCTGTCGGACACCCGCACCATTCTGGGTCTTGTCGGATCGGTCTTCGGACTGGTGAATACCGCCGGAAACCTCAGCAACTGACCCTAGCCGATCCGCTTGCCCTCGGGCACCAATGCGTTGATCTGCGCGAGGTGTTCGGGCAGGCAGCGGGTCAGGAAATCATAATTCTCGACCACATGGGCCCGCGCCGCCGGGCCGAGATGGGCGTGATCCTGCGGATGGGCGAGCACCTCTACCACCTGCGCTGCCAGCGCATCGGGGTCGAAGAAATCCACCAACAGGCCGGTTTCACCATGGGTCACGGCCTCGCGCACCGGGGCCACATCAGAGGCGACGATCGTGGCCTGCATCGACATGGCCTCGAGCAGGGACCAAGACAGCACGAAGGGCATCGTCAGATAGATGTGGCAGCGGCTGATCTGCACCAGCTTCTTGAAGTCGGGATAGGGCACTTTGCCCACGAAATGCACGCGATCCCAATCGACCCTATCCTTCAACTCCGCCGCCATCTCTCCGCGCAGACCGCCGGGATGATCGCTCTGCTTGCCGTAGGAGACCTCATTGCCGCCGACGATCACCACCCGGGCATGGGGCCGCTCGGCCAAGATACGCGGCAGGGCGCGCATCATCGTGTGAAAGCCGCGCGTCTTTTCCAGATTGCGCGCGACATAGGTGATGATCTCATCCTCGCGCGTCACGGGCCGCGCCAAACGCCCCAGACGCAGGCTCACATCCGGGTCGGGCAAAAGCTGATCGGTGCGGATGCCGTCGTGACAGACATAGAGCTTGCGGTGAAAGCTCTCGGGAAAACGGTCGCGCTGCCAATAGGTCGGGCAATGGCCCAGATCGACGGTTTCGATATTGGCCAGCGGTACGATGTTGCGGGCATGGTTGAGGTAGGGCGCATGGGCCGAGATTTTCTCGGCTGGGTCGAAGCCCACCATCCCGCCGGTCATGTTATAGTAATACTCGAAATAACCAATGATCGGCACATCCGGCCAAAGCTGTTTGAAGAAACTCAACTCCCCCCAGCCGACGTGGCCGATGATGATGTCGGGGCGAAACCCCTCTCGCGTTTCGATCTGCTGGGCGGCGTTGACGGCGCCGAACCCATTGCCTGAGGCTTCCTCCCAAATGCGCGAGAGACCATAGGCCTTCTCGTCCGGTCGGTGATGGGGGCGGTAGACACGGGTTTCGACCCCCGGCAGCTGCGGCGCATTCTGACGTTGGGTCAGAAAATAAATGCGATGCCCGCCCGCCTGCGCCAGCCATTGTATCAATTCCCGGTATTGGCCGGGCATGTTCTGGTGCACAAAGAGAAAATTCATATAATCGTTCCGTAAATTCCTTGCGCGCCAGTTAGCCGCAAGCGGCGCGCTCTGGCAACATCGCGCGCCCTTTCCGATGGCGTGATCGCTTGAACCTCCCCCGGCCCTATGTCACCTTTGGACATGACAGATAAAACGTTCCCCTCTTGGCCCGATGTGGCCGCGCAATTGGTCGAGGTCGCCGCCGGACGGCGCGCGGCCGACACGATCATCACCGGCGGCATTTGGGTCAATGTGCACACCCGCGAATGCCTGCCCGACCATGACATCGCCATCGCCGCCGGGCGCATCGCCTTTGTCGGTCCCGACGCCAGCCATTGCCGGGGCGAGAGCACGCGTATCATTGAGGCCAAAGGTCGCCACATGGCGCCCGGCCTTTGCGACGGACATATGCATATCGAGAGCACGATGCTCACCCCCGCCGAGTTCGCCCGCGCGGTGATCCCGCATGGCACGACCTCGGCCTTCACCGACCCGCATGAGATCGCCAATGTGCTGGGTCTCGACGGCGTGCGCATGATGCATGACGAGGCGCTGATGCAGTCCATCAACATCTTCACGCAGATGCCCTCCTGCGCGCCCTCCGCCCCGGGGCTTGAGACCACGGGTTTTGAGATCACCGCCGAGGACGTGGCCGAGGCGATGACATGGCCCGGCATTGTCGGTCTGGGGGAGATGATGAACTTTCCGGGTGTCAGCAATGCCGATCCGCAGATGCTGGCTGAGATCGCGGCCACGCAACGCGCGAACAAGACCGTGGGCGGGCATTACGCCTCGCCCGACCTTGGCCCCGCCTTCGCCGCCTATGTGGCCGGTGGCCCGGCGGACGATCACGAAGGCACCTGCGAGGCCGACGCGGTGGCGCGGATGCGGCAGGGCATGCGCTCGATGATCCGGCTCGGCAGCGCGTGGTACGACGTGAAGACCCAGATCACCGCGATCACCGAGAAGGGGCTCGACCCGCGCAACATGATCCTCTGCACCGATGACAGCCACTCGGGCACGATCACCAACGAGGGCCACATGAACCGCGTGCTGCGCCATGCCATCGACTGCGGCTGCGACCCGCTGGTGGCGCTGCAGATGGCGACGCTGAACACCGCCACGCATTTCGGGCTGGAACGCGAAATCGGCTCGCTCACCCCCGGACGCCGCGCCGATGTGATCCTGACCTCGGACCTTGTGTCCTTCCCGGTGGAGATGGTGATTGCCCGTGGTGAGGTCGTGGCTGAGGGCGGCAAATGCATCGTCGACTGCCCGCACTACGATTGGCCCGGCAGCGCCCGGAACACGGTAAACATGGCACGCGACCTCGCGGCGGCGGACTTCGACATTCCCGCCCCCGAGGGCGCCAATGCCGTCACCGCCAATGTCATCGGCGTGGTCGAGAACCAAGCCCCGACCCGGGCGCTGAAGTTCGAACTGCCGGTGACCGAAGGCCGCGTGCAGGGCACCGGCGAGGTCTGCCAAATCGCGCTGGTCGAGCGCCACCGCGCCACCGGCACGGTGACCAATGCCTTCGTCTCGGGCTTCGGCTACGAGGGGCGCATGGCGATGGCCTCGACCGTGGCGCATGACAGCCACCATATGATCGTCGTCGGCACCGATGCCGAGGAGATGGCCCGCGCGGCCAACCGTCTGCGTGAGGTGGGCGGTGGCATCACCATCTTCCGCGAGGGCGAGGAGATGGCGCTGGTCGCCCTGCCGATCGCCGGGCTGATGTCCGACCGTCCCGCCGCTGAGGTCGCCGCCGATGCCGAAGCCCTCGTTCAGGCGATGATCGACTGTGGCTGCAAGCTGAACAACGCCTATATGCAGCATTCGCTCTTGGCCCTTGTGGTGATCCCCGAACTGCGGATCTCGGACCTTGGGCTGGTCGATGTGCAGAAATTTGAAATCATACCTTTGTTAGAGCCGCAAACATGACAACGATCCTGACCCCGGACACCCCGAACCCGGAAAGCTTCCGCGATGCGACCGCTGCCGTGGACCGTCTGACCGAACTCTATCAGCAAGCCACCACCTTCCTGCGGGAGTCTTTTGCCAAGGCGATGGAGAGCTCGGCCCCCGATGCCCGCGTCCGCGCCTTTTACCCTGAGCTGCGGTTTCGCACCTCCTCCTATGCGCATGTGGATACGCGGCTGTCTTTCGGGCATGTCTCCTCTCCCGGCACCTTTGCCGCGACGATCACCCGGCCCGATCTGTTTCGGAACTACCTGATCCAGCAAATCGGCCTGTTGATCGAAAACCACGACCAGCCGGTGATTGTCGGCCCTTCGACCACGCCGATCCCGGTGCATTTCGCCATGTCCGGCGACAACGCGCTGAACGTGCCGCAGGAGGGGGCGGCGGACTTCACCCTGCGCGATGTCTTTGACGTGCCGGATCTGTCGACCACCAATGACGATATCGTCAATGGCACCTATGTGCCTGAGGATGACGTGCGCCCGCTGGCGCCCTTCACCGCGCAGCGGGTCGATTACTCCCTCGCGCGGCTGGCGCATTACACGGCCACGGATCCTGAGCATTTCCAGACCCATGTGCTGTTCACAAACTACCAGTTCTATGTGACGGAGTTCGAGCAATACGCCCGCGAGATGCTGCGCGACCCGGAAAGCGGCTATACCGCCTTCGTCTCGACCGGCAATGCCGAGATCACCGACCCCGATGCGCCCTTGGCCGAGACGCTGAAGACGCCGCAAATGCCGACCTATCACCTCAAGCGGGCGGATGGGTCGGGCATCACGCTGGTCAACATCGGCGTCGGGCCTTCCAACGCCAAGACCGCAACCGACCATATCGCCGTGCTGCGCCCCCATGCCTGGCTGATGGTCGGCCACTGCGCCGGTCTGCGCAACACGCAGGCTTTGGGTGATTTCGTGCTGGCGCATGGGTACCTGCGCGAGGATCACGTTCTCGACGACGACCTGCCGGTCTGGGTGCCGATCCCGGCGCTGGCCGAGATCCAGATCGCGCTGGAGCAATCGGTCGCGCAGGTCACCCAGCTTGAGGGCTATGAGCTGAAACGCATCATGCGCACCGGCACCGTCGCCACCATCGACAACCGCAATTGGGAGCTGCGCGACCAGTCCGGCCCGGTGCAACGGCTGAGCCAGTCCCGCGCCGTGGCGCTGGATATGGAAAGCGCCACCATCGCCGCCAATGGCTATCGCTTCCGGGTGCCCTATGGCACGTTGCTATGCGTGTCGGACAAACCGCTGCATGGGGAGTTGAAACTGCCCGGCATGGCCTCGGACTTCTACAAAACCCAAGTCGCCCGCCATCTGATGATCGGCATCCGCGCCATGGAGTTGCTGCGCCGCATGCCGCTGGAGCGGATCCACAGCCGGAAACTTCGATCCTTCGACGAAACAGCGTTCCTATAGGGCTGGAAACAGCGGAAAATCGCATGTTTTCGCGTTTATAGCGCCACAATTCGTTGTGTTATCCCACAACATACCGTTACATTCCGGCCATGAGGCCCTAAAAAGCGGGCAGTCTAAGGAGAATAAAATGGCAAAACCGATGACCAAGACCCAGCTCGTTGCTGCTCTGGCAGAAGAGATGGACACCGACAAGAAATCCGCAGGCGCAGCGCTCGACGCCGTTTGCAACCTGATCACCCGTGAAGTGTCCGCCGGCGGTGCCGTGACCCTGCCGGGCGTGGGCAAAATCTATTGCCGTGAGCGCCCCGAGCGGATGGTCCGCAACCCCGCCACTGGCGAACAGTTCAAGAAAGACGCCGACAAAGTGGTCAAGATGACCATCGCGAAGGCACTGAAGGACAGCGTGAACGAGTAAGCCTTGGGATGAGCGTTTACGAAAGGGTCGTCTTCGGGCGGCCCTTTTTTGTTGGGGGATTGATGGAGGGCCATCGCCTACGGCTTGATTCCGGGCCGGGTGGCATATCCCACCAAACCCACCTTGCCCTCCCCCCACAAACCCGCCATTCCTTAGCAAGTTCAGCACAGGGGGCATTTCATGGACATCCGCGCAATTCTCATGGGGCTGGCCTTTGCCGTGATGTGGTCCTCGGCCTTCACCTCAGCCCGCATCATCGTGATGGACGCCTCGCCCCTGCTGGCCCTTTCCCTGCGCTACCTGATCTCTGGCCTGATCGGCGTCGGCATTGCGCTGGCCTTGGGACAAAGCTGGCGGCTCACCCCCGCGCAATGGCGGGCGACGATCATCTTCGGCGTGCTGCAAAACGCGGTCTACCTCGGCCTTAACTTCATCGCCATGCAGACCATCGAGGCGTCCCTCGCCGCGATCATCGCCTCGACCATGCCGCTGCTCGTCGGCTTTGCCGCTTGGGCCTTCTTGGGTGAAAAACTGCGCCCTCTAGGCATCGCCGGGCTGTTTGCCGGTGTCATCGGCGTCGCCATCATCATGGGCGCGCGCTTGGGCGGGCAAGTAGACCTCTATGGCCTCATCCTTTGCGCCATCGGCGTTGTGGCCCTCACCGCCGCCACCCTGCTGGTGCGCGGCGCGACCTCGGGCGGCAACTTCCTGATGGTCGTGGGCCTGCAAATGCTCGTCGGTTGCGTGGCCCTCTCCATCGCCACCGCGCTGTTCGAAACGCCCCGGATCGACCCCAGCCTGCGCCTGACGCTCGCCTTCGCCTATACCTGCCTCGTGCCCGGCCTTGCCGCCACTGTGGTCTGGTTCTGGCTGGTCAACCGCATCGGCGCCACGCGGGCGGCGACCTTTCACTTCCTCAACCCCTTCTTCGGCGTGGCCATCGCAGCGCTGCTGCTGGGCGAAACGCTGGGGCCGCGCGACATCCTTGGCGTTGCGATCATCGCGGGCGGCATCCTCGCCGTCCAAGTCTCGCGCCAGCGCAGGGCATAACGCCAGTGTGAGGCGCCCCCCCCTTTGAATTTCACCGCCACACCCCATCTAATAGGCCAAGCCCATGAACGGAGGACGCCATGCCCCAATACGAGAAAACCAACGCCGCAATTGACGCGCTGAGCCCCGAAGAATTCCACGTCACCCAACGCAGCGGCACCGAACGCCCCGGCACCGGCAAATACCTCGACAACAAGGAACCGGGCATCTACGTCGACATCGTTTCGGGCGAGCCGCTCTTTGCCTCCTCCGACAAATACGAAAGCGGCTGCGGCTGGCCGAGCTTCACCAAACCGATCGAGCCTGCCTACGTTGAAGAGTTGGAAGACGCCTCGCTCGGCATGGTTCGCACGGAAGTGCGCAGCAAACATGGAGACAGCCACCTTGGCCACGTCTTCCCCGATGGCCCGCCCGACCGGGGCGGGCTGCGCTATTGCATCAATTCCGCCTCCCTGCGCTTCATCCACCGTGACGACATGGAAGCCGAAGGCTATGGCGAATATCTCAACCAAGTGGAGAATGTGACATGACAACCGAACGCGCAGTATTGGCCGGGGGCTGCTTCTGGGGCATGCAGGACCTGATCCGCCGCCGCCCCGGCGTGGTCTCGACCCGCGTCGGCTATACCGGCGGCGACGTGCCTAATGCGACCTACCGCAACCACGGCACCCATGCCGAGGGGATCGAGATCACCTACGACCCCGCGAAGACCTCCTACCGCGAGTTGCTGGAATTCTTCTTTCAGATTCACGACCCGACCACGGTGAACCGTCAGGGCAACGACATCGGGATGAGCTACCGTTCGGCGATCTACTATGTGAACGACGAACAGAAAGCCGTGGCCGAAGACACCATCGCCGATGTCGAAGCCTCTGGCCTCTGGCCCGGCAAAGTGGTGACCGAGGTTGAGCCGGTGGGCGACTTCTGGGAGGCCGAGCCCGAGCATCAGGATTATCTGGAGCGGCTGCCGAACGGCTACACCTGCCACTTCCCGCGCGCCGATTGGGTGCTGCCCAAGCGCAACGCCGCAGAATGAACCGCGGCCCCCGGCCCCGCGCCGGGGGTTAGCCCACCGCCACCCGGGGGCGGCCCGAGGCTTCGACGGTCAGCGCGGCTTCGACAAAAACCTCTCGCCCCTCGACATCCGCCAGACGGATATCCCGTGTCACATGGCATTCGATTTCCGCCGCCCCGGCTGCGAATGCGCGGGCGCGGGCGGCTTCGGTCAAAGCGCGCTCCCCATGGGCCAAGGCCCGTTCAGCGGTCGGAAAATCCTGCGGGCCATTGGCGAGGTGGAGGCGAAACACCCCCTCTTTCGGAACGGTGATGGTCGCGCTTTCGCGCATGATGACCCGGCCCACCACTGCGCCTATGGCATTGGCGACATGGGCGTATTTGGGCAAGATCATCTCACTGCCCAGCCTTTTGCCCACTGGCGGGTAGTAGGTCGCCGCCGAGGCGCCCAATCCCACGACAGGTAAGTTCAGCCCCGCATCGATCCGCAGCACGCCGCGATGGCCCGACAGGCCGCGCTGCATCAACACATGGCGCGCCAAGACCTCTGGCGGCAGGTCGAAACCGGGGGGTTCCTCGGCGAATGCCGTCTCTAACAGGGCCAAAGTCGTCTGTTCGGTCAAACGGTCGAGGATGATCTGGGCGAGGTCATCAGGATCGGCGCAGAACCGCAGCCCCGAACCGCCGCGCTTGCGCCCGAACAGGGTCAGCGCCTTGTGCGCGGCATCGGCATCCCATGCGCAAAGATGCCCTGCCACATGGCTCGCATCCGTAGGCGTCACCCCCGCCAGTTGCACCAGCCCGCGTGCCACCAACCGCGCCAAAGCGCTTTGATCGACCCGATTGCGCAGCACATCCCCCAAGGGCCAGACATCCCTGCCGATCCGCTCCAACAGCGCCATGTCGCGCGGGGCTAAACCTTCGGCCCCCTGCCCCTCTACGGCGCGGACAAAGCGGCCATCATGCTCCGCCACGACGCTCCGCCGCAGTTGCGCGTCCAAAGCGTTATGCACCACCTCCGGCGCGTCGACCGCGATGAGAGAGATCGGCAGCAGGCGCTTCGGCCCAAGGGTCACGCCCGCGGTTAGACCCTGAGACGTGAAATGCACCTCGCTGTCGCCGCCCAGCCCGTGGGTGCGCATCGCGACCGCCTCGACCATGGTTCGATAGGGACCGACCTGCGCGCCTGCCGGGTCAATCGCTGGGCGACCGTCGCGCAATAGGGCCACATCGGTCGTCGTGCCGCCGATATCAGACACCAGCGCCGTCTCTGCCCCGGTCAACCAGCGCGCGCCCACCAGCGATGCCGCAGGGCCGCTGAGGATGGTCTCGATGGGCCGTTCGCGGGCCTGCGCGCTCGACATCAGGGCGCCATCACCGCGCACCACCATCAACGGCGCGTGGATACCCAGATGGCGCAATTGATCCTCTGCGTGCCCAATCAGCCGGTCGATCATGCCGATCAACCGCGCATTCAGCAGCGCCGTAAGCGCCCGTTTCGGCCCGTTCAGCTTGGCTGAGAGACTGTGAGAGGCCGAGACCGGACGCCCCGTGACCTCTGCCACCAGTTCCGCGACCCGCTGCTCATGCGCGGGGTTGCGCGTGGCGAATTGGCTGGCCACGGCAAAGCCGCTGACCTCGGCCTTATGTGTCTCTAAAAAGGCGATCAGGGCCGGTTCGTCCAGCGGCGCCACCTCTGCCCCCGCGTGATCATGCCCGCCGGAGAGCAGCAGACAAGGGTCCCCCCGCAGCGCCTCCGACAGCCCATGCGCCTCAAGGTCAGCCGCGCGAAACCCGACATAGATCAACGCCACGCGTCCCCCCTGCCCCTCGACCAGCGCATTGGTCGCCAAGGTGGTGGAGAGGGAGGCCATGCCAATCTCTTCCGCCGCCACGCCGGACTGTGCCAAAACCGCGCTGACCGCATTGCCCACGCCCACGGCCAGATCGGCGCGGGTGGTCAGCGCCTTGGCGGTGGCGATCACCTCTGTCTCATCGCGGATCAGCACCGCATCCGTATAGGTGCCGCCCGTGTCGACGCCCAATAACACCGCCATGGGCGTGCCTCCTATGCCAAACGCGCTGCCGCCCAACGCGCGGCTTCGGCCACGGTGGGGTCAGCGTCTTCGGTCAGAGATTGCGCTACGGGGCGCAGCCGCGCCAGCCCGGAATTGCCGATGGCATAAAGCACGTTGCGCACGAAACGATCCCGCCCGATCCGTTTGATCGGAGAGCCGGAATAGCGCGCGCGGAAGGCGGTATCATCAAGGCCCGCAAGCTCGGCCAGATCGGCGGGTTGCACCGCCGGACCGTGATAGCGCATATCGCTGGCCGCCACGGCGAATTTGTTCCACGGGCAAGCGGCAAGGCAATCGTCGCAGCCATAGATCCGGTTGCCCATCTTCTCGCGCAGGTCCAGATCGACCGGCCCTTTATGTTCGATCGTCAGATAGGAAATGCAGCGCCGTGCGTCGAGTTGATAGGGCGCGGGGAAGGCATCCGTTGGGCAAGCCTCAAGACAGGCCCGGCAAGAGCCGCAGTGGTCCACCTCCCGGTCGTCGGGCGGCAGATCGAGGGTGGTGAAAACAGAGCCTAAAAAAGCCCAATTGCCGAACTTCCGGCTAAGCAGGTTGGTGTGTTTGCCCTGCCAGCCGAGCCCCGCGGCCTGCGCGAGCGCCTTTTCCGGCACCGGGGCGGTATCGACGAAAACCTTCACCTCCGGATCGAGCGCGCGGGCCTCTTCCATCAGCCACCGCGCCAGCCGCTTCAGCCGTTTCTTGACGATATCGTGGTAATCGCGCCCCTGTGCGTAGACCGAAATCCCGCCCTTGTCGGGATGCTCCAACACCGCGCGGGGGTCATGTTCGGGGGTGTAGCTTTCGGCCAGCATGATGACGGACCGCGCCTCGGGCCAGAGGGCGGCGGGATTGCCGCGCCAATGCATTCGCTCTTCCATCCAGCCCATCTGTCCGTGAAACCCGGCCTCGACAAAGCGGGCGAGCCGTTCGGGCATTTCGGGCACGTCTTGGGGGCGACAAATGCGGCAGGCGACAAAGCCTTCCTCAAGCGCCCGGGCCACCACCCGCGCCTTCAGAGCCTCCGGCCCGATTTCGGCGCGGGGGGCGGCAGGCATCAGAAGTCGAGGTTGTTGTAATGCAGCGGAGGCGGGAAGCCCGGCAGTTGATCGGCGAGGATCGAGCGGAAAGCCGGGCGCGACTTGATCTTGGCGTACCAATCCTTGACCACGTCAGAGCGGTTCCAATCCACGTCCGAGATATAGTCGAGCGAGGACAGATGCGCGGCGGCGGCGAAATCGGCCAGCGTCATCACGTCGCCCGCCAGCCAGCGGCGGTGATCCAGCAGCCACGCCATGTAATCGAGGTGATATTTGATCGCCTTGGCCCCGGCCTTGACGTTCTTGCTGTCCGGGTAGCCCTGTTTGGTGACCTTCTTGTTGACCCGCTCATACAGCAGTTTCGAGGTCACCTCGTCATGGAATTTGTCGTCGAACCAACTGACCAAACGTCGCACTTCCAAGCGCTGCACCGGGTCACTGGGCAGCAAAGACGCCTCGGGGCGGGTCTCTTCGATATATTCACAGATCGCGGCGCTTTCCGCCATCATGATCCCGTCGAGCCGCAGCACAGGCACCTTGCCCGCCGGGTTGCGGCGCAGGAAATCGGGGTCTTGTTCCCAATAGCGCTCCTCGACCAGTTCCACCTCGATCTTCTTCTCCCCAAGGCTAAGCCGCACCTTGCGACAGAAGGGGGACAAGGGAACGTGAAACAAGCGAGCCGTCATATAAAGTCCGTGTGGTTAAAGGGATTGCACTCTTCCATGCCTGCTGGCGGAGGGATTTTCAACTCTCGAAACAGGCGGCGCGACCGTCCGCGCGGATGGTCGCCGCCCCGTCCATGATCTGCGCCGTACGCTTGCGGGTAAAGTCACCGGGGCGCGAGGCGGAACGCTCTTTCGGGTCGGGCAGGATCGCGGCAAGGCGGGCGGCCTGCGTGGCGCTCAGGTCTGCCGCCGCGACGCCAAAGTAATGCGGCGCCGCCGCACCAACGCCAAAGACACCTTCGTCGAACTCGGCCACATTCAGATAGACCTCGATGATCCGCCGCTTGGGCCAGAGGGTTTCGACCAGCGGGGTCATCCCGGCCTCAAGCGCTTTGCGCAGCCACGACCGGCCATGCCAGAGGTAGACGTTCTTGACCGTCTGCTGGCTGATCGTCGACGCCCCGCGGGCCGACCCGTTTTCGATCGCGGTCCGGATCGCCTGCATGTCAAAGCCCCAATGATTGCAGAAATTCGCATCCTCCGCCGCCACGGCGGCGCGGGCCATCACGGGGGCGATCTGTTCCAGCGGCACCCAGTCCCGCTGCACCCCGCCCAAACGGCGCGATTCCGAGAACATGTAGAAACCCGTGGGTGGATTGACGAAGCGGAATAGCAGCACCAACAGCACCGCCAAGAGAAAGGCCAGCGCCAAGGCGCGCAAGGCCCAACGGCGCGCGCGTTTCTTGAGCGAGGGGCTGCTCTTGCTCGATTTCTTACCCTTGGGGGCGGTCTTTTTCCGTGTCGCCATAGATCAGCTATAGGCCGTCTGCGGGATTTTGTGAACGGCTCTCACGCGCGGTGATCTCTTGCGCGAGGTAGGCCCCGATCCGGGCAGAGCCTTGGGCCGAGGGGTGCACATTGTCGCGAGCGAAGAGCCCGCGATCCCCCCGGTCGATCACATCTTCGGAATCGACGAAATGGACCCCGGGGCGGTTCGCGGCGAAGCGCGCGATGCGGGATTCGATTTCGACCAGATCATCACGGCAGCCCGCGAAGGCGCCCGAACCGGAGCCTGCGTAATAGCCCATCCACATGACCTGCGCGCCGGTCTGGGCGCGAAGACGTTGCAGGAAGGCAGGGATGCTGCCGCTTTGACCATCCGGCGCGATCAACGCATTGACAGCGGCCCCGCAGGCGCCACAGCCGCAATCGGCGTTCAGGTCATTCGCGCTGCCATTGACCACCACCCAGTTCCAGCGCCCGCCGGGGAACTGCTGCTGGATGTCAAAGCCGACGGCAGAGGCCACGGTCGAGGCATTGTCGAACTGAGCGCCCGGCACGGCGCGGCTGGTGACAATGCGGCCAGTTTGGTTTGCAATGACATCAGGGATGGCGCGGCCCCCGTTCCACGCCATGATGGAATCGCCCAAGACGAGGATGTCACCCCCGCCGCGCGGGGCGGTGTCGGTGCAAGCGGCAAGGCCGGTGACTAGGGCGAGGGCGATCAGAATTTTATGCATGGAGTCCTCCGATGCGGAGGAGGTAGCGCATCCCGTTCCGTCTACCACCCCGGCCCGGAAGCAAGCCGATGGCCCTCCCCGCGCGACCGGAGCCGCGCGGGGCAAAGGTTACTCCGCCGGAACCGCCGCCTCTTCCACGCTGAGCGGCGCGGGCAGATGCACCAACATCTCCTTCGGGCAAACCTGCAAGAAGTTGTGCTTCTCGGTCTCCCAATGCTGAAGGATATCGGCGGCCTTGCGGCTCTTGGTCTCGGCGACATGGCGTTCCAGCAGACCGTGCAACTGATCGAGCCAATGATCGACGCTGACCGGGCATGTCACGATGGTTTCGGCGTTCATCAACTTATGGGCCGAGCCTTCGGGATCATAGAGATAGGCCATCCCCCCGGTCATCCCGGCAGCGAAGTTCGCGCCGATTTCACCAAGGATCACCGCCACACCGCCGGTCATATATTCGCACCCGTTGCTGCCGCAGCCTTCGATCACCACATGCGCGCCCGAGTTGCGCACCGCAAAACGCTCGCCCGCCCGGCCCGCGGCAAAGAGGTATCCCCCCGTCGCGCCATAGAGCACCGTGTTGCCGATGATCGTATTCTCCGACGCCACCACCGGGCTCGCCATCGAAGGCCGCACCACGATCGTGCCGCCCGACAGACCCTTGCCGACATAGTCGTTCGCATCGCCCGAGACTTCAAGCTTGAGCCCCGGCGCCGCGAAGGCCCCCAGCGACTGCCCAGCCGAGCCGGTCAGCTTCACCGTCAGGTGGTCCGGCTGCAGCGAATTGCGCATCCCGAAGCGTTTGACGATATGGCTCGACACCCGCGTGCCGACGGTCCGGTGCGTGTTTTGGACGGCATAGGACAGTTGCATCTTCTCACCGTCCTCAAGGAAGCGCGCGGCATCGCGGACGATCTGCGCGTCCAGCGTGTCGAGCACGACCTGACGCGGCTTGTCGCGGTCATAGACGTTCTCATTCGCGCCATCGACGGTGATCAACAGCGGGTTCAGATCCAGATCATCAAGGTGCGCCGAGCCTCGGCTGACCTGCGTCAGCAGGTCCGCACGGCCGATGACCTCATCAAGGCTGCGCGCCCCGATGGAGGCGAGAATTTCCCGCACCTCCTGTGCGTAGAAGGTGATGAGGTTCACGACCTTATCCGCATTGCCGGTGAACTTGCCGCGCAGCGCTTCGTCCTGCGTGCAGACGCCGACGGGGCAGGTGTTGGACTGGCACTGGCGCACCATGATGCAGCCCATGGCGATGAGTGCGGCGGTGCCGATGCCATATTCTTCGGCCCCCATCATCGCCGCCATGACGATGTCGCGCCCGGTGCGCAGCCCGCCGTCGGTGCGCAGGGTCACCCGGTCGCGCAGGTTGTTCATCGACAGAACCTGATGCGCTTCGGTGAGGCCCATCTCCCACGGCAGACCCGCATATTTGATCGAGGTCGCAGGCGATGCCCCAGTGCCGCCGTTATGGCCCGAGATCAGGATGATGTCGGCCTTGGCCTTGGCCACGCCCGCCGCGATCGTGCCGACGCCACTCGAAGCGACGAGCTTCACCGTCACCTTGCAGCGCGGGTTGATCTGCTTGAGGTCGTAGATCAGCTGCGCGAGATCTTCGATCGAGTAGATGTCATGGTGGGGCGGGGGCGAGATCAGGGTCACGCCCTTGGTCGAATGGCGCAGCCGCGCGATCAGGTCGGTGACCTTCATACCCGGAAGCTGGCCGCCCTCACCGGGTTTGGCGCCCTGTGCGACCTTGATCTCCAACTCTTCGCACTGGTTCAGATACTCCGCCGTCACACCAAAGCGACCCGAGGCGACTTGCTTGATCTTGGCCGAGGGATTGTCACCATTGGCCTCAGGCACGAAATGCGCCGGATCTTCGCCGCCTTCGCCGCTGTCGGATTTGGCGCCGATGCGGTTCATCGCCACGTTCAGCGTCTTGTGCGCCTCGGGCGACAGCGCCCCCAGCGACATGCCCGGCGTTACGAAACGCTTGCGGATTGAGGTGATGCTTTCCACCTCCTCCAACGGCACCGGGTTGCCGCGCGGCTTGATGTCCAAAAGGTCGCGCAGATGGATCGGCGGATTGCTCTGCATCTTTTTCGAATACTGCTGCCACATCTGGTAGGACGCTTTGTTGCAGGCCATTTGCAGCATGTGCATGCTGCTCGCCTCCCAAGCGTGTTTCTCACCCGAGCGGCGCAGCTTGTAGAAGCCACCGATGGGCATCACGACACCGTCGCCCTGCCAGCCCTTGGCGTGAACTTCCTCGGCCTTGCGCTGGATGCCAACGACACCGATGCCCGAGATGCGGCTGGTCATACCGGGGAAGTATTCGGCACACATGGCACGGGACAGACCGACCGCCTCGAAGTTCAGACCGCCGCGATAGGACGAGATCACGGAAATCCCCATCTTCGCCATGATCTTGAGCAGACCTTGGTCAATCGCCTCACGGTATTTCTGCACCGCCTGCGTCAGGGTCATGTCCAGCAGACCGCGCTCAATCCGGTCGGCGAGTGAATCCTCGGCCAGATAGGCGTTCACCACGGTCGCACCGCAGCCCACCAGCACGGCGAAGTAATGCGGATCGACACATTCGGCAGAGCGCACGTTGAGCGAGGTAAAGGTCCGCAACCCCTTGCGCACGAGGTGGCTGTGCACCGCGCTGGTGGCAAGGATCATCGGCATCGCCACGTGGTCAGCACCGCTGTGCTGATCGGTCAGCACCAGATGCCCCGCGCCCGAGCGCACGGCGTCTTCCGCCTCGGCCCGGATGCGCGCCAGACCGGCGCTCAGGTTGCCGTTACCGGGCTCGAAGGTGCAGTCGATGGTGACGGTATGCACTTTGAACTGGGCCATCAGCTCATCGAACTGCGCATTGCCCACAAAGGGGCTGTCGAGCACGATGATCTCGGTCTGGGAGCTGTCTTCGTCGAGCACGTTCTTAAGGTTGCCGAACCGTGTCTTGAGGCTCATCACCCGGAATTCGCGCAAGGAATCGATCGGCGGGTTGGTGACTTGGCTGAAGTTCTGGCGGAAGAAATGGCTCAGTGGGCGGTACTGGCCGCTGAGCACCGCCGAAGGCGTGTCGTCGCCCATCGAGGCCAGCGTTTCCTTGCCGTCCTCGGCCATCGGCGCGAGGATCTGTTCCAGCTCTTCGATGGTATAGCCCGCGGCCACCTGACGGCGGCGCAACTCGGCCCCTTCGAACAGCGGTTTTTCGGTGACACCGGCAAGGACACCATCCATCTCGGTGATCTTGCCGACCCATTCGCCGAAGGGCTGGTTGGCGGCTAGTTTGTCTTTGATTTCAGTATCATGGAAGAGTTTGCCCTCTGCCATATCCACCGCGATGATCTGGCCGGGGCCAAGCGCGCCCTTGGCCACGACGCGCGCCTCGTCCAGCGGCACCATCCCGGCTTCGGAACCGGCGATCAACATGCCGTCGGACGTCTCCACATAGCGCATCGGGCGGAGGCCGTTCCGGTCAAGCCCGGCGCAGACCCAGCGGCCATCGGTCATCGCCAAGGCGGCGGGGCCGTCCCAAGGCTCCATGACGGAGTTGCAGTAGGAATACATGTCGCGCCACGCCTGCGGCAGTTCCACAGCCTGTTTGGACCAGGATTCCGGCACCAACATCGTCTTGGCCATCGGCGCGGAGCGGCCCGCGCGCACGAGCACTTCGAACACGGAATCAAGCGCCGCGGAGTCGCTGGAGCCGGAGGCCACGATCGGCTTGATGTCCTCGGCCATCTCGCCAAAGGTCGCGCTCGCCATGCGGATCTCATGGCTCTTCATCCAGTTCATATTGCCCTTGAGGGTGTTGATCTCACCATTATGGGCCAACATGCGGAAGGGCTGCGCCAGCCACCACTGCGGGAAAGTGTTGGTGGAATAGCGCTGGTGATAGATCGCGAAGGCGCTGATGAATTTGTCGTCCTTCAGGTCGGGATAGAACTCCGCCACCTGTTCGGCCAGCATCATGCCCTTGTAGATGATCGAACGGCAGGACATCGAAGCGATATACATCTGCGGCACCTGCGCCGCGATGGCGGCTTTCTCGATGCGGCGGCGGATCACGTAGAGCTCACGCTCAAATGTCTCTTCATCCACGCCCTTGGCGTTGGAGATCAGGATCTGCTCAATCTCGGGCCGGGTCGCATTGGCCTTTTCACCCAGCACCGAGATGTCGACCGGCACATGGCGCCAGCCATAGATGTAGTAGCCCATGCGGAGCACTTCGGTCTCCACGATGGTTCGGCAAGTCTCTTGCGCTGCAAAATTGGTGCGCGGCAGGAAAACCTGACCCACCGCGATCAACTCATCCTCGCGCGGGGTGTGGCCGGTGCGGCGGACTTGCTCATAGAAGAAGGGCACGGGGATCTGAACATGGATGCCCGCGCCGTCGCCGGTCATGCCGTCGGCGTCGACCGCGCCGCGGTGCCAGATCGCCTTGAGCGCGTTGATCCCGTTGACCACGACCTCGCGGGTCTTTTCGCCGTTGATGTTGACCACAAGGCCCACGCCGCAGGAGGAATGCTCTTCCTCGAAACTATACATGCCCTTTTCGGCCATCATCGCGCGTTTGGCTTCTTCGCGGGCCACCCAGGCGTCATCATATTTGGTCATGGCTTGGTTCCTTCCACAAACGCCGCAAATCCTGCTTTGACTTGGGCCTTGGTTTTGTTCTCGTGCGCGCTGGCAAAGGCAGGGCCGTCGGGCGTCACGTCTATTTCACTCTTGGTCGCGGGCAGCGCCGCAGGGCGCGGGGCGGCAGGGCCGCCCCGATACCATCACTCCGCCGCGATGCGCTGCGCGCCGTTGAAATCGTCAAGGATGGCCTGCGCGCAGTCGCGCCCGTCCTTGATCGCCCAAACCACAAGGCTCGCCCCGCGCACGATGTCGCCCACGGCATAGACCCCGTCGAGCGCGGTGGCCCCGGTGACGTAATCGGCCTTGATCGTGCCCCAGCGGTTGACCGGCAGCTCCGGCTCGTTCCAAAGCGTCGGCAGGTCTTCGGGCTCAAAGCCGAGGGCCATAATCACCATGTCGGCGTCTTCGACATAGTCGGCGCCTTCGATCACCTCGGGCGACTGGCGCCCGGTCACGTCAGGCGCGCCGAGGCGCATCTTTTGGACCATCACACCGGTCACCGGATCGCCGACGAAGCCCTTGGGCGCGCTCAGCCATTCAAAGATCACGCCCTCTTCCTCGGCGTTTTGCACTTCGCGCTGACTGCCCGGCATATTGGCCCGGTCGCGGCGGTAGAGGCATTTGACGCTTTCCGCACCCTGACGGATCGAGGTGCGCACGCAGTCCATCGCCGTGTCGCCGCCGCCGATCACGACAACCTTCTTGCCCGCGGCGTTCAGACGGCCGTTTTCGAATTCTTCGACCGTGTCGCCAAAACTCTTGCGGTTGGAGGCGGTGAGGAAGTCGATCGCCCGTTCCACGCCGAAACCACCCACACCGGGGGCTTCGATCTCACGGGTTTTGTAGACGCCGGTCGCGATGATCACGGCATCATGCTTGCCCCGGATCGCGCCAAAGCTGATGTCGACACCGACATCGCAGTTCAACTCAAAGGTCACGCCACCTTCGGCAAGCTGCGCATTGCGGCGCTCAACCACGTCTTTCTCAAGCTTGAAGCCGGGGATGCCATAGGTCAGCAAGCCGCCCGCCCGGTCGTAGCGGTCATAGATGGTGACCTGCACGCCCGCGCGGCGCAGCATATCCGCCGCCGCCAGACCGCCCGGGCCCGCGCCGATGATGCCGACACTTTCGGGCCGCTCTTCGCGCGGGGCGGCGGGTTTGACCCAGCCCTGCTCCCAAGCGGTGTCGGTGATGTATTTCTCGATCGAGCCGATGGTGACGGTGCCATGGCCCGACTGTTCGATCACGCAGTTGCCTTCGCAGAGGCGGTCCTGCGGGCAGATACGGCCACAGATCTCGGGGAAGGTATTGGTCGCCTGGCTGATCTCATAGGCTTCTTGCAGACGCCCCTCGGCGGTCAGGCGCAGCCAGTCGGGGATGTTGTTGTGCAGGGGGCAATGGGTTTGGCAGTAGGGCACGCCGCATTGGCTGCACCGGCTCGATTGCTCGGCCGCTTTTGCATCCGCATATTCGGCGTAAATTTCATCGAAATCCGTCCGGCGCAAATCGGGCGGGCGTTTTTCGGGCATATCCCGCGCAACGTCTGTAAATTTTAGCATGACCTGCTTCGCCATATACCCGTTCCTTCGACAAATTCCGTCAGAAGGCTCGTATACGAAAGCGTCAAAGTAAATAAAAGCCAGCAATGCTGACCTATTTACTTCTTTCCGAGCAAATGAGCGGCTCGGCAATCATTTTTATGCATCATTTAAGGTCCGATGCGGACCTACCTACTAAAACCCAGCCCAAAGCGCGAGGATAACCACCCCACCCACAAGGATTCGCCACCATCCGAAAAGCGCATATCCATAGCGGCTGATGTAATCGAGCACCCAACGCACCACGAAAACGGCAGAGATAAAGGCCATGGCGAAGCCCACGGCAATCTCGCCCATGGCCGAGGCATCCAGCACATCGCGGTTCTTATAGATGTCATAGGCGAAAGCGCCCGCCATCGTCGGCATCGACAGAAAGAAGGAGAATTCCGCCGCCGCCCGCTTACTGGCGCCCAGCAACAGGGCGCCAACGATTGTCGCCCCCGAACGCGAGGTGCCCGGCACCATGGCGAGGCATTGGATCACGCCGATCTTGAAGGCCATCGAGAGCGGGAATTTGGTCGCATCGGAATGGGTCGGCGCAGGGGCGATGCGGTCGACGACCAACAGGACCACCCCGCCCAACACCAGCATGACAGCAATCAGCAAGGGCGTCTCGAAAAGGACTGTTTTGATGAAGTCATGCGCCAAAACGCCGATCACGACCGCTGGCAGAAAGGCCAGAAGCACGGACCAGATGAACCGCCGCGCCTGCGGATCATGCGGCGCGGCCGAGAAGACCGCCCAAAGCCGCGCGGAATAGACCGTGAGGATCGCCAGCACCGCGCCCAATTGGATCACGACCTCAAAGGTCCGTCCGGCGCTTTCGAAACCCAGAAAATGACCGGCCAACAAAAGATGCCCGGTCGAAGATACGGGGATGAACTCTGTCAGCCCCTCCAGCAAACCCAGAAAGGCGGCGATCAGAGTGGTCGATTGTTCCATTATCCCTGCCGCAGGTTACGTGCCGATGCTTTGATGGCGTCATATTGCCCCGAGGGCCGGAACCGCCAGAGATAGTCGGGGAGCACCGCATCCATCGCGGTGGGGGTGATGTCAAGCTCGGCAAAGCCGCGCGCGTCTTCCGCTACGACATTGTCCTTGCGCAGGTTCTTGACCTGATCGCGGGTCAGCATCTTGTTGGTGAACAGCCCAAAGGTAGCCGTCTGCACCATGTCGAAACCAAAGGCGACGATCTTGGCAAGGAACCACGGCATGTTGAGCACCAGACGACGGCGGTGAATCACCTTGAGCATGCGCTGCATCAACCCGCGGAAGGTATCCACATCGGGGCCGCCGAGTTCATAGACGCCCGAAGGGACCTGCCCCTCCAGTGCTTTTTCCGCCGCCTTGGCCACGTCATCGACGAACACGGGCTGGAACCGGGTCGAGGCCCCGGCGACCGGCAGGATCGGGCCGGTGCGGGTCATGCCTGCAAAACGGTTAAAGAATTCGTCCTCTGGCCCGAACATGATCGAGGGGCGCAGGATCACGGCATGGGGCATATGTTTGAGAATGGCAGCCTCGCCCTCGCCTTTGGTGCGGGCATAGTCGCTTTCGGCCTCCATATCCGCGCCGATAGCAGAGACATGGACGAAATGACCGATCCCTTCGGCGGCGGCCATGCGCGCGATACGCTCGGCCCCTTCGGATTGCACGGCGTCAAAGCTGTTCTTGCCGGTCTCGACCAGAATGCCCACGCAGTTCACCACCGCATCCGCGCCGCGCAGCGCGTCGGCCACGGAGCCATCGTTGCGGATGTTGCACAAAACAGGTTCGACCTGGCCGACCACACCATAGGTCCGCACAAAGAGCGCCTCGTTGGGATGGCGCACTGCCACCCGCACCCGCCAACCAGCTCTGGCCATGCGATACGCGATATAGCGTCCGACAAACCCCGAACCGCCATAAATCGTGACCAGCTTAGACATTCTGCCGCTCCTGTAGATAAATTCTCTGACAGGATGTACCTGCGCACCGCCCCTGTCACAAGGCCAAACCCCCGGTTGCAGCGCCTCGGGTGCAGGATTTTCCGATTTTCGCACAAATTGCGATTGACAGTCACCCGGCTGAGCCTTAGAGCACCCCACACGATACGTGCCCAGGTGGCGGAATGGTAGACGCGCTAGCTTCAGGTGCTAGTACTGGCAACGGTGTGGAGGTTCGAGTCCTCTCCTGGGCACCATATTCCCCGACAGATGATTGACTAAAGATCAGGCCTTAAACGGCCTCGACGCACCACCCCTTCGGGGGCGCTTAGCCACGCCGGTCACGCACGGCCCTATTGGACGCGGACACCCGCATTTTGCAGGCAAAGCTGTAGCCGCGTAGCAAGCTCGGTCAAGCTGAAAGGCTTTTTCAAACAATCGCTTGCCCCCGCCGCCAAAGCGCGGCGTAGCAGATCGGCGTCTTTCCGGGTCGAGATCATGACGACCGGGATGCCCCGATAGAACGGCAGGCCCCTGACATGGCTACAGAACTCAAGCCCATCCATCGCGGGCATCATGAAATCGGTGATGATCACATCCGTCGCGATCCGCTCCTGAGCCAGCGCGACCAGAGCTTGGGCGGGGCAGCCATAATCTGCCACGCATGAGAACCCGACCTCGGCGAGAGACGCTTGGATGAACTGTCGCGCGATTTCAGAATCGTCGATAACGATAGCATTCCAGTTCATCACGCCCCGCCTTACACTTTAATCACGCCCCAAGGGCCACCCTAGTGGTGCGAGACTTAATATGACGTGAATGCTTAAATGCGTTTGCCGACGAACATCGCCGAGTCGGAACGCACGCAGGCGATCTCACCCCTTTGCCAGATAAGCTCCCCCTGTGCGGTCGCGTATTTGCCCATGCTGACGCAGGCGGTGATCGGGGTGATTTCGGTAACGGCTTGTGCGGCGTCGAAACTGTTGCTGAACTGAATGGACATGGCTTGTGCTCCTGAGTTGACTTGCCTCAACCTTCACACATCTCGCCACCCAATGCCTGCTGGCGTCGGGATAAGCGCCCTATTCTAAGGTATAGAGCGCCCCACCCTCGGGCTGCGGCTAATGCCTGTTCAGCAGCTTTTGGTACTTCGATACAAAGAGATGCGCGCCCTTCATCTTTTGCGTCACCCAATCGCCCGCGGTGAAGAGCATCAAAAAGCTATTGCCGCGCACCGGCCCCAAGGGCAGCAGAATCGGCGCCTCCGCGCCCCAAGGGCGATAGGTTTTCATATCCGCCAGCTTGCGGCCCGTGATCAGCCCGGTGAGGGTCTTTCGCAGCCATGGCAACTGCCGGCTGACCGCGACGATGGTCATATTGTCGCCCGGGTCCGCCACATCCCCTGCGGCAAAGACATTGGGCAGGGATGAGGGGCGCAGATAGCCATCGGTCTTGATCCGCTCCGCGGCGGTGACTTCGGCCCCCGGCAGGTTCTTCAACAATTCTGACGCGGCGCGCGCGCCCAAAACGGGGAAGATCAGATCGAATCTCCGCTCCGCCCCGCCGTCGAGGGTGAGGCTGCCCGCATGTGGCTCTGTCATGGAGGCGAGCCCTTTGGCCTTCTTGCCAAGGATCAGCTCCACCCCGGCGCGCTTTAGCTTCCTGCTCAACGACGCGCCGAGGCTGTCGGGCTTTCCGGCAAAAAGCTTGTCGTCTTTGGTGATCAGGGTGATCTCTTTGTCGGGCATGGCATGGGCGATCTCACCGGCAAGCTCGACCCCGACAGCGCCCGCGCCGATGATGCCTACGGTCTTAGCCGCCAGCAGCTTCTCACGCGTCTCTTGGTTCGCGGCCCGCAGCCCGTCGATATCTGCGCCCTTGGGTTTGAACGGCGTCGCATAGTCCGAGCCGGTGGCGACGACGATATAATCCGCCTCGACCCGCGTGCCGTCCTCCAGCGTGACACCCTCGCCATCGACAGCAGTCGCCCGCGCCGCGACGACGCGGCCCCGTTTCAGCAACCGGTCATAGGGGATCAGCGATTCCTCGACCAAACTGGGCTGCACCACGGCGCGGATCATCGCGGAGGCATGGACGAAATGACTGCGCGGCTCGATCAAGGTCACCTCGGCGATCTGGTCCATCGCCTTGGCCAGTTCGGCCCCCAGATAGCCGCCCCCTACGATTGCGATACGCTTGCCCATCGGTGCCTCTCCTTTTGATCGGTTTCGCCTGCCGGACAGTCTGCCCGCGTGGTCAGCTTTCTACATAGGTGCTCTATCACCGATTTCTCGCAGAACGTGGCGAAAGCCGCCGATCTTGCCATCACCGGGGGCTAAATGCCCATGCGATAAGCGCCGGGAAGGGTGCGATTCTCTTAAATGGTGCAACATATTGTTTAGAATCATCGCACCTGTTTAACTCCCCCCAGCGACAGGGAGAGCCGCGACACAATGAAAGACACCAAAGCAGAGACTTTTCTGCGTTTCGATAACGTAAAGAAGAGCTACGATCAGGAAAATCTCGTCGTCAAAGGTTTCGACATGGATGTGCAGGAGGGGGAGTTCATCACCCTTCTTGGCCCCTCGGGCTCGGGCAAGACCACCGTATTGATGATGCTGGCGGGGTTTGAAAGCGTCACTTCGGGCGATATCGCCATCAATGGCCGGTCGATCAACAAGACCGCGCCGAACAAGCGCAACATCGGCATGGTGTTCCAGAACTACGCGCTGTTCCCGCATATGACCGTGGCCGAAAACCTCGCCTATCCGCTGAGCGTGCGGAAAATGTCCAAGGCGGATATCAAAGAGCGTGTGGCCGAGTATCTGTCGCTGGTCGAGCTTTCCGCCTTTGGCGACCGTCGCCCCGGGCAGCTTTCGGGCGGGCAACGGCAGCGCGTGGCGCTTGCCCGCGCGATGATCTTCCAGCCGACGCTCATTCTGATGGACGAACCTCTGGGCGCGCTCGACAAGAACCTGCGCGAACAGATGCAGTTTGAGATCACCCGCCTGCACAAGCAGATTGGCTTTACCGTCATCTACGTCACCCACGACCAGACCGAGGCGCTGTCGATGTCCGACCGCATCGCCGTCTTCAACGACGGTGTGGTGCAGCAATGCGCCCCGCCCGCGGAATTGTACGAGCGCCCGGTGAATGCCTTCGTGGCCGAGTTCATCGGCGAGAACAACTTCGTGCAGGGCCGCGTCACCCGGATCGAGGGCGAGATCGCCAAGGTCGAGACCGATACCGGCACGATCACCACGCAAACTTCCGAAGGGCTGACCGAAGGCGCGCAATGCCGCGTCTCGATCCGTCCCGAGAAACTGTTCATTCACCCCACGACCCATGCCCATGACAACGCGCTAACGGCGACTTTCGTCACGCGCATCTATGTGGGCGATTTCATCCGCTATTATTTCCGCCTGCCGGACGGCACCGACATTATCGTCAAAGTGCTCAATGACCTGTCCGCGCCTGAGTTCGAAGAGGGCGCGACGGCGCAGCTGTTGTCCTTGACGAAAGACTGCATCGCCTTTGCCAATTAAGGGCGACCGGGGGCAAACCGGGGCCCCGCATAAAACCTGGACATGACAAGGAGAGACCGATGAAGAAGCATCTGAGTTATTTGGCCACCGCGGCGCTGATCGCCAGCCCCGCCTTGGCCGAGGATCTGACGGTGACGTCCTTTGGCGGGGCCTATGGCGCCGCACAGATGGAACATATGATCCAACCCTATATGGATAAATCCGGCACCAACATCCTGTTCGAAGACTACGGCGGCGGCGTGGCCGAGATGAAGGCGCAGGTCGAGGCGGGCAACATCCTGTGGGATGTCGTCGACATCGAAGTGATCGACCTCGAACGCGCCTGTGCCGAGGGCTATCTGGAAGTGATCGACCAATCGGTTCTGCCCGATGGCGACGATGGCACCCCGGCGGCGGATGACTTCATCGATGACGCGCTGGCCAATGAATGCGGCGTGGGCAATATCGTCTGGTCCGTCGTCTTCGCCGTGAACACCGAGAACGGCGAAGGCCCCAAAACCATCGAAGACTTCTTTGACACCGAGGCGTTCCCCGGCAAACGCGGTTTGCGCAAGCGGCCTCAGGTCAACATGGAATGGGCGTTGCTGGCCGATGGCGTCGCCCCGGAAGAGGTCTATGAGGTGTTGGCCACCGAAGAGGGGCAGAAACGCGCCTTTGCCAAGCTCGACACCATCAAGGACGACATCACTTGGTACGACAGCTGGTCGCAGGCCCCCGTGCTGCTGAACGACGGCGGGGCGACCATGGTGCAATCCGCCAATGGCCGCATCTTCGCCGCGATCAAGGACGATGGCGCCCCCTTCGAGATCGTCTGGGACAGCCACATCTATGACCTCGACGTTTGGGCCATCATGAAGGGCACGGAGAAGAAAGAAGAGGCGATGGAGTTCATCAAGTTCGCCACCGGCACCGTGCCGCTCTCGGGCATGCAGGACGTGGCCTATGGTCCGACCCGCGCCTCTGCCCAAGCGCTGCTGCCCGAGGACGTGAAACAAGACCTGCCCACCGCGCATCTTGACGAAGGCGTCAAAGCCGATGGCATCTTCTGGGCCGACTATGGCGAGACGTTGGGCGAGAAGTTCAACGAATGGCTGCTGCAATAAGCCCCCTGCCCCGCGCCTGACCGGGCGCGGGGCACCCAACCCCTATTGAAGAGTAACCGCGTGTCCAGCCTCACTTCCCAAGACGCCGCCAACGCCCGTCGCCAAATGCGCAGACGCCGCCTGCAGGCGTTTCTTTTTGTGGTGCCGCTGCTGCTCTTCATCCTTTTCGCCTTTGTCGCACCGATCACCACGATGCTGTTCCGCAGCGTCTACAACCCCACCGTGGCCGAACTGGTGCCCGAAACGCTGGAGATGCTCGAAGACTGGGAGGGCGAGAGCCTGCCCGACACGGCGGTCATCACCCAGATGGCCATCGACATGAAGCGCATGGCCAACAACCGCACCTCCGGCAGGTTCGCCGATGAGATCAACCGCGCCCTGCCGGGCATGTCGAGCGTCATCAAATCCACGGCCCGGGGCCTGCGCCGCGCCGAGGACGCCGAGCTTGCCGCCAATGGCGCCGAGTTGCTGCTGGAAAAGAACGACCGTTGGGCCAAGCCCGCCACTTGGCGCGCGATCCGCAGCGCCGGGCAGGTCTATACGTCGAGCTACTACCTCACCGCTGTCGATATGGAATACGACTCCGAAGGGGACATCGTCCAACGCGACACGCAGATCTACAAACAGCTCTATACCAAGACGCTGAAGATGGCGCTGATCATCACCGGGCTGACCATGATCCTCGGCTACCCACTGGCCTTTTACATGTCGCAGGCCAGCCCCGCGACGGCGAACTTCCTGATGGTCTTTGTCCTGCTGCCCTTCTGGACCTCGCTCTTGGTGCGCACCACCGCGTGGATCGCGCTCTTGCAAGCCGGGGGCGTGGTGAACTCCTCCCTGCTCTGGGCCGGGCTGATCAACGAACCGATCGAGCTTCTCTACAACGAGTTCTCCACCATCCTCGCCATGACCCACATCCTGCTGCCCTTCATGGTGCTCCCGCTCTACGCGGTGATGCGCGGGATCGATTCGAGCTTCATGCGCGCCGCGATCTCCATGGGGTCGAACCCCATCGGCGCGTGGTACAAGATCTACCTGCCGATGAGCCTGCCGGGCCTCTCTGCCGGGGCGCTCTTGGTCTTTATCATCTCGGTCGGCTACTACATCACGCCCGCACTTGTGGGCGGCACCGATGGGCAGATGATCTCGAACATCATCGCCTTCCACATGCAGGTGTCGAACAACTGGGAGCTGGCGGCGGCCTTGGGCTCGCTCCTGCTGATCCTGATCCTCGTTCTCTACTGGCTGTTCGACCGTTTCGTCGGCACCGACAACCTCAAGCTGAGATGACGTCATGAGCCAACTGCCCGACTATTACACGATCTGGCACAAGGCGGGGCACTATGGCCTGCGCATCATGGCGGGGCTGGTGCTGGTCTTCCTGATGCTGCCGATCCTCGTCATCATGCCGCTGTCGTTCAATGCCGAGCCCTTCTTCACCTTCACCCAAGGCATGCTCTCGCTCGACCCGGACGCCTATTCGACGCGCTGGTATCAGGAGATCGTCGATGATCAGAAATGGCGCATCGCGATCCGCAACTCCTTCGTCATCGGCATCGCGGCGGCCAGCATCGCCACCGTGCTGGGCACGCTGGCGGCGGTGGGCCTCGCCTCGCCTTGGATGCCATTCAAACGGGTGATCACGGCGCTGCTGCTCTCGCCAATGATCGTGCCCTTGATCATCATCGCGGCGGGCATGTTCTTTTTCTACACGCAGTTCAACCTCGTGGGCACCTTCACCGGGCTGATCATCGCCCATGCCGCCCTTGGCGTGCCCTTTGTCATCATCACCGTCACCGCCACGCTCAGCGGCTTCGACCGCTCGCTCTTCGTGGCGGGGCTGAGCCTCGGCGCCTCGCCGATCAAGGTGTTCTGGGACGTGGTGATTCCGCTCATCCGCCCCGGCGTGATCTCCGGCGGGCTTTTTGCCTTCGTGACCTCCTTCGACGAAGTGGTGCTGGTGCTCTTCCTTGCAGGGCCAGAGCAGCGCACGATTCCGCGGCAGATGTTCTCGGGCCTGCGCGAGCAGATCAACCCGACGATTCTCGCGGTGGCGACGCTGCTGGTGGTGCTCTCGGCGACGATGCTTTTCGTGCTGGAAGCCCTGCGCCGACGCTCGGCCCGACTGCGCGGTCAAGAATAGGCAAAACCGCCCGAGGGCGGCACCAAACACCTGATCCATAACCATTTAGGAAGGGGGGTGAGTGGTGAGCCGTGATGGGTTCGAACCATCGACCTACTGATTAAAAGTCAGTTGCTCTACCAACTGAGCTAACGGCCCACTAGGCGGGTAACTAGAAATTACGGGCGGCAGGGTCAAGCCCTTAATTACGAAAATCTTGCGAGATGCTGGATTAGTTTTCATGCCGGGGTTATATGCGCCGAATGTACAGCGATCAGACCCCCGGATTGCCCTTCATGAAGATGCATGGGCTTGGCAATGATTTCGTCGTGTTCGATGCACGCGCGGAAGGAATCGACGTGACCCCGGCGATGGCACAGGCCATCGGGCACCGGCAATTTGGCGTGGGATTCGATCAGCTTGCGGTGATCACGCGCGGGACGGGCGACGCGCATCTGACCTTTTACAACAGCGACGGCTCCCTTTCCGCCGCCTGTGGCAACGCCACCCGCTGCATCGCGCGCTATCTGATGGACGACACAGGCCGCGATTCGCTGCATCTGACCACCGCGCGTGGCGATCTGGCAGCGAAAGACGCCGGGGGTGGCCTGACCTCGGTCAACATGGGCCATCCGCAGCTAAAGTGGGACGAGGTGCCGCTGGCGCGCGAGATGGACACGCTGCACCTACCGATCGACGGCGATCCGACCGCCACCGGCATGGGCAATCCGCATTGCACCTTCTTCGTCGCGGATGCCGAAGCGGTGGACCTCTCCGACCTCGGCCCCCGCGCCGAGCATGACCCGCTCTACCCTGAGCGCACCAACGTGCAGGTCGCGCAGATCGTCGGACCGGACCATATCCGTATGCGCGTCTGGGAGCGTGGCGTCGGCGTGACGCTCGCCTCGGGCTCCTCCTCCTGCGCCACCGCCGTGGCGGCCGCGCGCCGGGGCCTCACGGGCCGTGCCGTGCGCATCGATCTCGACGGCGGCACGCTGCATATCGACTGGCGCGAGGATGGCGTCTGGATGACCGGGCCGACGATGCATGTCTTCTCCGGCAGCCTCACCCCCGCATTTCTGGAGAGCCTGACATGAGCGCCCCGATTTTCAGCACCATGGGCTGCCGCCTCAACGCCTATGAGACCGAGGCGATGAAAGAACTCGCCGAACAGGCGGGCCTTGAGAACGCCGTGGTGGTCAATACCTGCGCGGTCACGGCCGAGGCCGTGCGCAAGGCCCGTCAGGACATCCGCAAGCTGCGCAAGGCACATCCCGAGGCGAGGTTGATCGTGACCGGCTGCGCCGCCCAGACCGAGCCCGAGACCTTTAACGCCATGCCTGAGGTCGATGCCGTGATCGGCAACACCGAGAAGATGCAGGGCGCGACGTGGCAGGGCATGGCCGCCGATTTCATCGGCGAGACTGAGACCGTGCAGGTCGACGACATCATGTCGGTGACCGAGACCGCTGGCCATCTGATCGACGGTTTTGGCACCCGCAGCCGCGCCTATGTGCAGGTCCAAAACGGCTGCGACCACCGCTGCACCTTCTGCATCATACCCTATGGCCGCGGCAATTCGCGCTCGGTGCCCGCGGGCGTGGTGGTGGACCAGATCAAGCGGCTGGTGGACAAGGGCTTCAACGAGGTGGTGCTGACCGGGGTCGACCTGACCTCTTGGGGCGCCGATCTGCCGGCGACGCCGAAGCTCGGCGACTTGGTGATGCGCATCCTGAAGCTGGTACCCGACCTGCCACGGTTGCGGATCTCTTCAATCGATTCGATCGAGGTGGACGAGAACCTGATGCAGGCCATCGCCACCGAACCGCGCCTGATGCCGCATCTGCATCTGTCGCTGCAGCATGGCGACGACATGATCCTCAAGCGCATGAAGCGCCGTCACCTGCGCGATGACGCGATCCGGTTTGCCCAGGAGGCCCGCGCGTTGCGCCCCGACATGACCTTCGGGGCCGACATCATCGCAGGCTTCCCGACCGAGACCGAGGCGATGTTCTACAATTCGCTGAAACTGGTCGAGGAATGCGACCTGACATGGCTGCATGTCTTCCCCTACTCCGCCCGCCCCGGCACCCCCGCGGCGCGGATGCCCGCCGTGAATGGCGCGGCGATCAAGGAACGCGCGGCCCGGCTTCGCGCGGCTGGCGAACGGCAGGTGCAACGGCATCTGGAGGCGCAGGTCGGGCGCACGCATGACGTGTTGATGGAGAACCCCCACATGGGCCGCACGGCGCAGTTCACCGAGGTGAGCTTTGCTGCGCCGCAGGTTGAAGGTGAGATCGTGCAGGCTGAGATCACCGGAATTTCAGGAACGCAGCTGACCGCCTAACGCTAAGGGCATCCCCTCCGGGGACGATGGAACGAGGCTGTGGCCGGAAGGGCTGCCGTACTCGAAACGATTCCGTATCATGACACCTAGCCAAATCGCCTTCCGAGGGAGGGAGGGCGATGCCCGGTGTGCCACCGGGCGGAACCTGTTGAGAGGTTTTAGGTCCAATGGACGCCATCATAACGCATGGTCACAAAAAAGGGCGCCGGTTTCCCGACGCCCTTCTCATTTCCAAAAGCCGTGGCCCGATCAGCCGTCCTTGCGGCGGTTCTTGACCGGCGCCCAGAGCTTCTTGTTGGTCAGATAGAGCAGGACCGAGAGCAGACCCAGCAGAACAACCCCGGCAAAGCCAGCTTGTTTGCGTGCGCCCAGCTTCGGCTCGGCGGTCCACATCAGGAAGGCAGAGACGTCCTCGGCCATGTGCTGCACGTCGTTGGCATGCTCATCCGCGAACTCGACCAGCTCATCCGAAAGCGGGGGCGCCATGGCGATCCAGCCGCCCGGGAAAACGGTGTTCTCATAGAGAACCGTGCCCGCTTGCTCTTTCTCTTCGCCGGTGTAGCCGGTCAGAAGCGCTGTGATATACTCCGGCCCGCCGATCCCTTTAAGGAACTGGTTGATGCCCAGACCGTAAGGGCCGTGGAACGCGGCGCGCTTTTTGGCCATCAGCGACAGGTCCGGCGCGTTCGGCAGGTTGGAACCGGGGAAGTGGTCAACCGGGGTGCCGGGACGGGTGTCGTCCAGCTCGGCGTCATAGACGTCATAGCCTTTGGCGTATTCGATCACCTGCTCTTCGGGCATGTTCGGACCGCTTTCGTCCGCCAATGTCCGCATCGCGACATATTCCAGACCGTGGCAGGCCGCGCAAACCTCGGTGTAGATCTGCAGACCGCGCTGGAGCTGGTTTACGTCGTAACCGCCGAACGGACCATCGAAAGAGAAATCGATGTTGTCGATATGCGGTGTGGCGTGGGAATCGTCACCCTGATCGTCGTCACCGGCGTGATCTTCAGCGGCAGTTTCCTCGCCGTGGTCTTCCGCTTCCATGACACCCACGTTGGGGTCATCACTATGCGCCTGACCGGCAACATCGTCTTCGGCGATCACTTCGTTTTCAGCGTTTTCCTCGGCTGTCGATTGCGCTTCGTCCGTGGCTTCGACTTCCTCGGCAGGCGCTTCTTCGGCGTCTTCGGCAGAAACCTCTTCGGGCGCTTCCTCGGTGGCAGCATCCTCAGTGGCGGTTTCTTCGGCCGGGGCCTCTTCCGCTACTGGTGCTTCCTCGGCAGGCGCCGTTTCAGCCGGAGCTTCTTCGGTTGTCGCCTCTTCAGTTGGTGCGTCATCAACCGGAGCCTCGGCAGCAGGTGCCTCTTCGGTTGCGGTGTCCTCAGCAGGGGCTGCCTCAACCGCGGGTTCGTCAGCCGGGGCCGCGTCGACCTCGGGTTCGGCTGCGGGCGCGTCAGTTTCAGCAGGTGCCTCTTCCGCCGCTGGCGCTTCAGCAGGCGCGGTTTCGGCTTCGGCCTCCGGCGTTTCCGCCGGAGTTGTTAGCAGTTCTTCTTCTGTCGCTGTGTCCTGCGCCAGCACCGCCGTCCCCGGCAGGGCAAGGCCCAGAGTTACCACGGCAGAAAGGAGGTTGGTCTTCATCATGGTCATGATCCTTATTCCGCCGGGTTCACAAGCGTCTTGGTGCCGCCTGCCTTCGGCGCGTAATGCGCGTCAAAGTCGGCTTCGATGGTTTCAGGCTGCGCCAGCGGCTTCTCGATCACGCCCAAGAGGGGCAGGATCACGAGGAAGTAGGCGAACCAATAGGCCGAAGCGATCAGTGAGAAGCTCGCATAGGGCTCTTCTGCGGGCATCGCACCCAGCCACATCAGGGCGAAGAAGTCGATCACCAGCAGAGCGAACCACCATTTGAACATCGGACGATACCGGCCCGAACGTACAGAGGATGTGTCCAGCCATGGCACCAGCGCCATCACGGCAATCGCACCGAACATCGCCAGCACGCCGAAGAACTTGGCGTCGATGATGCCACCGGTCACGAAGGACGCGATCTGCACAACCCAAACCTCAGAGGTGAAGGCCCGCAGGATCGCGTAGAAAGGCAGGAAGTACCATTCCGGCACGATGTGTGCAGGCGTCGCCAGAGCGTTGGCTTCGATGTAGTTGTCCGGGTGGCCCAGATAGTTCGGCATGAAGCCAACAACCGCGAAGAACAGCGTCAGGATCACGGCCAGCGCGAACAAGTCCTTGATCACGAAGTAGGGCCAGAACGGCAGCGTGTCTTTCTTGGCGTCTTCCTTCGAGGTGCGGCGCACTTCGACCCCGGTGGGGTTGTTATTGCCGGTCGTGTGGAAGGCCCAGATGTGGAGAACCACAAGGCCCGCAATTACGAAGGGCAGCAGATAGTGCAACGAGAAGAAGCGGTTCAGCGTCGCGTTATCAACGGCAGGTCCACCCAGCAGGAATGTCTGCAGTGTTTCACCGACGAAGGGCACCGCGCCAAAGAGGCCGGTAATCACGGTCGCGCCCCAGAAGGACATCTGACCCCAAGGCAGAACGTAGCCCATAAAGCCGGTGGCCATCATCAGCAGATAGATCAACATGCCGATGATCCATGTGATCTCACGCGGGGCTTTATAGGAGCCATAGTAGAGACCACGGAAAATATGCGCATAGACCGCGATAAAGAACAGCGACGCGCCGTTCATATGCAGATAGCGGATCATATAGCCGCCGTTCACGTTGCGCATGATGTGCTCAACCGACGAGAAGGCCAGATCGACATGCGGCGTGTAGTGCATCACCAGAACGATGCCGGTGATGATCTGCAGTGCCAGACAGAAAGTCAGCACGATGCCCCAGATCCACATCCAGTTCAGGTTCTTGGGCGTGGGGATCATCAATGTGTCGTACAACAGGCCAACGATGGGAAGGCGGCGGTGCAGCCACTTTTCGCCGTTCGAATTCGGCTCGTAATGGTCGTGAGGAATTCCAGACATCTCTCTTCCGCTCCCTTAACCCAGTTTGATCGTGGACTCGTCCACGAATTCGGCGACAGGCACCGGCAAGTTGCGCGGAGCCGGCCCTTTACGGATGCGGCCCGCGGTATCGTAGTGCGACCCGTGGCAGGGGCAGAACCAGCCGCCAAAGTCGCCAGCATCACCCAAAGGCACGCAGCCAAGGTGTGTGCAAACGCCCATCTGAACCAGCCACTCGCCGCTTTCGTCCAAGGCGCGGTTCGCGTCCGTCGCAGGCACATCGCCGCCAAGGTTCGCGTTCTGCGCGATGGGGTCCGGCAGGCTGGACACGTCGACAGCGTTTGCTTCTTCGATCTCGGCCTCGGTGCGGCGGCGAATGAACACGGGCTTGCCCAGCCATTTCACAGTCAGCTGCGTCCCGACTTCGACGCCGGACACATCCACACGAATGGACGACAGCGCCTTTACGTCGGCAGAGGGGTTCATCTGGTTGACCAGCGGCCAGACGGCGGCACCAACGGCGACGGCACCTGTACCGGCTGTCGCGTAATACAGGAAATCCCTCCGGGTGCCTGCGTGTTCTTCTGCTTGGGACACGGGTTTACTCCAATTCTTGGCCAACTTTGGCCGACAGACATAGGGGTGGCGTCACCTTGCCACCTGACTTCTCGCCGCTATCTACCGGGATGGACCGCGCCCGTCCAGATGTCAAAGCCGCGCATCTTGGATCAACCGCGCCACAACGCGGCAAAAATACCGCGATTGTGGCAATATCATTACGGCGCGCTTACTGCGGCGGCGCGGTATGGGTCATCGCAGGGCGCGAATCAAAGGCATCGAACCATGTCGCCAGATCGGGGTTTCCGGCCCGCCAATCCCGCGCAGCATGGCGAAAATCGATATATCCCAAGGCGCAGCCAAGCGCGATTTGCCCCATGTCCAAGGGCCCGGCCAAATGCGCAGCCCATTGATTGTTAAGCGTCTTACAGGCCCGGTCGACCTTGCCCCACTGGCCTTCGACCCATTCCGACATGCGTTTATCTTCGGGGCGCAGCTTGCCCTCATAGACCATGGCGAGCGCAGCATCGAGCATCCCATCCGCCGTGGCCTCCAGCGTCAAAGTGTCCCACCTGCTTGTGCCTTGGGGGTAAAGCCCCGCCCCGGCGCGGTCATCCAAATAGGCGCAGATCACCCGGCTGTCGTAAAGCGTGCAGCCGTCCTCCCGCTCCAACGCAGGCACTTTGGTCAGCGGGTTGCGCGCGGCAAAGCCCTCCGCCGGGGCCAGCGGCGTGCCCGATGTCGCCTCCAGCGCGACATCACCAAGCTGGCCGGTCTCATGCAGCAGCACCATGACCTTGCGGACATAGGGCGAGGTTGGAGAATAAAATAGTTTCACGTGAAGTCCCCCCTTGGTTGCCCGCACTATTCAACGGCGCCGCGCCAGACGCAACGGCGATCACACCCCGCGCATCAGAGCCGCCATCACCGCCGGATCCGTACCGAACCCATGCGCCGCCATCTGCTCCGCCGCCGCGAGACGCACGGCCGCATCCTTGTTCTGGCCCAGCTTCCATGTGCCGTCGATCCCGGTGACGCGGAGGCGGCAAGGCACGATCATCCGCAGCATCTTGTCCCGCGCCTCGGGGGTCATCTTGTCCATCTTCCACGGGGTCTTTGGGGCCAGCCGCGCCTCATAGATCGCCGATTGCCGGGCCAGCAGATCGGGCAGTTCCTCTGCCGGGCGCAGCGCGAGCGTGCCGGTCAGATGCACGGCTACATAGTTCCATGTCGGCACCTGATCCTCGATCCCGTACCAGTCGGGCGAGACATAGCTATCGGCCCCCGTCACCGCCAAACGCACCGGATGCGGGGTTTTCAGCGCCCGCGCGATGGGGTTTGAACGCACCAGATGCAACTCGGCCAAATCCCCGGTGTCGTTCAGGATGAAAGGCACATGCGCCATCAACGGCCCCTCTGCCCCGTTGATCGCCAGAACGCCAAAGCCGGTATCACGAGCAAAGGCAAGGTTCCGGTCGCGGCCCTCTTTGCGGTAGATCGGATTGGGGTGCATGGTGCCTCCTATGCGTTTCTTTTGGTATTGCAGAGCCTTGCGCAACTTGGCAACCTGACATCATTCTCAGGGCGGGGCGAAATTCCCCACCGGCGGTAAGCGGTCCCCGCAAGCCCGCGAGCGGCCTTTTCGAAGGTGTCAGCAGATCTGGTGCGACTCCAGAGCCGACGGTCACAGTCCGGATGAAAGAGAATGCGAACAAGGACAGGGGCGAAGCCCCGGTCGTTGCGCGTGATCGCCTTGGGTGGACGTGTCTGAACCTAAAGGAGATCACCATGACACAAGAACGTTCCGCCCGTTTCGCCTTTGTGCGTGCAAGCTGGCATGCGGATATCGTCGACCGCGCCTATGACGGGTTTACCGAAGTTATCGACGCCGCACAGGTCGACAGTTTTGCCGTTCCCGGGGCCTTTGAACTGCCGCTCATGGCGCAGCGTCTGGCCAAGACCGGGCGCTACGACGCCGTGATCTGCGCGGCCTTCGTGGTGGATGGCGGCATTTACCGGCATGACTTCGTGGCGCAGACGGTGGTCGATGGGCTGATGCGCGTGGGGCTCGACTGCGATCTGCCGGTGCTGTCGGTCTCGCTCACCCCGCATCACTATCAGGAAACGGATCACCACAACGCGATCTACCGCGATCATTTCGTCACCAAGGGGCGCGAGGCCGCGCAGGCTGCTCTTGGCATGACCCAAGCGCTGGAGACGTTTTCTTCAAATGAAAACGGCGCGGAAATTTCAAAAATTTCCGCCGCCTAGCCGAGATAGGCGCGCAAGGCCGGGGGCGGGTTGTCGAGCAATTCCGCCGCCGGTCCCGGCGCACGGGCGCGCCCGCCTTCGACAAAGATCACCTCATCCGCGATGCGGCGCACGTCATCGGGCGCATGGGTCACCATGATCAGCCCCGCGCCGGTCTCACGGGCGAGGTCTTGGACCAAATCCAGCATCTCGACCCGAAGCGCCGGGCCGAGCGCGGCAAAGGGCTCATCCAACAGCACCCAAGGCCGCGCCTGTACCAGCACCCGCGCCAGCGCCACGCGGCTTTGCTGCCCGCCCGACAGCGCGCCGGGGCGTTTGGCGTCATGGGCGGCAAGCCCCACCCGCGCGAGGGCGGCATCGACCGCCTCCCGATCCGCCGCTTTCAGCCGCAGGTCGGGGCGCAGGCCAAGGCCGACGTTCTGCCGCACGGTGAGATGGGGGAATAGGTTGTTGTCTTGAAACAGCATCGTCATGCCGCGCTGGCCCGGATCCTGATCGGTGATCTCCGCCCCATCCCGCAGCAGCCGCCCCGCCGCCACCGGGACAAAGCCACAGATCGCCGCGAGCAAGGTCGACTTGCCCGACCCAGAGGGACCGATCACCGCATAGCTGCGCCCCTGCGCCAACGTCATGTCGGCCACGAGGCTGAAATCGCCCCGCTCGATGCGCATGTCTTCAAGCGTCAGCATGCCAGCGCCCCCATTTGTCGCAGATGAAAAACAACGCCAGCGCCAAGACCAGCAAAAGCAGCGCTGCGCCCGCCGCGGCCTCCATCCGGTAGGCGCCCATCAGACGATACATCTGCAAAGGCAGCGTCGCACGTTCCTGATCGGCGAAAAGCGCGATCACGCCGAGATCCCCCACCGAGAGCGCCCCCGTCAGCCCTGCGGCAAAGCCCAGTTGCGGGCGCAGACGCGGCAGGACCAGCAGCCGCCACAGCGCCCAACCCGTCATGCCGAGGGTTTGGGTCAGAGGGCCATAATCCTGCAAGGTCTCGCGCAGGCGCGGCACCAGAATGCGCAGCACGAAAGGCAGCGCCATCAGCGCGTTGACCAGGGCGGTAACCGGCAGGCTCAGCCGTGCGGGGTCGAGCACAGGGTTGATCAAGATGAACCACCCCGTGCCAATCATCAGCGGAGAGGCCGCAAGCCCCATCAGGCCAATCGCCTCCACCCCGCCGCGCCGCCGGGTGGCGATCCAGCCTGCCATCGGCAGCGCCAGCAGGGCCAGCACCGCCACGCTCAACCCCGCCACCAGAATGCTATTCCCGGTGGCCTGCCAGATCGAGGCAGGCAGTTCCGCGACCCCCGCCAGCCCGCGCAGAACCACGGCCCCCAGCGGCAGCAGCAAGAACAGCGCGGCGAGCGCGATCACCAGCCCGTCCAACGCCCGTTGCCCTCCGCCCCGCGCATCCCAGCGGCGCAGGGGGCGGTCAAACCCGCCGCCCAAGCTGATCGGCGGGATCAGCCAAAGCGCCGCCACCGCCGCAGCGCCAGCCAGAACAAGCTGCACCACGGACAACAGCGCGGCACGCCCCAGATCAAAGTCAAACCGAAAGGCCTGATAAATCGCCAATTCAATCGTCGTCGCCCGCGGCCCACCGCCCAGCGTCAGGGCCACGGCGAAACTGGTCAGGCAAATCACGAAAATCAGCGCCGCCACGCCGGGCAGCACCTGCCGCAGCATCGGCCATTCCAGTGCCAGAAACAGCGCCCGCGGCGTCATCTGAAGCTGCCCCGCGAGCCGAAACCGCTCAGAAGGGATGCTCTGCCAGCCTTGCAGCAAAAGCCGCGTCGCCAGCGGCAGGTTAAAGAAGACATGCGCCAGTACCACACCATGCAGCCCGTAGATCGACACTGGCGGCAGGCCCAGAGCCGCGCCAAACTGGTTCAGCACGCCCGAGCGGCCAAAGACCGTCAGCAGCCCCAGCACCGCCACGATCACCGGCAGAATGAAGGGCGCGCCCAGCAGCGTGATCAGCGCGCCGCGCCCCCAAAACCGCCGCCGCGCCAGCGCCCGCGCCACCGGCACGGCCAGCAGCACAGACAGCACTGCCGACCAGACCGCCTGTGTCGCGGTAAACCGCACCGCCGCCCAATCTGCCGGGCCGAGCCCTGCGCCCACATCGGCCGCCGCGAAGACAGCGACCAAAGCGGCAAGGATCAGCCCTGCGACCAGCGCGGCGGCGAAAAGCCCCGTCTTGCCGCTTAACGCGACAGCGCGGTCAGCCATTCGTCCAAAGCCTCCTCACGGAGCGCGGGGACCTCGTCGTTCGGCACTAACAGCGCCTTGTCGGGCTGGATCATGCCCTCGAACCCTTCGGGCAGCCCGCCTTCGGGCGTCACGGCGGGATACATCCAGTTGGTCGTCGGCAACACCGATTGCGCGGCATCAGAGACGAGGTATTGCAAGAACCGATCCGCCAGTTCCGGCTGATCCGACCCGGCAAGCTTCCCCGCCACTTCGATCTGCATGTAATGGCCCTCGTCGAACAGCGCCGCGGTCTTGCTGTCGTCCTCCTCCGCGATCAGGTGATAGGCCGGAGAGGTGGTGTAGCTCAGCACCATATCGGCTTCGCCTTCGAGGAAGAGTCCGTAGGCTTCGGACCACCCTTTGGTCACGGTCACGACGTTATCCGCCAGTCCTGCCCAAACCTCAGGTGCGTCGTCGCCGTATGCCGCTTTGACCCACATCAGCAGGCCCAAACCGGGCGTTGAGGAGCGCGGGTCTTGGATCACGATTTTCAGATCGCTCTCGGCCAGCGCTTTGAAATTACCGGGCGCGTCCAGATCGGTGCCGTGGACAAAGGCGAAGTAGCCCCAGTCATAGGGCACGAAGACTTCGTCTTCCCAAGTGATCGGCAGGTCATAGTCGGCCTGCAACCCGCTCGGCGCGAACAGATCGGTCTCTTTCGCGGCGGCGACAAGGCTGGTGTCCAGCCCCAGCACGATATCCGCGTCCGACCGTGCGCCTTCCAGCTTGAGCCGCGCCAGCAAGGCCGCACCGTCGCCCATGCCGACGAACTTCAGATCGCAGCCGCAGTCGGCCTTGAACCCCTCTTCGATGGCCGGGCCCGGCCCCCATTCGGTGACGAAACTGTCGTAGGTATAGACCGTCAGTTCAGGCGTCTCGGCCCATGCGGCCGATGCGCCCATGACGCCCGCAGCAAGTGTAAGATACTTCATCGCATCCTCCTTTTGCGGCGAAAGGTAAAAGGTGGATGTCTGTCCTGACCTTCCCTCCGCCGGTGTTAACCGGTTCAGGTTCAACGGGTCCGCACAACATGCACATCTCAGCCCAAAGGCCCCCCGAGGTAGCGTCAGGGGTAGATCGGACCTGCACAATTGGCAAGGCAAATCCCCTTGAGGCAGGGCGCTGCCCCGGCTAAGGGTTTGACAACAGGAGGTCCGCCCATGTCGATCAACAGCTTTGGCCATCTTTACCGGGTCACCACATGGGGCGAGAGCCACGGGCTCGCCCTTGGGGCGACCATCGACGGCTGCCCTCCCGGCGTGCCGATTGACGAGGGCATGATTCAACATTGGCTCGACAAGCGCAAACCGGGCCAGAACAAATACACCACTCAGCGGCGCGAAGCGGATGAGGTGCGGATCCTGTCGGGCACCTTTGAAGGGGTCACCACCGGCACGCCGATCCAGTTGATGATCGAGAACACCGATCAGCGTTCCAAAGACTACGGCGACATCAAGGACAAGTTCCGCCCCGGCCATGCCGACATCACCTATTTCCAGAAATACGGCATCCGCGACTATCGCGGCGGTGGCCGTTCCTCGGCCCGGGAGACCGCCGCGCGGGTGGCGGCGGGCGGTCTGGCGCGTGAGGCGATCAAGGCGCTGGCCCCGGAGCTTCAGATCACCGGCTACATGGTGCAGATGGGGCCGCATAAGATCGACCGCGATGCCTTTGACTGGGATCAGATCGACCAAAACCCCTTTTGGGTGCCGGATGCCAAGGCAGCGGCGGACTGGGCCGACTACCTCGACGGGCTGCGCAAGTCCGGCAGCAGCGTCGGCGCGATCATTGAAGTGACGGCGCGCGGCGTGCCTGCGGGTCTCGGCGCGCCGGTCTATGGCAAGCTCGACACCGATCTGGCCGCCGCGATGATGAGCATCAATGCCGTCAAAGGCGTGGAGATCGGCGAGGGCATGTCGGCGGCGATGCTGACCGGCGAATTGAACGCCGATGAGATCACCATGGGGCCGGATGGGCCGGAATATTCCTCGAACCACGCGGGCGGCATCTTGGGCGGGATCAGCACCGGGCAGGATGTGGTGCTGCGTTTCGCGGTGAAGCCGACCTCCAGCATCCTGACCACGCGGCGCACGATCACGAAACAGGGCGAAGAGACCGAGATCATCACCAAGGGCCGCCACGATCCCTGCGTCGGCATCCGCGCAGTGCCAGTGGGCGAGGCGATGATGGCCTGCGTGCTGCTGGATCACCTGCTGCTGCATCGCGGACAGATTGGCCAGAACCGCGGCATAATTGGCCCCGAGGCGTGAGGATCAAAGCATGAAAGTCGATGATTTCTCCGCCCGCCCCGCCCTTGGTGTCGGACTGAAAATCACGGCGATCCTGCTTTTCACCTGCATGTCCGCGATCATCAAATCGCTGGCCGACGAGGTCCCCGCCGGGGAGTCGGTCTTCTTCCGCTCCTTCTTTGCCATTCCAGTGATCCTGATCTGGCTGGCGCAGCGCGGCAAACTGAAAAGCGGGCTAAAGACGCAAAACCCGATGGGCCATGTCTGGCGCGGGCTCTTCGGCACCACGGCGATGGGGCTGACCTTTACCGGCCTCGGCCTGCTGCCCCTGCCCGAGGTCACGGCCATCGGCTTTGCCACACCGATTTTCACCGTCATCCTCGCTGCCGTGTTGCTGGGCGAGAAAATCCGGCTGATCCGCGTGAGTGCCGTGGCGATTGGGCTGGTGGGCGTAATGATCATCCTCTGGCCGCGCTTCACCAGCATCGGCACGATGGAGCAGACGGCCACCATCGGCGCGCTGCTGATCCTGATGGCGACCATGGTGCGCAGCCTTGTGCAGATCCACATTCGCCAGTTGGTGCAAAGCGAAGACACCGCAGCCATCGTGTTCTATTTCTCGGCCACCGCGTCGATTCTGGCGCTTTTCACCCTGCCCTTCGGCTGGGTCATGCCCGATCTGCAAACCTTTGGTCTTCTGGTCCTCGCCGGGTTGATCGGCGGGGTGGCGCAGATCCTGATCACCTCGGCTTACCGCTTCGGCTCGGCCTCAATGCTCGCACCCTATGATTACACCTCGATGCTTTTCGCCATTTTGCTGGGCTATGTCTTCTTTGCCGAACTGCCCACGATGATGATGCTGGCGGGCGCGGCGCTGGTGATCAGCGCAGGCGCGCTGGTGATCTGGCGTGAGCGGCAGTTGGGGATGGAGCGCGGCAAGGCGCGGTCTGTCACCGATCCCAAGGCGTGATCGAATGCGGGCTTTCGCCTGACCGGTCCTCTCCCTATGGTGCCCCGAAACCGGATAGAGGAGATGACCGATGAGCGACGCGGAACCGAAAGATCACAAGGAAAAGATGCAGCAGCGTCAGGCCGAACAGCGCGCCAAGGTGGCCGAGTTGCAAGACCCCGAGAAGGGTCTGGTGCTGGTCCATACCGGCCCGGGCAAGGGCAAATCCTCTTCCGCCTTCGGCGTCGTGGTGCGCGCGCTTGGCTGGAAGCAACGCGTCGGCGTGGTACAGTTCATCAAGGGCAAATGGAAAACCGGCGAACGATTGTTCTTTGAACGGCTGGATGAGGTGACATGGCACACGATGGGCGAAGGGTTCACTTGGGACACCCAAGACCGCAACCGCGACATCGCCGCCGCCGAGGCCGCATTCGGCAAGGCGCGCGAGATGATGGAGAGCGGCGACTATGACCTTGTGGTGATGGATGAGATCAACATCGCCATCCGCTATGAATACCTCAAGATCGAGGACGTGATCGCCGGGCTCGACGCGCGCGACAAGCGCACCGCCGTGGTGCTGACAGGCCGCGACGCCCGGCCCGAGCTTTGCGACTATGCCGATCTGGTGACCGAAATGTCCGAGGTCAAACACCCGTTCAAAGCGGGCATCAAAGCACAGCGCGGCGTCGACTACTGAAACAAAAAGGATCGCCCGCTTCCGGGCGATCCTCTCACTGTGCCATGCAGAGGGCGCTTAGATCGCCGCGCCCTTGGGGTCGAGTGTCACCGAGTAGAGCTCGGTATCGGCGCGGTCCATCAGGCGCACTTTCATCTGCTGGGTCTTGGCGTCGATATCGACCAAGCCAAAGAATTGCAGACCGGCGGAGGGCGGCAGGTTCACCTGACCTTCTTCGGGCGCTTTGACGTATTTCAACTCAGGGCCAAAGGTGCCGTCCAATTCGTTCGGGCCAAAGGTGCCGGCGTGCAGCGGGCCCGAGACGAACTCCCAGAATGGGTCAAAGTCCTGAAACTGCGCTTTGTCGGGGTTGTAGTAATGCGCGGCGGTGTAATGCACATCCGCCGTGAACCAGACCACGTTGTCGACCTGCGCGGTTTTGATGAAACGCAGCAGCCCCGCGATTTCTTGCTCGCGCCCCTTGGCGGCACCATTGTCGCCATTGGCAACCGCCTCGGCCCCGCCGCCGACGACCAGACCGATGGGCATGTCGCAGGCGATGACCTTCCATGTGGCCGCCGAATTGGTCAGCTCCCGCTTGAGCCATGCCATCTGCTCGGCCCCGAGGATATCCGTGGCCTGCGACATCTCGGTCTGCATGTTCTCGCTGTTCGGCCCCCGGTAGCTGCGCAGGTCAAGGAAGAAGACATCCAGCATCGGACCGTAGTTGATCTTGCGGTAGACCCGGCCCGGCTCGGCGGGGGTGATGCGCAGCGGGGTCATCTCATGGAAGGCCTGCGAAGCACGCGCGGCGAGGACATGGATCGACTTCTCGCTATAGCGGTCGTCTTCCATCAGGCTGCGCGACGAGGACCAGTTGTTCACGACTTCATGGTCGTCCCACTGCATGAAGGTCGGCACATGGGCGTTCATCTCACGCACATGGTCGTCCATCAGGTTGTATTTCCACTGGCCGCGGTATTCGTCCAGCGTCTCAGCCACCTTGCGTTTCTCGTCGATGATGGTGGTGTTCTTCCACATCGTGCCATCGTCAAGCTGCACCTCATCCTCAAGCGGGCCATCGGCATAGATGGTGTCACCGGAATGCAGGAAGAAGTCGGGGCGGTGTTTGGCCATGGTCGCATAGGTGCGCATGCCCTCATCGTCGATGCCCCAGCCCTGACCGGCGGTGTCACCGGACCAAGCAAAGCGCACGTCGCGGCGCGCGGTGGGCGCGGTGCGGAAGCGGCCGATGATCGGCTCGGAAGTGGCGTTGATGTCGCTCAAGTCCGCAGCGGTGAAGCGGTAAAAGATATCCTGATCCGAGGGCAGCCCTTCGACCAGACGTTTCACCGCCAGATCGTGGTTCGGCAGCGCGTTCATCGGTGCAAGCTGGCGCGCGTTGGCAAAGCTTTCGGTGGTGGAGATTTCGACCTGCACCCGCGCCGGGCGGTCAGTGCGGGTCCAGATCATGCCGGACTGCGTGTCGACATCGCCCGATTGCACCCCATGGGTAAACACCGGGCGCGAGGCCGCACGGCTAAGGCTGGGCATGGCAAGGCTTGCGGCAAAGGCGGTGGAGCCCGCCAGCACAGCGCGACGGGTCGGGCGGATCAGTTTGGTCATCTTGAGCTTCCTCTGAGGGTGGCGATGGCGGCACAGAACCCCCGATGCGTGACAGATGGCCGACAGCTGCGTGACTCTTTGGCAAAGCTTTGGTGACAGCGCGATGACGTGTTACCAAAATCCGTACCCTATTTTCATTCCGTAACATTTTGATTGAACCGAATCGCCCCGTTGTGTAGGTTGCGGTGCAACAACAGGAGGCCCCCATGCAGGCATTCATCTGCGACGCGCAGCGCACCCCCATTGGCCGTTACGGCGGCGCCCTCTCTTCGGTTCGCGCCGACGATCTGGCCGCCGTGCCGTTGAAGGCGCTGATGGAGCGGAACCCTTCCGTCGACTGGGCGCGGGTCGATGACGTGATCATGGGCTGCGCCAATCAGGCGGGCGAGGACAACCGCAACGTGGCACGCATGGCGTCGCTATTGGCCGGTCTGCCGGTCGATGTGCCGGGTGCGACGATCAACCGTCTCTGCGCGAGCGGGATGGACGCCGTGGGTGCTGCCGCTCGGGCGATCCGCGCGGGCGACATGGACCTCGTCATCGCCGGCGGGATCGAAAGCATGTCGCGCGCGCCCTTCGTGATGCCCAAGGCCGAGACCGCCTTTTCGCGCAGCAACGCCGTCTATGACACCACCATCGGCTGGCGCTTCGTAAACCCGAAGATGAAGGCACAGTTCGGCGTGGATTCCATGCCCGAGACCGCCGACAACGTCGCCGCCGATTATGACGTGTCGCGCGAAGATCAGGACGCCTTCGCCGCACGTAGCCAAGAACGCTATGCCGCCGCCGCCGAGAAGGGCATCTTCGCCGAAGAAATCGCCCCGGTCACCATCCCGCAGCGCAAGGGCGAGGACATCGTCGTCGACAGCGACGAACACCCCCGCCCTGGCACCACGCTGGAGAAACTGGGCAAGCTGCGCGGCATCAACGGCACCGACCTGACCGTGACCGCCGGCAATGCCTCGGGCGTGAACGACGGTGCCGCGGCGATGCTGCTCGCCTCCGAGGCCGGCGTGAAGGACCACGGCCTTGCCCCCATCGCCCGCGTTGTGGCCATGTCCGCGGCGGGCGTCGAGCCGCGGGTTATGGGCATCGGCCCGATCCCGGCGGTGCGCAAGGTGCTGGACCGCGCGGGCCTCACGATCGAGCAGATGGACGTGATCGAGCTTAACGAAGCCTTCGCGAGCCAAGGCCTCGCCACGCTGCGGGCGCTTGGCGTGCCGGACGACGCGCCGCATGTGAACGCCAACGGCGGCGCGATTGCCATCGGCCACCCTCTGGGCATGTCCGGCGCGCGTCTGGTGATGACGGCGGCGCTGCAGCTCAAGCGGACGGGCGGCAAATACGCGCTATGTACCATGTGTGTGGGCGTGGGTCAGGGCGTTGCCCTGATCCTCGAAAACGCAGGCTGACACTTCTTTCCTCGAAAGGAACGGACCGATGTATGCACAGATGATCAAATCCACCGGCAAGGGCATCAAATCCCTTGACGAAATGGACCCCGACGAGCGCGCCTTTCAGGAACGCATCGACGCGGGCGGCAAGATCGAGCCCAAGGACTGGATGCCCGACGGCTACCGCAAGAACCTGATCCGCCAGATCGGACAGCATGCGCATTCTGAGATCGTGGGCCAATTGCCGGAAGGCAACTGGATCACCCGCGCCCCGACGCTGGAGCGCAAGGCGATCCTTCTGGCCAAGGTGCAGGACGAGGCCGGCCACGGTCTATACCTCTACTGCGCGGCGGAAACGCTCGGCGTGACCCGCGACCAGATGACCCGCGACCTCCTTTCGGGGAAGATGAAATACTCCTCGATCTTCAACTATCCCACGCTGACATGGGCCGACATGGGCGCCGTGGGCTGGCTCGTCGATGGTGCCGCGATCATGAACCAGGTGCCGCTACAGCGCACCTCCTATGGGCCCTACGCTCGCGCTATGGTCCGCATCTGCAAGGAAGAAAGCTTCCACCAGCGCCAGGGCTTCGACATCATGATGAAGATGGCCAATGGCACGCCCGCCCAGCGCAAGATGGCGCAGGACGCGCTGAACCGTTTCTGGTTCCCAGCGCTGATGATGTTCGGCCCCTCGGACAAGGACTCGGTCCATTCCGCCCAGTCAATGGCGTGGAAGATCAAGATGAACACCAATGACGAGCTGCGCCAGAAGTTCGTCGACGAGACGGTGCCGCAGGCAGAATACCTCGGCCTCACGATCCCCGACGAGACCCTCAAGTTCAACGAGGAAACCGGCCATTACGACTTTGCCGAGCCGGATTGGGAAGAGTTCTTTCAGGTGCTCAAGGGCAATGGCCCCTGCAACACCGAACGGCTGGCGGCGCGCAACAAGGCTTGGGACGAGGGCCGCTGGGTGCGCGAGGGGCTTTTGGCCCACGCCGAGAAGAAGCGCAGCAGACAAATGGCAGCGGAGTAAGCGACATGAGCAGCCCTGAATCCAGCGAATACAAAGGCACCGAAGCCGCCCCCCACGGCGACGCACGGCCCACCGAATGGCCCCTGTGGGAAATCTTCATCCGCGGCCAGCACGGGCTGAGCCACCGCCATGTCGGCAGCCTGCACGCGGCGGATGCGGAAATGGCGATCAAGAACGCCCGTGACGTCTATACCCGCCGCAACGAAGGTGTGAGCATCTGGGCGGTCGAGGCCAGCGCCATCGCCGCTTCCTCCCCCGAGGAGAAAGGCGCGCTTTACGAGCCTGCCAACGACAAGGTCTACCGCCACCCGACCTTTTACGACATTCCCGACGAAGTGGGGGCGATGTGAGCGGCACCGATCCCAAGTTCGAATTTCTCTGCCGGATGGGCGACAACGCGCTGGTGCTGGGGCATCGCGTCTCGGAATGGTGCGGCGTGGCGCCGGTGCTGGAAGAGGACATCGCGCTGGCCAATGTCGCGCTTGACCTCATCGGCCAGACGCAGCTTTGGCTGGGACTGGCGGGCGAGGTCGAGGGCGCAGGCCGCGACGCCGACAAGCTCGCCTTTCACCGCGATGTCTGGGACTTCCGCAATGTCCTGCTGGTGGAACAGCCCAACGGCGATTTCGGCCAGACCATGATGCGGCAGTTCCTGTTCGACGCATGGCATTTGGCGCAGCTCACCGCGCTGATCGACTCCAGCGATAAAGAAATCGCCGCCATCGCCGAGAAATCGGCGAAAGAGGTGACCTATCATTTGGAGCGGTCCTCGGACACGGTGATCGGCCTTGGTGATGGGACCGAGGAAAGCCACCGCCGGATGCAGGCGGCTCTCGACCTGCTTTGGCCCTATGTGGGTGAGATGTTCATCAGCGATGATGTCGACGCCGCCATGGCCGAGGCCGGTATCGCCCCCGATCCGGCGAGCATGCGCAAAAGCTATGACCAACTGGTCGGCGACACGCTGGCGGCGGCGACCCTCAGTAAGCCCGAGGACGACTTTGCCCATAGGGGCGGGAAGACCGGCGCACGGCACAGCGAACATCTGGGCCATATGCTGACCCAGATGCAGTGGCTGCAACGCGCCTACCCGGACGCCACATGGTGAAACCCGCCCCCCACAGCCGGCCCGCCCCCGCGCCGGTGCCGGGGGTGGTGCGCGGGTCCCCCTCGCGCGGCCCCGCCCGCGGCGAAAGGCCGTCGGTCGAGACGGTCTGGGCGTGGCTCTCCGGGATCCCGGACCCCGAGATCCCGGCGATCTCCCTTACCGATCTGGGCATCATCCGCGATGTGGCATGGCAGGGCGACACGCTGGTCGTCACCATCACACCGACCTATTCGGGCTGCCCGGCCACCAGCATCATCAACCTCGACATCGAGACGGCGCTGCACGGCCATGGGATCGAAAAGCTGGAGTTGAAACGCCAGCTCTCCCCGCCTTGGACCACCGAATGGATGAGTGACACCGGCCGCGCCAAGCTCGAAGCCTACGGCATCGCGCCGCCGCGCCCCGCCGGCGGGCCGCAACACTGTCCGCACTGCCAATCGAAAGCGGTGGAGCGGATCAGTCAGTTCGGCTCGACCCCCTGCAAGGCGCAATGGCGGTGCTTGGACTGCCTTGAACCCTTTGACTATTTCAAATGTATCTGAGGCCCCGATGAGCCAGTTCCACCCTCTCACCGTCACCGACATTCACCACACCATCCGCGACGCGGTGGTGCTCACGCTGAAGCCGGAAGACCCCGAGGCCTTTGCCTTTACCCAAGGCCAGTACCTGACCTTCAAGCAGGATTTCGACGGCACCGAGTTGCGCCGCAACTATTCGATCTGCGCCGGTCTCGACGATGGCGAGTTGAAGGTCGGCATCAAGCGCGTCGATGGCGGGGCCTTTTCGACCTATGCCAATACCGAACTCAAGGTCGGCGACGTGCTGCACGCCATGCCGCCGCAGGGCAAGTTCTTCACCCCGATCGAGCCGGAGGTGGCGAAGAACTACCTCGGCTTCGCAGGGGGCTCGGGCATCACCCCTGTGCTGTCGATCCTGAAAACCGTGCTGAAACGCGAGCCGCAGTCGACCTTCACGCTGGTCTATGCCAACCGCGCGGTGAACACGATCATGTTCCGAGAGGAACTCGAAGACCTCAAGAACCGCTACATGGGCCGGCTGACGGTGATCCATATCCTCGAATCCGGGCAGGACGTCGAACTTTTCGAGGGCCGTGTCGATCAGGCGAAATGCGACGCGCTGTTTAAGCATTGGATCCAGATCGATACCATCGATACCGCCTTTATCTGCGGGCCGGAGCCGATGATGCTGGCGATTGCCGAAGCGCTGAAGACCCATGGCCTCGGTGAGGAACAGATCAAGTTCGAACTCTTCAGCGAGAGCCAGCAGGGTCGTCTGGCAAAACAGGAAATGGCCAAGCGCAGCGAGGGCCAGAAGGGCACCGAGATCACCGTCATCATCGACGGTGCGCGGCGCAGCTTTACCATGCAGAAAGGCCAGTCGGTGCTCGAAGCCGCGCTGGAGAACGGACAGGAAGCGCCGTTCTCCTGCAAGGCCGGGGTCTGTTCGACCTGCATGGGCAAGGTTCTGGAGGGCGAGGTCGAGATGATTTCGAACCACGCGCTGGAGGATTACGAAGTCGAGCGCGGCTATGTACTGACCTGCCAGAGCTACCCGCTAAGCGATAAACTCACCATCGACTACGACACCCACTGAAGGAGCCGACATGCGCGATATTCACAGCTACGCCGCCGGCGAATGGTTGGCCCCCGGGGCCGGTGCCCGCAACATCGCCAGCGCCATCACCGGCGAAGTCATCGCGCAGGCCGGCAATGACGCGCTCGATGCCGGCGCAATGCTTAGCTTCGCTCGCGAGCATGGCGGCCCTGCCTTGCGCGCCATGACCTTCCACGACCGCGCGCGCATGCTCAAAGCGCTGGCGCTGCACCTGATGGAGCACAAACAGGCGCTTTATGACCTGAGCTACGACACCGGCGCCACGCTCTCGGACCACAAGATCGACGTCGATGGCGGCATCGGCACCATGCTGGTCTTCGCCTCCAAAGGCCGTCGCGAGATGCCGGATGCGCATGTCTACCTCGACGGCGCACCCGAGCAACTGGGCCGCGAGGGCCAGTTCATGGGCCGTCATATCTGCACGCCGCTGCAGGGTGTCGCCGTGCATATCAACGCCTTCAACTTCCCGGTCTGGGGTATGCTGGAGAAGCTTGCCCCGACGCTGCTTGCAGGCGTTCCGGCCATCGTGAAACCCGCGACCGCCACCTGCTATGTCACCGAGCATTGCGTGCGTCTGATGCTGGACAGCGGGCTGCTGCCGAAGGGTGCTTTGCAATTCGTGAGCGGCGGCTTGGGCGACATGCTCGATTTGCTCGGCTGTCAGGATGCCGTGGCCTTCACCGGCTCCGCCGACACCGCGCTGAAGCTGCGTGGCAATCCGAAGCTCATGGAAAACTCCGTGCGCTTCACCTCCGAGCAGGACAGCCTCAACGCCTCCGTGCTCGGCCCCGATGCGGCGCCGGGCACGCCGGAGTTCGACCTCTTCGTCAAGGAAGTGCAGCGCGAGATGACCGCCAAGGCGGGGCAGAAATGCACCGCCATTCGCCGCATCATGGTGCCGCAAGCGCAGATCGACGCGGTGATCTCGGCGCTGTCCGAGCGTCTCGCTAAGACCACCATCGGCGATCCCCGGGCCGAGGACACGCGCATGGGCGCGCTGGTCTCGGGCAGCCAGAAACGCGACGTGTTGGAGAAGGTCGGGCTGCTGAGCGCCGAGGCCGAGCGCGTTTTCGGCGACCCCGACAACTTCACCGTGAAGGGTGCCGACCGCGACAAGGGCGCCTTCCTCCCGCCGATGCTGTTCCACTGCGCCGACCCCGACGCTGCCGAGCGGGTGCATGACACCGAGGCTTTCGGCCCCGTCTCCACCCTCATGCCCTACCGCGATCTCGCACACGCCACACAGCTTCTCAACCGCGGCCAAGGCTCTCTGGTGGCGTCGATCATCACCAACGACGGCGAAGTCGCGCGCGAGTTGACGATGGGCTCCGCGGGCTTCCACGGACGGCTCTACTTCAACAACCGCAAATCTATGGGCGAGGCCACCGGCCATGGCTCCCCGTTGCCGCATATGGTGCATGGCGGCCCGGGCCGCGCGGGCGGCGGCGAGGAGTTGGGCGGCGTGCGCGGCGTGATGCATTACATGCAGCGCACCGCGGTGCAGGGCAGCCCCGACATCCTCACGGCCATCGGCAAGCAATGGGTGCCAGGGGCCGAGGAGATCACTGACCGCGCTCACCCCTTCACCCGCCGCTTCACCGAGCTCGATCTGGGCGAGACATTCCGTTCGCCCGCCCGCGAGGTGACGCTGGAGGATATCGAGACCTTCGCCCATTTCACCGGCGATACCTTCTATGCCCACATGGATGACGCGGCCGCCAAGGCGAACCCCTTCTTCCCGGGGCGCGTGGCGCATGGCTACCTGCTGCTGAGCTTTGCCGCAGGCCTCTTCGTGCAGCCCGACCCCGGCCCGGTGCTGGCCAACACCGGCCTCGACAACCTGCGCTTCCTCGAACCGGTCTCGGCGGGCGACAGCATCAAGGTGCGGCTCTCGGTCAAGCACAAGACGCCGCGCAACGAGGAATACGGCGAGGTGCGCTGGCATGTGACCCTGACGAACCAGCGTGAGGAGGCGGTCGCCGAATACGACCTGCTGACGATGAATGCCGTCTGACCACGCCCCCTCGGTCGTCGCGGCGCTCGCTGGCCTTGGCGGTCAGCGGGTCTGGTCGCTGATGGTCAGCCTCTTCGGCGATCTGGCACAGGGACAGGGCGACGCGATCGACGGGCCGGTGCTGTCGCAGATCATGGCCGCGCTCGACGTGCGGCCCGAGGCAAGCCGCGTGGCGCTGCACCGGCTGCGCAATGACGGCTGGCTACAGTCGCAAAAGGTGGGGCGGATTAGCCAGCACAGCCTGACCGCCCAAGGCCGCGCGGAAAGCGCTGCTGCCAGTCCGCGCATCTACGCCGCGCCCCCGGACCTGACGGAGCCTTGGCAGATGGTCGTGACCGAGGAGAACGGGCGCGAGACCGACAGCGCCCTGCGAGAGGCGGGGTTCATCGCCGCCCTGCCCCGCGCCTATGTCGGGCGCGCCGTGAGCGCGGCCCCCACGGGATGCCTTGCCCTGCCCGGCACCCCGCCGCCCGAGTGGCTGCGCCGCGCAGTGGAACCCGCCGAGCTTGAGGATGACTATGACGCGCTCTTGGCCGCACTCACAGCCTTGGATGCCGAGCTTCCCGCGCCAGAGCAACTCACCCCCTTGGACGTCGCGGTCTTGCGCTGCCTGATCGTGCACAATTGGCGGCGATTGGTGCTAAAGCATCCCACCCTGCCCGGCGGGCTGATCCGCCCCGAATGGCCCGGTTACCGCTGCCATCTGCTGGTCGACCGCCTTCTGCGCCGCTACCCGCGCCCCGCGTTGCGGGATCTGGCCACCGTCTGACGCGGCGCAAAGCCCTGCTTTCCCATGCCGGACAAGCAGGATATAGACGTGCTCATGACAAATTTCCTCTATCAGAACGACCTGCCGGATGACCTGGACCTTGGGCCGATGGTCGCGATTGATTGCGAAACGATGGGGCTGCATCCGCATCGCGACCGGCTTTGTGTCGTGCAGCTTTCGGGCGGCGATGGTCACGCGCATCTGGTGCAGGTCGCCAAAGGCCAAACCGGGGCACCGAACCTCTGCGCGCTGCTGGAGGACCCTCATGTGCTGAAGCTGTTCCACTATGGCCGCTTCGACATTGCCGCGATGCTCAACACCTTTGGCGCCACCGCGACGCCGGTCTATTGCACCAAGATCGCCAGCCGACTGGTGCGCACCTATACCGACCGGCACGGGCTGGCGAAGCTTTGCCAAGAACTTCTGAGCGTCGATATCTCGAAACAGCAGCAATCCAGCGATTGGGGGGCCGAAGAGCTGACCCAAGCGCAGATCGACTATGCCGCCTCTGACGTGCTTTACCTGCACCGGCTGCGCGATGAACTTAACAAACGCCTGATACGCGAAGGCCGGATGGACATGGCGCAGGCCTGTTTCGATTTCCTGCCCATGCGCGCCCGGCTGGATCTGGAGGGATGGCCGGACACGGACATCTTCGCACACGCATGAACACACCTTTCCTCGACACCGCCCGCCGGGTGATCCGCTGCGAAGCCGACGCGCTGACGCTGCTGGCCGACAGCCTTGATGATCGCTTTCGCGCCGCGGTTGACCTGATGCGCACCTGCAAGGGCCGCGTGATCGTCACCGGCATCGGCAAGTCGGGCCATATCGGCAATAAGATCGCGGCAACGCTGGCCTCCACCGGCACGCCCGCGCAATTCGTCCACCCGGCCGAAGCGAGCCACGGCGATCTGGGCATGATCACAGCCGCCGATGTGGTGCTGGCGATTTCCAACTCGGGCGAAGCACCGGAGCTGGCCAACCTCATCGCCTATTCGCGCCGCTACGCCATTCCGCTCATCGGCATCACCAGCCGCCCCGAGAGCAGCCTTGGCCGCCATAGCGACGTGGTGCTCGAACTGCCCCGAGCGGCAGAGGCCTGCGGCACCGGCGTGGTGCCCACCACCTCGACCACGCTGACGCTGGCGATGGGGGATGCCGTGGCCGTGGCGCTGATGGAGAACCGCGCCTTCACCGCAGAGCATTTCCGCGACTTTCACCCCGGCGGCAAGCTGGGTGCAAGGCTGAGCCGCGTGGCCGATCTGATGCATGTGGGCGACAAGCTGCCGCTGGTCACCGCCGACGCCCCGATGCCCGAGGCGCTGAGCGAGATCAGCCGCAAGGGCTTTGGCGTGGTCTGCGTCACCGATGCGGAAGGCGCGCTGGCCGGGATCATCACCATGGGTGACCTCGCCCGGCATCTGGATGGCTTGATGACCATGACCGCCCGCGACGTCATGACCCCCTCGCCCGTGACCATCACCCCCGACGAATTGGCCGAAAAGGCCGTGGGCGTGATGAACAGCCGCAAGATCACCTGCCTTATCGTGACTGACCCCGCGCAGAACGACGGCAAATCGCCCATCGGCCTGCTGCATATCCACGACTGCCTGCGCGTCGGGCTGGGGTGACGCGGGATGAAGGGGGATCGCCACTCTCGTGTCGTGTCGTGGCTGAAAGTGCTCTTTCCGCTGATCGCGCTGGCGCTGCTATCGACCCTATTCCTGCTGTCGCGGGCGATTGAACCGCAGGCCGTGATCCCCTTCGCGGACAAAGAGGTTCAAGAACGGCTGCGCGACCAGCAGATCACCGGCCCTTTCTATTCCGGCACCACGGCGGATGGCGATCTGATCTCTTTCTCTGCCGAAAAGCTGACCACCCCGGGCGGGGAGACCGGCACCAATGAGGCCGAAGAGATCGAGGCGACGCTGGACCTAGAGGGCGGCTCCAAAATTACGCTACACTCCAACAGCGGGCGGTTCGACACCGGGGCTGAGGAAGCGGAACTGGCGGGCGATGTGCGGGTTAGCACCTCAACCGGCTACGAAATCCTGTCCGAGCGGATGATCTCGAACCTCACCACGCTGGACCTGCAATCGCCCGGCCCGGTGCGCGCCACCAGCCCCGCGGGCGAGATCACCGCCGGCAGCATGGCCATCACCAACCGGCAGAACAGCGCCGGATCGCAATTGCTTTTCACAAAGGGTGTGAAACTGATATACACGCCGCAAGCAACGAAAGAGTAACTGCCTTGAGACATTTGTTTATTTTGATGCTGCCGCTGTTTTTCGCGCTGCAGGCCGCCCCTGTCTCTGCACAATCTGCCAATGTCGCCTTCGGCGCGCTTGAGCAAGACACCAGCCAACCCGTCGAAGTGACCGCCGATAACCTGTCGGTCGACAATGCCACGGGCACCGCCGTCTTCACGGGCAATGTATTGATTTCTCAGGGCGAAATGACCCTTTCCGCCGGTAAGGTCGAGGTCGTCTATCGCGCCTCGGATCAGGGCATTGCCAAGCTGGAGGCGACCGGCGGCGTGGTCTTGGTCGCGGGGGAGGACGCCGCTGAATCGCAGCGCGCCGACTACGACATCGACGCTGGCACCTTGGTGATGCGCGGCGATGTGCTGATGACCCAAGGCCCCAGTGCGCTGAGCGCGCAGGAAATGACGGTGAACCTGAACGACGGCACGGCGCAGATGTCGGGCGGCGTGAAGACCATTTTGCAGCCCGGCAGCGACAACTGATGCCGCCCGAGCTGAAAGTCGCCGGGGGCGATTCCGGCCTGCGCATTCAGCATCTGCGCAAGTCTTACCGCAAGAAAGCGGTGATCCGCGACTTTTCGATGGCGCTCGACCGCGGGGAGGTCGTGGCGCTTCTGGGGCCGAACGGCTCGGGCAAGACGACGACTTTCTACGCGGTGGCCGGTCTGGTTACGCCCGAGGGCGGGCGCGTCACGGTTGACGGCAAGGATGTGACCACCCTGCCGATGTACCGCCGCGCGCAGCTTGGCATCGGCTATCTGCCGCAGGAGATGAGCATTTTTCGCGGGCTGTCGGTCCAAGACAACATCAGCGCGATCCTCGATATCCGGGTCAAACACCGCCACCAGCGCCGCGAACGGCTGGAAGAGTTGCTGACCGAATTTTCCATCGAACACCTGCGCCGCGCACCTGCGCTGGCGCTATCGGGCGGGGAGCGGCGCCGGGTGGAAATCGCCCGCTGTCTGGCCGCCAACCCGAACTATCTGCTGCTTGATGAACCCTTCGCCGGGGTCGATCCGATCTCGGTCGGGGACATTCGGCAACTGGTTGCCGACCTCAAGAAACGCGGCATCGGGGTGCTGATCACCGACCACAATGTGCGCGAAACCCTAGAGATCGTGGACCGCGCCTATATCCTGCATGAGGGCAAAGTTCTAATGTCCGGAACGCCCGAAGAAGTTGTGCAAAACGAGAATGTGCGCCGCGTCTACCTTGGCGATAATTTCCGTATTTCCTAAGACTTAGCGCGTTTTTCCGGGCCTTCCAGCCCTCGGCGAAGCCTTGCTCGCATGATGCGGAAAACCGCTCTGATTGTAGCGATAAAAGGATGGCGCGCGCATCGGCGCCATTGACTTTCAAACCGAAACGCGGCCTCATTGAGCTATGGTGACATCGCGTTCCTGTTTGATCCTGCATCGCCCTTCCCGCGAAGGAACGGTCAAAATCATCCTGGTCGCAGCGCCATTCCTCCATATCTGAAAGTTGTCGCGCTCCACGCATGTGGACCGTTTGGCAATGTTCGGAACAAGAAAGACAAGGAGACGATATGCGGTATCAGATCAGTGGCAAACAGATCGACATTGGCGACGCGCTTCGGACACATGTCCGGACCGAACTGGACGAGGCGGTTAGCAAATATGCCGAACGCCCGACAGATGCGATGGTGGTGTTTTCCAAAACGGGCCACGAATTTGCCTGCGAGGCGACCGTGCATCTTTCCACCGGTCTCAATGCGTCGGCCAAGGCCAAGGCGACAGAGATCTACGCCGCCTTCGACAGCTGCTGCGAAAAGATGGAAAAACAGCTGCGCCGCTACAAGCGCCGCCTGAAAGACCATCACAAAGAACGCGCCGAACCGGTTGAACTTCTAGGGGCGTCCTCCTATATCCTCGCGTCAGACAGCGATTCAGATGCGCAGGAACCTGATACCCTCCAACCCATGATCATTGCAGAGATGCAGACGAAGGTGCCAACTTTGTCTGTCGGCGAAGCGGTGATGCAGATGGAATTGTCGGGCGATCCGGTGCTATTGTTTCGCAAGGAAGGCCAGGAAGGGATGAATGTCGTGTACCGCCGCGAAGACGGCAACATCGGCTGGATCGACCCTTCGTAACCCACGGCGGTAACTTCCGCCACAGAGCAGGGCGAGCGGAATGGATTTCGGCAAACTCCTCAAGCCAGAGGCCGTGAAGGTTTTGACTTCGGCTTCGAGCAAGAAGCGTCTGATGCAGGATATCGGCGAACTCGCCCAGCAAGCCTATGGGCTGCCGGCCGGCCAAGTGGTGGACGCGTTGATGACGCGCGAAACCCTCGGGCCGACCGGTGTCGGCCATGGCGTTGCCCTGCCCCATGCGCGGATGGACGGGATCGACAAGGTCGTCGGTGCCTTCGTGCTGTTGGACAAGCCGATTGATTTTTCCTCGGTCGACCGGCAGCCGGTCGACGTGGCCTTTGCCCTCTTCGCCCCCGAAGATGCGGGGGTGGAGCACCTCAAAGCATTGGCACTGGTGGCCCGCACGCTGCGCGACACCAGCATCTGCACCAAGTTGCGGTCGAACCCCGACCCGGCCACGCTTTACACCATCCTGACCGAAGACAAGGCCGATAAGGCCGCCTGACCTTGTCCTAGACGGCGACCGGTTCCGGCTCCGGCGGGGTCGGCTCGGCGCGTTTCGCTTTCTTCTCTCCCAGCATCAACATCGCCGGGGTCACCACAAGCGTCAGCACGGTGGCGACCACCAGACCGCCCGCGATGGCCGAGCTTAGCTCGGTCCACCATTGGGTGGAAGGCGCGCCATAGACGATCTCGCGCGTGAAGAAGTTGATGTTGAGGCCGATCACCATGGGCATCAGGCCAAGCGCCGTGGTGACCGAGGTCAGCACCACGGGCCGCAAACGCTGCGCCCCGGTGCGCAGCGCTGCCTCTAGCGGCGACAGCCCCAGTTTCTTGAGGTCGTTATAGGTGTCAATCAGAACGATATTGTTGTTCACCACGATCCCCGCCAGCGCGATCACCCCGATGCCGCCCATGACCACCCCGAAGGGCCGTCCGGTAATCAGCAGGCCAAAGAGCACCCCGGCGATCGAAAAGACGATTGCCGACATGACGACGAAGGCTTGGTAAAAGCTGTTGAATTGGATCACGAGGATCACGAACATCAGGAAAATCGCGGTGATGAAGGCGCCCACGAGGAAGATCATCGATTCCTGCTGGTCCTCCGCCTCCCCGGCGAAGGAGGCTTCGACACCCGGCGGTAGGTCCATCGCGTCAATCGCGCTGCGCAGCGCGACGGTCTGGTCGTTCACCAAGACACCGGGCGCGACATTGGCCTCGATCGTGACCACCCGCTCTTGATCCACCCGCGTGATCGTGCCGGTGCGCGGACTCGGCTCGAAAGTCACGAAGTTCGAGATCGGCACCAGCCCTGCGGAGGTCGGCACGCGCAGCGATTGCAACTCTTCCAGCGTGCGCTCATCGGAGGGGAAGCGCACGTTGATGTCGATAGAACCCTCGGCATCGTCAGGCCGGTAATCCGCCACGGTGATGCCCCGCGTCAGCAGTTGCACCGCCTGCCCCAGGGTCGAAATATCGGCCCCGAACCGCGCGGCCTCGGACCGGTTCACGGCGATGCGCCATTCCACCCCCGGCAGAGGGCGCGAGTCGGTCACATCGGTGAAACCGCCGATATCGGCCATCTTCTCGCGAATCTGATCCACCACCTGCTGCTGCACCTGCGGGTCATGCGCCTCGATCCGCAAATTAACGGGTTTGCCCGCCGAGGGGCCGTTCGATGCGGTCTGCACCTGCACGTCGATCCCCGGAATGGCCGCCATCTCGGTCCGGATTTCCTCGCCAATGATGGCGGCGGGGCGGCGTTCGTCCCATTCGGTGAACTCAACCTGAATGGTGCCGATCAGATCGGCACTGTCGCGGTTGCTGCTGCCGGTGCGGGCATAGACGCTGGCGATCTCGTCATAGGCAAAGAGGCGCTGTTCGACCTGCCGCACCAGCGCGTCTTGTTCGTAGATCGAGAAATTGTCCCGCGCACGCACCTGCACCTGCGCAAAATCAGGCTCTACATCGGGAAAAAAGGTGATCCCATTGCCGAATTGCGCATAGGCCGTAAAGCCTCCCATCAGCATTGAGATGGCAAGGATCAGGGTCATCCACGGGCGCAGGATGGCGAATTGCAGCAGTTTGACATAGCCGCCGGTAAAGCCCTTCAGATCACGCGGGTCGCCCTGTTCGGCGGCATGGAGCGTGGCCTTGTCCTTGGCCGATTGCGGCGGGCGCTTGCCGATGATCCCGCCCACGACGGGGATAAAGACCAGCGCCATGAAAAGCGAGGCGGTCAGGGTCAGGATCACGGTGATGGGCAGGAACTTCATGAACTCCCCCACCGTGCCGGTCCAGAACAGCAGCGGGAAGAACACGCTGAGCGTCGTCGCCGTGGAGGCGATGATTGGCCATGCCATGCGCTTGGCGGCATGGGCATAGGCGGCGCGGGGCGAATGCCCCTCTTGCAGGCGGCGGTCGGCCAGTTCGGTGGTCACGATAGCCCCGTCCACCAGCATCCCCACCACAAGGATCAGCGAGAAGAGCACCACAAGGTTCATCGTATAGCCCATGACCCAAAGCGCCGTGACCCCGGCCAAGAAGGCCCCCGGAATCGCCAAGCCCACCAGCAGGGCCGAGCGGACGCCCAAGGCCCAGACAATTACGATCATCACAAGGATCACCGCCGCGATAACATTGGCCTCAAGATCGCTGAGCATGTCTTGGACCTGCTCGGATTCGTCTTGGGTGTATTTGACGGTGATGCTGTCGGGCCATTCCGCGCGCATCTCGTCAATCAATTCGCGCACCGCCGCGACCGTCTCGATAATATTCGCGCCCGAGCGTTTCTTGATCTCAAGCGCCAGCGCAGGCTGGCCGTCGATCCGGGCGAAGCCAGTCGGGTCTTTGAAGGTTCGACGGATCGTGGCGACATCGGCAAAGGTCACCACCGTATCGCCGCGCACCTTGATCGGCAGCGACATGACGTCTTCGACATTCTCGATCAGCCCCGGCACCTTGAGCACCAGCCGCCCCGCGCCGCTTTCAATCGCCCCCGCCGCGATCAGGCGGTTGTTGCGGTTGATCTGGCTGATCAGCTCTTCGAAAGAGATGTTGTAGGTCTCAAAGACCGTGGGGTCGATCAGCACCTCCAAAAGCTCGGTCCGCTCCCCCCCGACATCGACTTCAAGCACGCCGGACAGCCCTTCGATCGCGTCCTTCAACTCTTCGGAAATGGAGTTGAGCGTCCGTTCCGGCACCGGGCCGGAAAGGATCGCGGTCAGAATCGGGAAAAGCGCCGTGTTGATCTCGGTCACGACCGGGTCGGTGGCGTCTTCGGGCAGGTCCGACTTGGCACGGTCCACGCCCTCGCGCACCTTGTCGAGTGCCTCATCTGAATCGAACCCCGGCTCGAACTCCAATTGCACAGAGGCATGGCCCTCAGCCCCGTTCGAGGTGATCTGTTTCAACCCGGTGATCGCGCTGAGTTCGGTCTCAAGCGGCTCAACGAGCAGCCGCTCGCTGTCCTCGGGCGAGATGCCTTCGAGAGAGGTGGAGACATAGAGCGTCGGGATCGGAATCTCGGGCGAGCTTTCCTTGGGGATACCGACATAGGCATAGGCCCCGACCGCCAAGATCATCACCAAGCTCAGGATCACCACGCGGGCGCGGCTAAAAGCGGCGTCGATCAGCGTGTTCATTCCACTTGCTCCGGCTGGGCGGCTTCGGCGCTGCCGGTGATCTGGCCGTCGCCGCTTGGCTGGTCTCCCAACTCGTCAATCTCGGGCACACCCGCCGTGGGCTGCGCTTCCCCTTCATTGTCGCCGCCGGTTTCGGGCTGCGGGTTGACCGTTTCCCCGTCGTTGACGAAGCCCTGCCCGATGGTGATGATCTGGGCCTCATCCGGCAGGCCCGCGATCCAGATGCCATCGGTCTGGGCGCGCACGATGGCGATCTTGTTAAAGACAACCTTGTCCTCATCGTTCACCGTTTTGACGCCCAAGGTGCCATTGGTGTCCAAGGACAGGATCGCCGGAGAGACGAAATGCGCGCGGGTCTCGCCCGTGGGGATGCGCACGCGGGCCGAAATGCCCGCGGGGATCGCCCCATCAGCGTTTTCGACCCTGACTTCGGCGGTAAAGGTCCGGGTTTCGGCGCTCGCACTGCTTGAGACGAATTGCACCTCGCCCTGCGCCTCTGTCCCGGTGATGAAGACGACCTCGGCCGTTTGACCCTCTTTAATGTCTTTAAGCGACTGCTGGGGCACCTGCACTTGGATCGTCAGCGGCGTGTTGTCGACCAGACGCGCGATTTCCTCACCGGTAGAGACGAACTCTCCCGCTGAGATATCGAGCATCTCTAGCCGGCCGGGAAAGGGGGCGCGGATTTCGGTGTTGTTCAGCGCCTCTTCGGCAGCGGTGACCGAGGCTTGGGCGGCGGCCAACGTCGCGCGGGCTTGGCTCACGCGGTCCACGGTCGAGACACCCCGGTCCAGCAGCGCTTGGGCATTGTCGTATTCGCGTTGCGCGCGACTTAGTTCCTCACGCGCGCGGGCCAGATCGGAATCGCGCGCCGTGGTGCTGAGCCGCGCGATCAACGCGCCCGCTTCGACGGCATCGCCTTTGTCCACCAGCACCTCGGCGATCTCACCGCCCGCTTCGGCGCGGACCATCGTATCGCGGTCCGGCAAGGCCTGCCCTTCAGCTACGAAGACCTGCGTCACGCTGTCCGCCTGAGAGCCGCGCACGGCCACCGTCACCGCTTCGGGAGCAATGGGCGCAGGCGCGGCTTCCTCGGTCTCTTCGGAGAGGATAATATAGCCGCTGCCCATCCAAAGAGCGATCAACAGCGCGATCCCACCGGCGATGAACTTCGACCGTTTCGAGCCGGCATCGCTGTCGAATGAAAGCGTCTGGCGCTCTTGAGATGTGTCACTCATTGATCGAACTCCATCACCGCGACCCCGTGATCGGGCCGCGCGTCAATTCTTGGGTTTGCTCACCCGGGTTGCTACGTCATCAAGCGCGGCGCTGATCGTGTCATAGAAGGCGGCGAAAGTATCGAGCCTTTGGCGCACCCCTTCGGCCTCCTCGGGCAGCTTGCGGATCGTATCGTTAATCTCGGATTTGGCGTGGCGGGTCCCTGCCAGCGCGTATTTCGTCATCGCGGCATAGGCGTCATCGGCGAGTTGGAAGTAATCCTGCCGGTCACCCGTCTTGTTCACACGCCGGATCAACCCCCGCTCTTCGAGCAGACGGATAGAGGTGCTGATCGTGGCGCGGCTCACGGAAAGGCGGCGCGACAGCGCGCCGAAGGCAATCGGCTCGCCCTCGAAAACCAGCATGGCAAAGACCTGCCCCGCCATGCGCGGCAACCCTTCGCCCATGGCAACGACGCCCATGCGGGTGATGAAGTCATCGCGGACTTGGTCGATTTGGTCTGTGCTATCCATCATTCCCCGTCCACGGCAGGCGCGTTGAAGGTAGATAGACAAGGCGGGGCACAAATCAAGACTATTCAGAATTTTCCGAACAGACGGAACAACGCGCGTCGCCGGTAGCCCCGGCGCTCGACCCTACTTCAACCCGTTCCGGGCGATATAGCGGGCTAGATCAAGGACGAGTTGCCCCCGCGCCGCGGCGATGGCGTTTGCGCCACCTTCGGGATTGAACGGCACGCTGAGGTCAAACAGGCCCGACCGCTCCCGCCGGTCATCGCGGACGGCCACGAAATACTGACCGGAGGCGCGGAACTCCCCCGCTTCGGTGGCCACCAGTTCGGCAAAGCGCACTTCGAGGCTGGCATCGGGGAAGGCCTCGAACGGCCAAGGCTCGGACGCGATGCGCCGCCCCGTCATCCGCGCAAGGTTCTGACTAAGCTCCAGCGCCACGGCCCGTTCGGGCGCATCGGCCCAAAGCACATCGGTCGAGCTGACCAGACGGCCATCGGCCAATTGCACCGAAATCTCTTCGGCGGCGGCGTAGGTCGGCAAAGACACGTCGCGCACTTCGACGGAACTGAAGGCGATGGAGGTCTTCTCTGTCACCGCCGGGGCGCGGACGGGGAAACGTTCAGCTGTGCCGCCACAGGCTGCCAAGGCAGCCAGCAGGCCGAGGGTGATCAAGGGTCTTGCAAATGTCATGCGTTACCGTCCCAGCAATAGAGAATTGGGGTTACGTTCGATGGTCCGCGCCAAAGATGCAAGGGCATCGGCGGCTTTCTGAATGTCGCGCAGGGTGCGTTCGGCGCTGCGGCTCAGCTGCTCACCCTGATTATAGCCTTCGATGGTGCGGCTGGCTTGGGCAAAAAGCGCGGTCAAACGCTCGACCACCTGCGGCAGGTCTTGGGCCGAGAGGGCAATATTGTCCGCGGCATTGCGGGCCGAGGCCAAGGTGCGGTTCACATTCTCGACCGCGCCGCCTTCGCGCAGCTCTTCCAACGTGGCGTTCAATTCGTCCAAGGCGCGTTTCAATGCGCCCGGCAGGGCCACCGCATCTTCGGTACCGATCACCGCATCGGCGGATTCGGTGAGGTCGGTGAGTGCGACGACCAGTTCTTCGACCTCAAGCGTTTCGGCCTTGGCCGCCACCGCCTGAATGCGCTCCACCAACTCCGGCACGCCTTCGACCGAGGAGGACACCGCATTGGCCGCATCCGATGCGCCCTCGAGCGCGGCGGAAAGCCGTTCGGCAATCCGCTCTTCCTCAAGCTGGGCCACCAGTTCTTCGATCCGCACCAGCGTGCCGTTCAGGGCGACCGGCACGTTCTTGACCTCTTCGGAAGAGACCAGCCCGGTCAATTCACCCAAAAGGGTGCGCACGTCCTGCGGGGTTTCGCGCAGGTCTTCGTCCGACACGAAAGCCTCTGCCGAATTGAGGAAGGTGATCGCGCTGTTGAGCAATTCTTCGATCGGCAGGCTGTTGATGCGGGTAAAGACCCCTTCGACCGTGGCCGCCGCATCGGAGACATCGCTTTCCGTGGTCGGCATCAGCGCAAGGCCATTCTCCGTCTCGTTCAACGAGGCCTCGGGCGCGTCTTCGACGGCGACGAACTCAACCTTCAAACCACCCGTCAGCAGGCTGGCCGAGGCAAGCCGCGCGCGCAGGCCGTTTTCCACACGTTCTTTCAAGAACGCCAGCGCGGCTTCGGCGGTGACGTCATCCTGCATCCCCAGATGCGCGGGCTGGATCGACAGGATCGCGTTCAGCCGCACACGGCTGTCGCCGAAACGTTCGAAATCCACCAGCCCCGAGAGGGTCTCGACCTCACCGATCTCCAGCCCGCTCATCTCAACCGGGGCGCCGACGATCAGACCCGAGATATTGTCGTCGAACACGACACTCAGCTTCAGCGGATCGACCTCGGAGGCGTTAAAGACAGAGTTCCGCGCGGTTTCCTTGTCGGGGTAAATCTCAAACACCGTGCCGTCAGACACCTGCGCCCCACCAGAGACGAAAGTGTCAAAGGTGATGCCGCCGCCAACGAGGGTCGCCAACGAGGAAAAGTCGATCTCGGCCCCCGCGGGGCCGATGTTGACGCTAAAGCCCGATGCGTCCCAAAAGCGGGTGGATTCATTGATCAACTGGCGGTGCTCTTCGAAAATCAGCGCCTCGACAATGGCGTAGTTGCCGCGCGGGGCGATCTTGGCATAGCCGACGCGGCCCACTTCGATGCCCTTGTAAAGGATCGGCGCATTGTCGGTCAGATGCCCGTTTGCGGTGGAGCGGAAGGCAATCTCAAGCCCGCCTTGGCCGCCGCGGATCAACGGCTCGGTCGACGATCCCTGAAAGCGCTCCGCCGCCGGGCCGACCTGTTGGTCCCAAGACCCTTCGATATAGACACCGCTCAGCACCGTGCTGAGGCCGGTAATGCCCTGTGCGGTGACTTCGGGCTGCACGACCCAGAAGACCGCGCCATTGTCGATATAGGGCGCCACGTCTTTGTCGACGCGGATATGCGCCGTCACCCGGTCCAAACCCGAGGTGAAGCCGACCTTCTCGACCACCCCGACCGTCACATCGCGAAAGCGCAATTCGGTCTCTCCGGCAGAGATACCCGCGCCCTCTTCGAATTCTACGACGATCACCGGGCCGCGCTCGCTGTAAGACCGATAGGCCACGAAAAGCGCAACGATCAAGGCGAGGATCGGGATGATCCAGATCACCGAGGCACCGCTGAGAAACATCTTGCGGGTCGGGGAAATCGGTACGTCGGGAGGCGTCTTAGTCATTGGTTTTCAGGCCCTCGTCCTTGGTCTGAGCGTCCCAGATCATGCGGGTGTCGAACGCTTGTGCCGCCAGCATGGTAAAGATCACGGAGAGGGCAAAAAAGATGCTCGCGGTACCGGGATTGATGGCGGCCAGTGTCTTGAGTTGCACCAGAGACGACAAAATCGCAACCACAAAGATATCGATCATCGACCAGCGTCCGATGTACTCAACCACTTCGTAAAGGTAATGCCGCTGGCGCTGCGAGGTGACCGAGCGCCGTTTCACGCTGATCGCAAGAAAGGCCACGGCCATGAATTTGGCCAACGGAATGGCGACAGAGGCGAAGAGGATGATCAGGGCGATCCCCCAGTTGCCATATTGCGCCAGTTCCACCGCGCCGCCGATGATCGTGCTTTCCTCGACCTGAAACAGTGTGCGGGTTTTAAGCATCGGATAGGTATTCGCGGGAATGTAGCACATCAGCCCCACCGTCCAGAATGCCCAGACACGCTGAAGGCTCATCCGATCGCGCGAGACCAGCTTGCTGCCACAGCGGCTGCAAAGCTTTGTGCCCATCGGCGCGGGCTTGTTACAGCGGGTGCAGGCCACGATGCCCAACTCCCGTGCGCTCACGATGTCTTGGGATGTTCCAGAGAGTTCCATACGGACCATTTGCATAAGAATCTGTCCTGCGCGATGACGAGGATCACCAGCGCGCCGAACATGTAAAACGCGGGGCCAAAGCCCACATCGGCCAGATCGGCCACTTTGACCAGCGCCACGGCACAGCCGATGGCAAAAACCTCGGCCATCGACCAAGGGCGCAGTTCCTCCGACAGGCGAAAGGCGGCGACGGCATGGCGCGCGGGCGGGCGATCCAGCACCACGGGGATCAGCACATAGAGCGTCAGCAGCACCCGCAAGAGCGGGATGAAAAAGATCAGCGCCGCCGTGGCCAGCGACAAGAGGATCATCGGCCCGCCGGAAAAGGCAAGCGCTGCATCCAGCACCGATACCGCGTTGCTGGCCCCCGCCGCGTCGATGGTGAGGAAAGGAAAGACCGCCGCCCCGATGATCAAGACCATGACCGCCACCGCCACGGCGATGATCTGCAACCCGGCGTTTCTGCGGGGCGTGATCAGGGCGGTATGGCACCGCTCACAACTCGCCCGCTCCCCATGGGCGGGGCGGCGCAGCCGGTAGACGGCGTCGCATTGCGGACAGACGATCAATTCGTCCATGGGCAATTCGGCAAGGGGGGTGTCGGGGCGATCCATTCTGAACGCATATATGATGCCGCCCTTTGACGTATCAACAAATATTCACCGCCCTGTGGCGCATCTGCACCGGCGGATCATCGCCCTCGCGCGAATGTGAGTGGAACAGGCGGCCATGCAGACCGTTGGTCCTGCAGAAATGACAAAGGAGAAAGCAATGACTGATATCACCAATGCAAAGATCCTGATCCTCGCCACCAATGGCTTTGAGCAGTCCGAACTGGAAAAACCCCTGAACGATCTGCGTGACCGCGGCGCCACCGTCCATGTGGCCACGCCCGACGGCAATGAGATCAAGGGCTGGGACGAAGATGACTGGGGCAACACCGTGCCCGCAGACCTTGCCCTTCGGGACGTGAATGTCGACGACTACCAAGGCATCGTGCTGCCCGGTGGCCAGATAAACCCCGACCTGCTGCGCGCCAACGAAGACGCGGTGGCTCTGATCCGCAAGTTCCACGACAGCGGCAAGACCGTCGCCGCCATCTGCCACGCCCCGTGGCTGCTGATCGAGGCGGGCATCATCAAAGGCCGCAAGGCGACTTCCTTCTCCTCCATCGCAACGGATGTGAAGAACGCCGGTGCGCATTACGAAGACAGCGAAGTGGTGGCCGATCAAGGCATCGTGACCAGCCGCTCGCCCGAGGATCTCGACGCTTTCGTCGCCAAGATCGTCGAGGAAGTCGAAGAGGGCAAACACGACCGCAAAGCGGCCTGAGCCTTGCCTCTGTAACGAGATTTACCCCCGGTCCTTTGGCCGGGGGTTTTTCATGCGCGGTCTCGCGGCAGGCCAAGCTCCGCCAGCACCGCATCGGTATCCGCGCCGATGGCCCTTGGGGGGCTAGGCATCTGTGGCGCGGCACCGTCAAACCGCGGCGCTTGGCCTGATTGAAACACGCCATTCGTCCTCACCACATTGCCCCGCGCCGCCATCTGCGGATGATCCGGCGCTTCGGAAAAGCTGAGCACCGGGGCCACGCAGGCATCAGAGCCGTCGAAATGCGCCGCCCAGTCGTCCCGGGCGCGGGTGGCGAAAATCGCGGAGAACTCAGCGATACGCGCCTCCCATGTCGTCCTGTCGTTCTGGCTCTCGGCAAGCTCCGCAGGCAGGCCCAACTTCTCTAACAGGATCGCGTAGAACTGCGGCTCCAAAGCCCCGACCGAGATGAACTTCCCATCCGCACAGGTGTAGCACCGATAGAACGGCGCGGCCCCATCAAGCCAATTGGCGGCACGCTCTTCGGTCCATGTGCCTTGGGCCAGCATGCCATGGATCAGCCCCATCATCGCAGGCACCCCATCGACCATCGCGGCGTCGACAACTTGGCCCTTGCCGGTCACCCCGCGTTCGATCACAGCCGCAAGGATGCCGAACAGCAAGAACATCGTCCCGCCGCCGTAATCCGCCACCATGTTCAGGGGCGGCACCGGGGGCGCATCGGCGCGGCCCATGGCATGAAGTGCCCCTGTTAGAGCCAGATAATTGATGTCATGCCCCGCCGTCTGCGCCCATGGGCCGGTCTGGCCCCAGCCGGTCATGCGGCCATAGATCAGAGCCTCGGGGCAGGCGTCAGGGCCAAGGCCCAAACGTTCCATCACGCCGGGGCGAAACCCTTCGATCAGCACATCGGCAGAGGCGATCAGCGCCTTCGCCGCGGCGATGCCTTCGGCGGTTTTCAGGTTCAACACCACCGACCGCTTGCCGCGCCGGTTGATGTCCGACGGGTCCGCCGGGGCGGCTTTGCGGTCAACCGTGATGACATCCGCGCCTTGATCGGCCAGCAGTTGCCCCGCCAGCGGCGCGGGGCCAAGGCCGGAAAACTCCACCACCCTGAGCGAGGACAGCGGCCCTTTGCGCGTCGCCCCGCTCATGCCGCCCCCGGCACCAAGACCTGCCGCGCCCCTTCGGTGAAATCCGTCAGCGACAGCGCCCATGTCGTGCCGGGCCAGCGCAGCTCCATCTCGCGTTTGCGCGGACGGTAAACGGCGGTGTAAAGCGTGCCAAACCCGGCGTTGAAGGCAGTGGAATAAAGCGGCGGCTTGAGGAACGCCCCGATGAACTTTTCCTCCGGATCGCGGTGCAGGCGCAGACGTTGTAACAGATAACGCTCCCGTTCGACCGTGGCGGTAAAGCGGGCGTGGCTGATCCACTCAACATTCTCTTGATGATTGGTGGCCACTGCGGCGCGGGTGATGACAGCGGGGCGATCTGGGGCCATCATGGCTGTCAGGTAACTGCGTTTTCGGTCGAGCACGGTCACGTTGTAGCTCATATGTGTGGGCATCCGCGCCAGCACCTCGCCCGCCTCCTGCGCGGTTTCGCAGGTCTGCAAGACATAGCGCAGGATCAGCGGCACGCCGAAGCCTTCGCCCACCACACGTCGCCCGCCAAAGGTCAGCGAGATCGACAGCCCCGCGTCATTCACCCCATCGACCAGCCCCCAGAGCCCGTCGGAAGTGCCCATCACCTGCCGCCCCTGCCAGTTCGTGCGCAGCACCATCGCGTCAAAGGCATTGGGGTTGTAGTCATAGTTGCGCACCATGACCGGCTCTTTCCCCGCCCAGATCGCCTGGGAACAGGCCGAGAGATAAGGCGGTGGGCAGTAAAAACTAAGGAAGCGCGCCGCGTGATCGCCGCCGCCTGCTAGACTGCAAAGCTGGTCATATAGCGGCAGCATCTCGGGCATATGCTGGGCCAGCGCACGGCGGCATTGGGCATAGGTCGGACGCGCGGCCTCCCCCTCCTTCAGCCACCATGCGTGATAATCAGGCCAATAGGCCGCGAAGAGTCCAGCCCATTTCGGGCCGGGCTGGTCTTCGGACAATGCGCGCCAGTACATCGCGGCCTTTCAACTCGTTACAGGATCTTGAACGCCGGATCAGAAAGCTCTGGACCGGCCGAGGCGGTGGGCAAGGGTTTGCCATCCACGCTGCGTTTGATCCCGTGAATCCACTTTTTCGCGCGTTCATTCAACTGGAAAGACTTGGTCATCGAACGACCCCGCGTCACAAGGATGCCGATATCGGCCCCTTCATAGCGATAATCACCCGGTTGCAAGATGCGCAGGAAGAAGGCTTCGTTCTCGCTCTCGACCGCGCGACGGTGATAGTCGAAACGATCAAAGACCACGCTGCCGTCTTCCTTCATCTTGTAAATCCCGGTCTCGGGCGCTTCGGTGCAGATGTCGACACTGTCTTCGGTGTGTTTGATGACCATCTGGCTCCAGCCGTCGATATTGTCCGGGTCAGCCCAGCGGGCGTTCAACTCATCCACGTCGAGGGTGAACTTCTTACGGCTGAACTCCAGCAAGTGGAACAGGAACAGCGGCGCATCGGCATGGGCAAAGGCCGCGTGGTTGGTCATCGAGCTTGCCCCGGTGATGCGCGGGTTCAGCTCGCCCAACCATAGATCGCCGGTCTTCTTGTCGATCAAGAAATCCAACTCGAAATAGCCGCGATAGCCCTCTTTCCGCAGTTGCTCCCCGAACTTGAAGGTCAGATCGCGGGCCTTCTCGCGAACCTTGGGCGGGAAGGCGGTTGCGAGGATCTCGTTACCGCACCAGCCGCCGCGATAGGGGGTCAACTCCTTGAAGCCGACCAGTTCGGTCATCAGCGGCCCAACGATGGTGCCTTCCTTGGTGGCGCAGGCCTCAATCGCTGCGCCACGGCAGTCGATCCTCTTCATAATCTTAATCTCACCTTCGCCGATAATCTCGCTCTCATGGCGGCGGAAATCGGCCTCGGACTTGATGAAGAAGGTCGTGTGCCCGCTGTCGCCATAGGCCGATTGTAGCACGAGGTCATGGCCCAGATCGGCTTTCTCGCAAATTTCGCGCAGATGGTCGTAGCTTTCCACCACACTCAGCGTGTTGGGCACGGAAGGCACACCAGCTTTGTTGCCGATGCGCACGGTTTCGATCTTGTTGTCCATCGACTGGCGCAGCTTCGCTTTCGGGAACCAGACCTCGGCGCCCAGCTCCTTGCTCAGGCGCTCGGTTTCCTCGTCGAACATCAGGAAGACGAATTTGGGCTTGCCGCCGCGGCGCTTGATGAAGTCGATGACCTCCTTGTGCTGCAACAGGTAGTTGTTGATGTCCTCGATGCTCTGGAACTCCGCATGGGGCTGTTCCGAGGGGCAGAAGACGTTGGGATGCTTGCCGCCGTAGCAGTCGATGTAGCAGATGTACTTGAAATTCTTCACCCATTCATCGAGGCCTAGCAGATTGAAGTTGGTGGCCGAGATGAAATAGACCGGATCCTCGTTTCGGTGAAAGAACCGGCGGATTTCGGAGATATTCTTGAGAATTTTTGCCATGTCGTAGGTCCTTTTGGTCAAACGGGTGAAGAAGAAAGGTCTTTGCGGCGCACGCGTTTCAATGCCTCCGCGGTAAAGACGCGCAGGCCCAGATCGGGCCGGTATCCGTGGATCTCGCTCACATCGAGCGCGCGCATGAAGTCGAGAATTTCCTGACTGACGACCTGTCCGGGGACGAGGATCGGAAAGCCGGGCGGATAGGGGATGATGAAACTGGCCGAGACCACCGTGTCGCCCGCGTCCATCACCTCTTGCAAGGATCCGTTCAGGTCGAGGTAATCACAGTTCTTCTCATCATAGGCGAGGAAGAAGGGCGTGCGAATGTCGCCCTCGGGCGTATCGGCGGCGCGGAAGGCTTCGTGGAAGCAACTGAAATCCGGCAGCGGCGGGTAGTTCTCCATCAGATTGGTGACGCGCCGGTCGAATGACAGCCGCTCCATCCGGCTGGCATCGTCCAAAAGATCGTCGAGCGACTTGGCGATCTCCACCAGCACTTCGATCAGATAGGCGACCGAAGAGCGCGTGGTGCCGATGTTGGTCATGAACAGCACGGTATTGCGCGAGGTCTTGTTGATCTGGATGCCGTATTTATCCATCAGGATCTGGGTCTTGAAGGTATCGCCATCCCAGCCCGTGCCGCCCACGGCCAAGGTCACGCGGGTCGCGTCGAGCACGAATTCATCCTGCTCCCAACAATCCCACATGTCTGTCCAACCCTGTTCAACGTCATAATAGCTGGTGACTCCGCTTTCGCGGTGCTGTTCGGGGATCATGTCTCCGGCGGAGAGCACTTTGAAATACTTGCGTAAGAGGGGGTGTTCGCTGATCGCACGGCGCATCGACATCGCCGCTTCGACCTGCCGTTGGACAAACTCGAACCCTTCGAGTTCGACCTGACGCCGCCCCACGTCGAGCGAAGCAATGATCTGGTAGTTCGGTGAGGTCGAAGTGTGGGTCATATAGGCTTCGTGGAAGCTCTGCTCGACCTCGCCTTTGAAGTCCTGATCGTTGACGTGGATCATCGAGCCCTGCCGCAGTGAGGTCAGCGTCTTGTGGGTCGATTGCGTGGCATAGGCCCGCACCCGCGCCTGCGGCGGGGGGATCAGCCGGGTGTTGAGCAGGGTCTCATCATCCGCGTCCTTCAGGGTCTTTTGCTGGGCCTCATAGGCGGCGGCGTGGGCCTCGGACTTGAACTTCGCCCGCAGGGTATTGGCCGCGTTCATCGCGGTGCGTTGGCGATATGTGGGACTAAACCGGGCAAAAGCGAACCATGCCTCGTCCCAGAGGAAGATGAGGTCGGGCTTGATCGCCAGACATTCCTCCATCACCCGCTCGACGTTATAGACCAGCCCGTCGAAGGTGCAGTTCGTCAGCAAAAGCATCCGCACCCGGTCAAGTTTGCCCGCCGCCTTCAGCTCCAAGAGCCGCTCCTTGATCTCGCGCAGCGGCACCGCGCCGTACATCGAGTATTCGTTGAGCGGATAGCTGTCGAGGTAGCTGACCTGCGCGCCCGCGAGCACCATGCCGTAGTGGTGGCTCTTGTGGCAGTCGCGGTCGACCAGCACGATATCACCGGGCCGCACCAGCGCCTGCACCACGATCTTGTTGCAGGTCGACGTGCCGTTGGTGGCGAAAAACGTCTGTTTAGAGCCGAAGGCGCGGCTTGCGAGTTCCTGCGCCTCTTTGATCGGTCCATGCGGCTCTAGCAGGCTGTCGAGCCCGCCCGAGGTCGCCGAGGTCTCTGCAAGGAAGATATTCGGCCCGTAGAACGCCCCCATGTCCTGAATCCAGTGACTGCGGGTGATCGACTTGCCACGGCTGATCGGCATGGCGTGGAAGACGCCGGTGGGCTGTTTGGAATATTCCACCAGCGCGGTGAAGAAGGGCGACTTGTTGCGTGCCTGCACCCCGCGCAGGATGTTGAGGTGCAGCTCCATGAAGTCTTCTTGATTGTAGAAGACCCGCCGACAAATCCCCAGATCGAGTCCGGCGATATCCTCGACCGAGCGTTCGGTGACCAGATAGGCATCAAGCTCGGGCCGGACCTTGGCAATCATCCGGCAGAGCTCTGGGCCATAGCTTTCAGGTTGAAGTGCGTCGATCTCATCCTGCCCGCCGGCGCGGGCGAGGTAGCGGGTCAGGATCTGTTGATCGACTTTCGATTTCAACGTGAGCCCGGGGCGGACGACGATGGCTTGAATGTTGTGGTTGAACATCACCGCGATCAGCGCGTCCTCGAGGCTGGGCACCACGACGGCTTCGTAGATGAACGGGTCTTCGGTCCGGCGCATGCGGGAGACATTGCTGCGCAGCCAGCGTTCCTGCTGTTCGTTCACATTGTCGACGATCAGCACTTCGAAATAGGGTTTCGCCAGCGCCCGCGCCTCGGGCGGCAGCATCGCCTCGTCGTCATGCTCGTCCTGATCCAGACTGTCGCGTTCCAACGGGATGGTGCGGCGGCGATAGGCACCGGTGGTTAGCGCCCGGGTTACCCGGTTCACGGCAAAGGCCAGATCCTCGAAATTGCCATGGGCGAACTGGCGGCGCATGTGGTCAAAGGCGGACATGCCCGGAAAGGCCCAATAGGGCTCAATCAGGGCCAGTGACTCAAACAGCGCCTCAATTCCCTTGCGCCCCTGCGCCGCGTTCTTGCCTTTCGGATCGCGTGACATGGCGGCGGCGGCGGCGCGCAGGGCGCTCCACCGATCCGACCGCAGTTGAATGGCCGAGGAATAGTCGTTCATAGAATGCATCAGTCGTCCTCTGCTGGAGGGCCGACCGATGCGTCAGGTAGCGCTTTGCGCGAACCTGACCCCGGCCTAGCCGCTGGTATTGTCGTTCTGCCCGGGCGTGTCGGGCGTTGTCTGTGGGTCGGGCGTGCCCGCAGCCGGGGCCACGGGCGCCGGTGTCTGGGCCACCTCGGGCGCCGTCCCGGCGGTGGGGCTGGCAAGCGGCTCAGGCGGGAAACCGTTCTTGCCCTTATAGGTCGGAATTTCAGCAGGCACCTGCTGGGCGGGCACATCGACATGCAGCCCCGCGCGGCTGCCCTGTTGCGGGATTTCAAGCGGGCCAAGGGTGTGCAGGAAGGCATCCGCGCCGCTGTCACGGTCATAGACCGGGAAGTCTGTCGGGCGGTCGCGGAAGGATTTGAGCAGCTGGCCCAGCCCCTTCATCCCCGTCTCGCGCTGACGGCGAACCATGTTGAGGTCGATCTCGATCGGGAACATGTCCTCTTGACCCGCAGACTGGTGCAGCACCATCGAGGTGGGATCGACCACACAGGATTTGCCCACGCCCCCGGCGCCTAGGCCGTTCACGTCGAAGATGTAGCACTGGAACTGCGCCGCTGTGGCCCGCGCAATGGCAAGTTCCGCGTCGCGGTCGGTCGTGCCGGTCAAGACCGGATGCAGCAGCACCTCGACCCCTTGGCTGGTCAGCTGGCGCGTGGTCTCGGGGAACCACATGTCATAGCAGATCGACAGGCCAAAGCGGCCCACATCCGGCACATCGAAAATACAGAATTCATTGCCCGCCGCGATCCCGGCCTCATAGGGCCGGAAGGGGAACATCTTGGCATAGCGGCGCACCACTTCGCCTTCGGGGTTGATGACGACCGAGGTGTTATACACGCGGCCATCCTCGGGATGCTTGAGGAACATCGAACCGGGGATCAGCCAGACCCGATGCCGCCGCGCGGCGGCCTGAAACTGCTCAATCGTCTCATTCTCGGGCGGCAGGGCAAACCGGTCGAGCGGGCCGAAAGGTGCCAGTTCGGAGAACAGCACCATCTGCGTCCAAGGGAAACGCGCCATCAGAATGTCGAGCCGCTGGATCATGCCCTCGACATTGGGCTGCAGGGCATTGACGTACATCTGCACGCCGGCAATCGCGAAAGGGGTCATGCGTGAATACTCCGAACTACGCGGCGCAATGGACCATTTCCTTGCCTATCTCCGCGACGCACGTGTCTTACGCCCTCACGACCAGAACGGAAACAGGGGAACGACGCACAATGCGGTCGGCGTTGGAACCGACGAGGAATTCGCGCAGGCTGTCGGGGTGCTCGGACCCCATGACCACCAGATCGGCGTTTGATTTCTTTATCGTTTTCAGCGCCTCGCGGTGGATCTTGCCGAATTTCAGATGCTGCTTCACCTTTACGTCATCAGGCACCTCACGCTCGACCAGTTGCTCAAGCGCCTTGGCCGCGCGGCCCGTGGCCTGTTTCTCGTAATCTGCGGGAAAGAACCCTTCGACCAGCGGTGTGCCCATGTCCGGCACGACCGAGAGGATATGCAGCGTGCCTTTGGAGAGGCGGATCATATCAATCGCCTGCGGCAACGCCTTTTCCCAGGATTTCGGGTCGCTCAGATCAACGGTCAGCAGGATGTTATCGAACATGATGCGCCCTCCTCAGGCTGTCGCGGGCTTACGGGGGGCCTGCGCGGCACGGCCCCGTTGCAAGAAGACCACTAGCGCCAGAAGTAGCAGGGCGGGGATGAACATCCAGTACTTGCTGGGTTGTGGCATTGGTTTTAGCACCCGCAGCACCTCTTGATCCCAATCAAGGCCCGCGCCCTGCGCCGGGCTGTCGTAGAGGACATCGTCGATGATCATCTTGTCGCCATCCTCGCGGAACATGAGCCCCGCGGCCTCCAGCTTCTCGGCCCCGGTATCACCTTCGCCGATGGGCAGCAGCGCCACGAACTCCAACGGATCGCCCAGATCGTTCACGCCCGAGATGCGCAGCCGCAGCCGTTCGCCCGCGGGGGTTTCTTCAGCAGCCTGAACGATCTCGGTCGGGGCTTCCTCGCTATAGGGGGGATAGATCATGTCCATCCAAAAGCCCGGGCGGAAAAGGGTAAAGGCAATGAGCAGCAGCGCGATGGTTTCATAGAAACGGTTGCGGGCCAGAAAGAAACCTTGGGTCGCCGCCGCGAAAAGCAGCATGGCCACGGTGGCCACCACAAAGATGAACAACCCCTGCCCCCATGTGACCCCGATCAGCAGCAATTCCGTGTTGAAGATAAACAGGAACGGCAACGCCGCAGTGCGCAGGGAGTAGAAGAAAGCGACCAGACCTGTGCGGATCGGATCACCGCCCGAAACGGCGGCGGCGGCAAAGCTTGCCAGACCCACCGGCGGGGTCACATCGGCCATGATGCCGAAGTAGAAGACGAAGAGATGCACCGCGATCAGCGGCACGATCAGCCCGTTCTGCTGGCCCAGCGTTACGATCACCGGGGCCAGCAGGGCCGAGACGACGATATAGTTCGCTGTGGTGGGCAGGCCCATGCCAAGGATCAACGAGAGCACCGCCGTCAGGAACAGGATGGCAAGGATATTGCCGCCCGAGAGCACTTCGACCACATCCGCCAGCGCCGAGCCGACACCGGTCTGGCTGACCGCGCCGACGATGATGCCCGCCGTGGCGGTGGCGATGCCGATACCGATCATGTTGCGCGCGCCGGTGACCAGACCGTCGATCAGGTCGAGGAACCCGGCTTTGACATCGTTGACGAATTGGCTCTCACCCCGGAACATCGCCATCAGCGGGCGCTGTGTCAGCAGGATAAAGATCATGTAGGCCGCGGCCCAAAAGGCCGAGAGGCCGGGCGACAGGCGGTCGACCATCAGCGCCCAGACCAGCACCACGACAGGCAGGATGAAATGCAGACCGGAACGCGCAGTTGGCCCCGGCATCGGCAGGGTCGTCACCTCGGCGTTGGGGTCTTCCATCTCAAGCGGTTCTTCCTTGCTCGCCACATAAAGCAGGCCAACATAGACCGCCGTGAGGAAGACAAAGATGATATAGCCCGCCGTTTCGGGGAAGGCCGGGCGGATCCAGCCCATCAGGTAATAGACGGCGAAGGACAGCGCGCAGATCGCGATGATCGCAAAGGCGATGCCGATAAGCTGCTGCACCAGCGGCTTGGGCGTATAGGCGCGCGGCAGGCCCTGCATCCCGGCCTTCATCGCCTCAAGATGCACGATGTACACGAGCGCGATGTAGGAAATCACCGCAGGCAAGAAGGCGTGTTTGACCACGTCGAAATAGGGAATGCCGACATATTCGACCATCAGGAAGGCCGCAGCCCCCATGACGGGCGGCATGATCTGCCCATTGACAGAAGAGGCCACCTCGACCGCGCCGGCCTTTTCTGAGTTGAAGCCCACCTTCTTCATCAGCGGGATGGTGAAGGTGCCCGTGGTCACGACGTTGGCAATGGACGAGCCCGAGATCAGGCCGGTCATGGCCGAGGCCACAACGGCAGCTTTGGCCGGACCGCCGCGCATGTGGCCCATGAGGCTGAAGGCGACTTGAATGAAGTAGTTGCCCGCCCCCGCACGGTCCAAAAGCGAGCCGAAAAGCACGAAGAGAAAGACGAAGGAGGTCGACACGCCAAGCGCGATGCCAAAGACGCCTTCGGTCGTGATCCACTGGTGGTTCACGATCTCCGAAAGGCTGTTGCCCTTATGGGCGATGATGCTTGGCATATAGGGGCCAAGCACGGTGTAGAAGAGAAAAACGCTCGCCACGATCATCAGCGCAGGCCCAAGGGCGCGGCGGGTGGCTTCGAGCAGGATTAACAGGCCGGTCACCCCCGCGATATAATCCGGCAGGATCGGCGCGCCGACGCGATTGGCGATGTCACGGTAGAAGATAAAGAGATAGAGCGCGCAGAAGGTGCCGACGATGGCCAAGGCCCATTCCCAGATCGGAATGCGGTTCTTGGGCGAGCCGAGCAGCACTGTCGCGACCACAAAGGCCGCCGGGATCGGGATCCACCAGACCGCGGTGGAATCCTTCGTACTGACCATAAAGAGAGCGGCAAGAACGATGGGAACGATGACGCCAAGCGCCACCTGAAAACTGGTGCGCGTGGCCGGAAACACCATGATGCCAAGGAATATGGCAAAGCCCAAGTGAATGGAGCGGGCCAGCGTATCGTTGAAAAGGCCGATAGGCGAGGCGATGTAGAGTTGGAAAAGGGACCAAGCCAATGCCACCAGCAGCAGCAAGGTGCCCATCAACCCGCTGACAGAACGCCCACCCGTATCAGAAGAAGCGACAAGTTCGTCCAGTTCCGCCTGGCTCAATCCGCCCCGGTCACCGGTCGCGGCGGTTTCGACAGCCGCCGCCTTTTGCTGGTCCTTCTCAGACATATCGTCCCCCTGTCGGCTCCACCTTGGGGTGGATGCGCATATTGTTTTTTTCGGGTCTCTGACGGCAGCGTACCGCCGCCAGAGCTATCATGTCACGGATAGATTACTCGAGCCAACCTTGCTCTTTGTAATACTTCTCGGCGCCGGGGTGCAGCGGCGCGGAAAGACCGCCCGAGATCATTTCCTCTTGGGTCAGGTTCTCAAAGGCAGGGTGCAGACGCTTGAAACGGTCGAAGTTGTCAAACACCGCCTTGACCACCTGATAAACGACTTCGTCGTCAACATCGGCAGAGGTCACGAAGGTGGCTTTCACGCCGAAGGTTTTCACGTCTTCGTCGGTGCCCTTATACATGCCGCCCGGCACGGTGGCCTCGGCATAATAGGGATTGTCGTCGATCAGACCTTGGATCGCGTCACCGTCCACGGGGATCAGCTTGGCATCAACGGTCGACACGGCTTCTTGGATCGAACCGTTGGGGTGACCCACGGTGTAGATGATCGCGTCCACCTTGTTGTCGCCCAGAGCGGCGGCTTGCTCAGCCGGTTTCAGCTCGGAGGCCAGTGCGAAATCGTCCAGCGTCCAGCCTTTGGCGTCCATCACGACTTCCATGGTGGCGCGCTGACCGGAACCGGGGTTGCCGATGTTGACGCGCTTGCCTTTGAGGTCGTCGAAGGACTCGATGCCGCTGTCGGCACGGGCGATGACGTTGAACGGCTCACCATGCACGGAGAAGACCGCGCGCAGGTTGTCGAACTTGTCACCCTCGAACTGGGAGGAGCCGTTGTAGGCGTGGAACTGCCAGTCGGACTGGGCCACGCCCATGTCCATGTCGCCCGCTTTGATGGCGTTGATGTTGGCGATCGACCCGCCGGTCGACGGCGCGGTGCATTTCAGGTTGTGATCCGCTGTGCCGCGGTTCACCAGACGGCAGATCGACTGACCGACGACAAAGTAAACGCCTGTCTGACCACCGGTGCCGATGGTGATGAACTTTTCCTGAGCCATGGCCGCAGTGCCGGCCACCATGGCACCGGTCATCGCGAGCATTTTGAACATTTTCATAAGATGTCTCCCATTGTTATAATTGGCGGACCACCCTTTAGGCGGACACCATTGCATGCACAAGTAGAGCGCCGCAGCCTTCAGGCAATTGACTGGGCTAGGAAATTCTTCACACGCCATTCAGACCGCGAGCAGACATGCCCCTGTGGCGGGAATCCCCGATTTCACGTTAGGTCGGTTTTTCATCGCAATCAATGCAGCTGACACGAAGGGCCGCAACACCTACCCGACCGGCTGGGGCAGGTCAGGCAGAACCGGGGCGGCGGCGATCAGTGATTTGGTATATTCATGCTGCGGCGCGTCAAAGACCTTCGCGGTCTCTCCCGCCTCGACGATCTTGCCAGACTGCATCACCAACACCCGGTCCGTCACCGTGCGCACCACCGAAAGGTCATGCGAGATGAAGAGATAGGTCAGGTCATAATGGCTGCAAAGATCCGCCAGCAGGTCGAGGATCTGCGCCCGGACCGAGACATCAAGCGCGCTGACCGCCTCATCGAAAAGGATCAACTCGGGCCGGATGATCAGCGCCCGGGCGATGGCGATCCGCTGCCGCTGCCCGCCGGAGAATTCGTGGATGTATTTCCGTGCATCCGCCGGGCGCAGCCCCACAGCTGTCAGGGCTTCGTCAATTGCGCGAGTTCGCTCGGCCCCCTGTGGCGGGTTGTCGAGCAGGTGAAACGGCTCGGTCACCAAACGGTCGACCCGGTGGCGCGGGTTGAAGCTGCCGAAAGGGTCTTGAAACACAACCTGCATCTTGCGGCGCACGGCAAGGTTCGGCTGCGTCCCGGTAAAGACCGGCTGGCCATCGACCGTGATACTGCCCTCTTGCACCGGCTCCAGCCCCAAAATCGCCCGCGTCAGGGTCGATTTCCCGCAACCGGATTCGCCCACCAGCCCCAAACGTTCCCCACGGTTCAGGGTAAAGCTGAGGTTGTCCACCGCGCGGAAGGTGCCGGGCGCGCCGAACAGTGTCTTGCGCGGCAGATGGTAATCGCGGCAGACGCCTTTGACCTCTAACAGAGGCTTAGGCGCGGGCGGCGCGGACAGGTTCACCTCATGGCGTGAGGCGTCGAAAAGCATTTTGGTATAGGGGTGCTGCATGTTGTGCAGCAGGGCCTGCGTCTCCCCTTGTTCGACGATCTGCCCCTTGCGCATGACGATGATCCGGTCAGCCATATCCGCCACGACGGCAAGGTCGTGGGTGATCATCAACAGCCCCATGCCGTCTTCGCGCGCCAAACGGGTCAGCAGGGCGAGGATCTGCGCCTGCGTAGTGACATCCAGCGCGGTGGTCGGCTCGTCCGCGATCAGCAAACGGGGGCGCAGGGCGATGGCGATGGCGATCACCACCCGCTGGCGCTGCCCACCGCTCAGCTCATGCGGATAGCGCGACAGGGGGAAGCGGTCTTGGGGCAGGCCGACGCGGGTCAGCGTATCGGCGGCGCGGGCCTCGGCCTCGGCCCGCGAGACGCTGGGTTCATGTACCCGGATGGTTTCGGCCACTTGGCGACCGATGCTTTGCACCGGGTTGAGCGCGGTCATCGGCTCTTGGAACACCATGCCGATGTCATTGCCGCGCATATCGCAAAGCGCTGCCTCGTCCATCTGGGTCAGATCGTCCTCGCCCAGCATGATATGCCCGGTCGTCGTCGCGCCCTTGGGCAGCAGCTGCATCGCCGCCAGCGCGGTCATCGACTTGCCAGAGCCGCTTTCCCCGGTCACGGCCACGATCTCTCCCGGTGCGACGGAAAAGGTCACCCCGTCGAGGATGCGCAGCCCGTGGATAGAGAGCGAAAGATTGGAAACAGAAAGAAGCGTCATGTGCGTGCCACCCTCAGGCGGGGATCAAGCAGGTCGCGCAGCCCGTCACCCATCAGGTTCAGCCCCAGCACCGTCAGGATAATCGCGAACCCCGGCATCAGGGCCATATGCGGCGCGATGCTGACCATGGTCTGCGCATCGGCCAGCATCCGGCCCCAAGACGGCACCGGCGGCTGCGCGCCAAGGCCGACATAGCTCAGCCCCGCCTCGGCGAGGATGCCGAGAGAGAATTGGATGGTCCCCTGCACGATCAGCAGATTGGCGACATTGGGCAGGATATGCTCGAACGAGATCCGCGCCGCGGATTTGCCTGCCACCCGTGCCGCCATGATGAACTCCCGTTGCCACAGCGACAGCGCCGCACCGCGGGTGATCCGGGCGAATACGGGAATGTTGAAGATACCGATGGCGATGATCCCATTGATCGCCCCGGCTCCAAAGACCGCCGTAATCAGAATGGCGATGACAATGGCCGGAAAGGCAAAGACCAGATCATTGCCGCGCATGATGACCTCATCCACAAGGCTGCCGCGCCGCGCCGCAGCCCAAAGCCCCAACGGCACACCCACGCCCATGCCAATGCCCACCGCCACCAGCGCCACGGCGATAGAGGTGCGCGCACCGACCATGATCATGCTCAGAATGTCGCGACCAAAGTGATCCGTCCCCATCGGATGCGCCAACGACGGGCTGCGCAGCTTGTTCGCGATATCAAGCCCGGCATAGTCATAGGGCGTCCAGACAAAGGAGATCAGCGCGGCCAGCAGAAAGACCGAGGTCAGCACGGCCCCAAGAAACAGATTGCGGTTCATGTGCGTGCCCTCAGCCGGGGATCGACGGCGGCATAGGCCAGATCGACAAGGAAGTTCACCAAGATCACCGAGAAGACCAAGAGCATCACGACCGACTCGACGACGATCAGGTCTCGTGCCGAGATCGACTGAAACACCAGCCGCCCAAGGCCCGGCAGGTAAAAGACCTGCTCGATAATGATCGACCCGGCCAGCAGGAAGGAGAATTGCAAGCCGATGATGGTCAGCACCGGGATCAACGCATTGCGCAGCCCGTGCCGCCAAAGCGCCTGCCGTGCGGTCAGCCCCTTGGCCCGCGCGGTGCGCATGAAATCTTCGCCTAGCACATCCAGTAGGGCCGAGCGCATGACCCGCGCAAGGATCGCCGCCTGCGGCAAGGCCAGCGCGATGGCAGGTAGGGTCAGCGCGTGCAGCCCGGCGAAAAGCCCCTTGTCCCATCCGACGAAACCGCCTGCCGAAAACCAGCGCAGGTTGATCGAAAAGATCAGCACGAGGATCATGGCGAACCAGAAGTTCGGCACCGCCACGCCCAATTGCGTCGCCCCCATCACGCCCACATCCCCCGCCCGACCGCGGCGCGAGGCGGCATAGATGCCCGCCGGAAAGGCCACGATGACAGAGAGGAAAAGCGCATAAAGCGCCAAGGGCACAGAGACCCAAAGCCGGTCGCCAATCATCTCGGTCACCGGGGTGCGATAGGTGTAGGACGTGCCGAAATCACCCTGCAACATGCCGCCAACCCACTCCAGATAACGCTCGGGCCGGGACTGATCGAGACCCAGTTCACTGCGCAGCGCGGCCAGCGTTTCGGGCTGGGCATTCAGGCCCAGCATAAAGGACGCCGGATCGCCGGGGGCGACCTCGATCACCATAAAGATCACCAGCGACGCGACCGCGAGACTGATGAGCAGGGAGAGAAATCTTTTTAACGCATAGCGCAACATAGCGCGGAGGTTAGGCGGCACGCTCGGGAGGGTCCAGAGCCCGCGTGCAGTTTCCCCGGCAAGAAGGACAAAAATGCTGATTTTTTAAGTGCCGCTGTGATTTCCGCGCTGGACCGCTATCGAAAGAATCCAGCAATGACAGAGCCTTATACGCTCAGAACGCGGTTTTCCTGTGCCTTATTGCTATGCGCTGGAACCATATCCGTTATGCGGTGTTGTCTTCGGGAGAACAGACAAAACTGGAGAATGAAAATGAAAACGACTTTGAAAACACTTGCGATCGCCGGCCTTCTGGGCACCGTTTCCGCACCCGCATTTGCCGCCGCTCACATGGACATGGCCACCATGACCTGCGCCCAGTACCAAGAACTGAGCGATGACGACAAAATGAAAGTCGCTTCCATGGCAATCGCCGAGCTGGAAGATGGCGGCCACGGTGGCTCCATGATCACCGAAACCAAGAACGACGGTTCCGAGCCGAGCGACATCTCCGCTGAAGAAGCGACAGATTCCGAAGAGACCGAAGATTCCCTGATCGACAACACCAAAGCTGTTGAAGATTCCGAAGAAGCCGACGAAATGGCAGACACGGACATGCAGCAGGAAATGGAAGACTTCATGGTCGTCTGCAACCAGAACCCCGATGCGCTGGTAAGCGAAGCCGCTGCTGGCATGCGCGGCAAAGACTAATAGGTCTTCGCATATAATTACAAAGGGCGCGCCTCACGGCG
>NZ_JBIFFQ010000028.1:0-1387 GCF_043557285.1 Sulfitobacter sp. 1A13421
CCGGGTCATGTATGGATACCCCCGTTCGCGCAAGATGGTTTTTCGACATAGTGACGTGTGATCGGGTGCGGTCATGTATCAGGCCTGTTGTGCGGCAATCAAATGACCGCTGGCCGGTATGGAGCTGCGCGGCTTTGATGCAAAATCAGTTCTGCGGGCTCTTGGCCCATTGACCCGGATGCGTTTTCAAAACCGTCGTCACCGATCTTTTGTCCTTACTGTCTATGACCTCCTCACACGCCGACTTCCACTACTGACTACTCGATGCAATCAAGCTGCTGTCAGACGTGGATCTCTGTAATCTTCCTTCCGCGTTTCCATCGCCCACAGCGTTCGGGCCATCTTGTTGGCCAGTGCGATCGCCGCCACCTTGCGGGGCTTGCGCTGGAGAATGGAATGTAGCCAAGTCCCTGGGGTTGCTCCTTTGCGGGTTGCCCACCGAATAACTGACATTGCGCCGATGATAAGTAGTCGCCGGATATCCCTTTGCCCCATCTTCGACGTTCGGCCCAAGACCTGTTTGCCGCCAGTAGAATGTTGTCGTGGCACAAGCCCCAACCAAGCGGCGAAATCCCGACTGCGCTTAAAAACAGAGAGAGATGGAGCAAAAGCCTCTATCGCCATTGCGGTAATGGGGCCAACTCCCGGCATAGTCATCATCCGTAATGAAGCATCAGTTCGGGCGGCTTCTTGTTTCAGCGTCGCCTCCAACTTCAAAATGCGCGATGATAGATCATCGATTTGCTCAAGATAGGTGCGAGCTGTTTCGACAACTAACGGCTCCACTTCAGCTGCGGCCTCATCAATCAGCCTCCGAATATTTGCCAGATTGGACATGCCTTGCGGTGCGATCAGCCCGTGTTCTGCCAGATGCGCACGTAGAGCGTTGATCGTTTGCGTTCTTTGCCGGACGAAAAGCTCTCTCGTCCTGAAAACCATAGCGCGCGCTTGTTGTTGCGGCGACTTCGGTTCAACAAACCGCATAGTCGGCCGGCTGGCTGCTTCGGCTATGGCTTCTGCATCAGCGGCATCATTCTTTTGGCGCTTTACGAAAGGCTTAACGTAAGCAGGTGGCACCAGCCGCACATTGTGTCCCAAAGCACCTATTTCACGGGCCCAGTAATGTGCTGTAGCACAGGCCTCCATCGCCACTACACAGGGCGGCAGGTCCGCGAAAAATGCCAACACTTGGCCCCGCGACAGCTTTTTGCGAATAGCAATGCCGCCATCCGCCGTGGCGCCGTGAACCTGGAAAACCCGCTTTGCCAAATCTAACCCAACAATGGTAACTTGATCCATGGATGCTTCCTCCTATCAGTGATGTGACCCACATCACCTTGGCACATTGCGATGCCGTCGGGAGGGGGTATCCACCCCATCAGTTCTC
>NZ_JBIFFQ010000012.1:0-102747 GCF_043557285.1 Sulfitobacter sp. 1A13421
CATCGCCAAACCTAATAAGTTCCTAGACTACAGTATCTCTCTACGATGATCAGAATAACAAAACCGCCGCAGCTCAATGCTGCGGCGGTTTTGCGTTTGGGGGGGGCTTTCCGGCGGCCAGCGAACTTTGGCGGCGCGAACGTTAAGCGTGCCGGAAAAAATCTCAAGAAAAATTACCTTTTTCTGTTCGAATGCGCTTGCAGCTCCCGCACTATAAGTCTAAACGGAGGGCATTGGCGCGGGATGGAGCAGCCCGGTAGCTCGTCAGGCTCATAACCTGAAGGTCGTAGGTTCAAATCCTACTCCCGCAACCAATATTAGCGAAGTATCGCTTTCAGAAAGACCCGCCCTCGCCGGCGGGTCTTTCTGCATTTGGGGGGATGTCCCCTTGCTCTACCGCTGTTCAAATTCGTGTTCCGCCAGCTTTGCGAAGAAGACTATTTGCGTCGGTAGAAGGGAAGAGAGTTTAGCAAAGGGGCGGGTCAGCAGTTCAGCGCCCGGTTGCAGCGTCTCTCATTGTTATGCGCCTCACCGTATCTGGCGCCGCAGCAACCAGACGAAAAACACGCCGCCGATAAGCCCCGTAACGATGCCGATGGGCATATCGTCAGGCGCCATGATGGTTCTGGCCACGATGTCCGCCCACAAGAGGAACACGGCGCCGCATAGGGCTGAGATAGGGAGCAGGCGGCGGTAGTCGCCGCCGACCATGAGGCGCACGATGTGGGGGATCATCAGACCGACGAAGCCGATCACCCCTGAGAAAGCCACCATGACCCCCGTGATGAGGGCGCCGATGACGAAGATCGTGAGCCGGAAACGCGCGACGGGGATGCCGAGGGTGGTGGCGGTTTCATCGCCGACGGTCATGGCGTTCAGGTGGCCTGACCTGAGCCAGAGATAGGCGCCGCAGCCCAGCAGGATAAGGGCAGGGTAGATGAGTTGGTCCCATCCCGCCAAGCCGAGGCCGCCGAGCATCCAGAACACGACCGTATGTGTGGCCCGTGGATCGCCGAGGAAAATCAGCACATTGGCGGCGGACATGACGATGAAGGACACGGCGACGCCCGCCAAGACCAGCCGGTCGGCGCTGGTGGCGGCCGCGAATTGCGTGACGGCAAGAACGATCAGTATCGCCCCGAGCGAGCCGAGGAAGGCGAGCAGGGGGACGGTGAGCCCTCCGAGGAACAGCCCCGTGTGCAGTAGGGCCAGAATGGCGCCGAATGCGCCGCCTGCCGAAATGCCCAGCAGATGCGGGTCTGCTAGCGGATTGCGGGTGACGGCCTGAAGGCTTGCGCCGACGATCGCCAATCCCGCCCCGACGAGACAGGCGAGGATGGCCCTCGGCAGGCGGATGTTCCAGACGATGGCCTCCCGCCCGCCGGACCAGTCCACGGCAATGGCGCCGGGGGCGGCCTTGTTGACCAAGATGCCCCAGACGGTTTCGACGGGGACCACGACGGCCCCCACGCTCACCGCAATCGACAGCGATGCCAGCAGGATCGCGATGCCGAACAGGCAAGTGATCCACACCCCCCGCGTGGGTTTCCGAGGCGCTATCGATCGCGGTTTAAACGTCATGAATGCTCACTGCCCCCGAAACGCGGTGGCGAGGGTTTTGACCGCTTCAATGTTGCGCGGACCGGGCGTGGCCTCGACATATTCCAGCACGACGAAACGGTCGTTGCGCACGGCGTCGATGTCGGCGAAGGCGGGGTTCTCCATCATGAAGGCGCGCTTTTGATCGGCGGTGACTTCGCCGTAATTGACGATCACGATGACTTCGGGATCACGCGCGACCACGGCCTCCCAACCGACGGTGGCCCAGCTTTTCTCAAGGTCGTTCATGATGTTCGTGCCGCCCGCGGCCTCGATTAAGGCGTTCGGCATGGCATAGGCCCCGGCGGTGAAAGGCACATCTTCGCCGCTGTCATAGACAAAGACCCGGGGGGCGGTCTCAAGCGGGGGCAGCGCCGTGAGGAATGCGTCGAGCTCGGCTTGGTAGCCTTCGATCAAGCTTTCCGCGCGATCCGAGACGTCGAAGATCGTGCCAAGATTGCGCAGATCGTTGTACATATCCTCCATCGAGGATGGGGCTTTTTGACCGATATGGATGCAGCTTTCGGTGAGTTCGTAGACTTGAATGCCGAAGGGGTCGAGCGTTTCCGGCGTCACCTCGCCGCCGACCTTCATACCGTAGTTCCAACCGGCAAAGAAGAAGTCGGCATCCGCCCCGATCAGCACCTCACGCGAGGGGTATTTCGACGACAGTTCCGGCAGCGCCGCGACACCTGCGGTCATCTCTTGGTCCAGTTTGTTCCAGCCCGAGATGCCGGTATAGCCCACCATGCGGTCTGCGAGGCCGAGCACCAGCATCATCTCAAGCAGGTTCACGTCATTGGCGACCGCAGCTTGAGGCGGGTGTTCAAAGGTGACTTCGCGGTCGCAGCTTTGAACGGTGGTCTGGGCAAAGGCCGATCCGGCGATCATCAGGGCGGCGAGGGTGGTGAGAGTAAGTTTCATAAGAGTTTTCCGTTTCAATCTGGAAGGGCAAAAGAGAAATGCGCCGCGCCGCTGGGGGTGAGCCGCTCGCGCTGCGCGTCGACGCGAAATGTTTTTGAGACGAGATCATCGGTCAGAACCGTATTTGGCGGGCCGAAGCCCTGCGGATAGCCTTCTTTCAGCACCAGCACCTCGTCACAGATGCCATCGGCCATATTGAGATCATGAAGCGAGACGACGATGGTCATGTTCAAACCGCGGATCAGGGACACGATTTCAAGCTGGTGGCGTATATCGAGGTGGTTGGTCGGCTCATCCAGGACCAAGACCTGCGGCTCCTGCGCCAAGGCGCGGGCGACCATGACGCGCTGCCTTTCCCCGCCCGAAAGCGTGCCGACATCGCGGTGGGCGAGGGGGTGCAGGCTGAGCCGGTCCAAGACGCGGTCGATGATCTGCTCATCTTTCCGGCTTGATGACGAAAACGCCGCGCGATGAGGCGTGCGGCCAAGGCGGACGATCTCCAAGACCGTCAGCCCAAAAGACGGCGTCTGTTCTTGCAAGACGGCGGCGATGCGCCGCGCGGCGGCACGGGCGGAGAGGGACCAAATATCCTGCCCGCCCACATGGATTGACCCCGTTTGGGGCGGTTGAAAACGGTAGAGCAGGCGCAAGAGGGTGGATTTGCCCGCGCCATTCGGCCCCAGCACGCCCAGAACGCCGCCCGCTGCGACGGTAAAGGACGTAGGGTGCAGAACCGGCTGGCCCGATTTTCCCGGCGCCCAGCTTACATCCTTTACTGCAAGATCGGCAGCCCTCATGAGACGCGCAGGTGGCTGGGTTTCAGCTCGATCATCGCCGCGGGCACCCGCGCAAGGGTGGATTTGCGCAGTTTGCCGGGGCGGTCCAGCGAAGAGCACCAGCCGTCATTCAATGTGGCATAGTGCCGGGCGAAGGCCACAAGGTCATCGATGTCTTCGTCAGGGTCGATATCACCAAAGAGGTAGGTCGCCTTTGCGCTGGCATGATAGGCCACCGTGCAGGGGCGGTCGCAGCCCGCCATACAGGCCACGCCCGCGACCTCGAAATCCTCGGGGATCGCCGCGCCGGCTGCCGCGATTGCGGCGCTCAGCCTCTGGATCAGGTCAAAGCCCGGGCGGCAATCCGTGCCTTTGTGTTTGCATGAGGTGCAAACCGTAATCCTGTGGTTCTGATGCGTATCCATGTCGCCCTCCGCGAACGCGCGGGGGATCGAGCAGCCATGTTCTACAGCAGGGGAGTTTCCCTGTCGCCATCATGTTCTCCTAACCAGACACCCCGTCTGGGTTGAGTTGCAGTTACGGCCCCTCTCGGTGCCGGTGATGGCAGGTCTCCTGACTCGCGGATCGACGTTCGCCCGAACCTTCCCAAGCCTAAAGCTCAGTGGTTTTTGCCGGGGTCACTCACCGCTCACAGTTGCGGGGGCAGTTACGGTTTCGGCGCGCGCTGCTTGCCTTACCGTATTCCCTTTTCATCCCAGACGCCGCTGCGGCGGCTGGAAACCATCGCCATGATCTGTGGCCGAAGAGCCATGCCGGGTCAAGCTGCTATCCCGCCTCTAGCCCAGGCCCATCGCGCCGGGCGCGCAGCATATCGAGGCTGCGGTTCAGTTCGGGGTTGGTCATGTCGCGGGCGATGACGACGATGCGGGACTGCTGGTCGTCCTTTGGCCAGTCGCGCAGGGGGACGGGCGGGTCGAAAAGATGCTGGACCCCGTGAAAGACAAAGGGGGTGGGGACGTCTTCCAGATGCACGATGCCTTTGACCCGCAAAAGATCGGACCCGCGCAGCCTGGCCAGCGTGTCGAGCCAAAGGTCGAAAGCCTCGGCCGGGATCGGTGCGTCTAGAACGATAGAGGCCGACCCGATCCGTGCATCATGCTGGTGGGTTTGCATTACGGGCGCGGATGCCGAGGGCGCGGCGAAGCCTGAGAGGTTGTCGAGCGGATCCGCCACTGGGACGGGCGTGAGCCATTCCATAACGTTGCCCGCATCAACCGCCCGCCGCATACCGCTGAGCCCCCAGAGCGATGCAATCGGGATAAGCCCGCGTTCGGCCTTGATGACGCGCGCCGTTTGATTAAGGTCGCGCAGCCTGCTTTCAAAGGCGGCGAGCGCTTGCTGGGTCACCAAGTCGGATTTGCTGAGCACCAGCAGGTCGGCCATCGCCACCTGCGAGACGGCTTCGAACTGCTGATCCAGCGTGTCCGGCCCATTCGCGGCATCGACGACTGTCACCACCCCGTCCACGCGGAATTTGCGGGCCAGATAGGGGTCGGCCAAGAAGGTTTGAAGAATGGGGCCGGGATCGGCCAGCCCCGTCGTCTCGATCACAACGCGGTCGAATTGCACGCGCCACGTCTGCCTGCGGCGCTTGAGGTCTTGCAGCGTCCGCGACAGATCCCCCCTGATCGAGCAGCACAGACAGCCCGATTGCATGAGAATGACCTCTTCGTCGGCGGTTTCGATCAGGTCGTGGTCAAGCCCGGCCTCACCGAATTCATTCACGACGACCGCGATTTTGGGGGCCTCTTCGCTTGAGACGATGTGATTGAGCAGCGTGGTTTTCCCCGCGCCGAGGAAGCCGGTCAGCAGAGTAACGGGAATGCGTTTGTCGGTGGCGGGCATGGTTTGTGGGCTCTGCTATGGATAATCTGAGTAACGTTATAACATCACAATATGTGGTGCAACCCGTAGGCCGATGCCCCGAGCTTGCCAAAATCCATGCGCTCAGCGCCCAAATTTTGGCAGGTCCACCTCAAACCGCCCAATCGAAGGGCGTTATTGCTGCGCCGCAGAAAGCGACCTTGGGTTAGGGCTTGTTGCAACGCGCCCTGAAATTGAGGCTGCAGGGGCCTCGCTATGGGGCGGCGCCAAGGGAGTTGTCCGCCAAGGGGGGCATCCGCGCGCGATAACAATAAACGCTGTGTGGAAGAGGCATCATCGCGTCTTTGCTCCTCCGCACACCAAACGGGGATACCGTCATGAAATTTTCCACCAAACGCACAGTCACGGCGACCGCTGCCCTTCTGCTCGCAGGATCAGCCGCCGCTGCGGCCTGCGACGATCCGATCAAGGTTGGCGTGCTGCACTCCCTCTCGGGGACGATGGCCATTTCCGAGACGACGTTGAAAGACACGATGGAGCTTTTGATTGCGCAGCAGAACGCCGCGGGCGGCTTGCTGGGATGTGAGATCGAAGCGGTCGTCGTTGACCCGGCTTCCGACTGGCCGCTGTTCGCCGAAAAGGCGCGTGAGCTTCTCACCGTCTCGGAGGTGGATGTCATCTTTGGCTCTTGGACCTCGGTCTCGCGCAAATCCGCGCTGCCCGTTCTGGAAGAGCTGAACGGCCTGATGTTCTACCCCGTCCAATATGAGGGCGAGGAAAGCTCGCGCAATGTGTTCTACACCGGTGCGGCCCCGAACCAGCAGGCGATTCCGGCCACCGATTATTTCCTTGAGGAACTGGGCGTCGAGAAATTTGCGCTGCTGGGGACTGACTATGTCTATCCCAGAACCACCAACAACATTCTTGAGCAATACCTGCTGGATAAGGGCATTCCCGAAGAGAACATCTTCGTCAACTATACGCCTTTCGGCCATTCCGACTGGTCCACGATCGTGTCGGATGTAGTCGAACTGGGCGCGGATGGCTCGCAGGTGGGCGTGATCTCAACCATCAATGGCGATGCGAATATCGGCTTTTACAAAGAACTGGCCGCGGCGGGCATCTCAGCCGATGACATTCCGGTCGTCGCCTTCTCGGTCGGGGAGGAAGAGCTTTCGGGCCTCGATACCGCTGACCTCGTGGGGCACCTCGCGGCGTGGAACTACTTCCAATCGGCTGAATCCGAGCAGAATGACGAATGGGTCGCCGCGTGGAAAGAGGCGATGGGCGAAGACCGGGTGACCAATGACCCGATGGAGGCGCATTACATCGGTTTCAACATGTGGGTGAACGCGGTCACCGAAGCGGGCACCACGGATGTGGATGCTGTGCGTGCGGCGATGTATGGGCAGGAGTTCCCCAACCTCACCGGCGGGACGGCTGTCATGCTGCCCAATCACCACCTCGCCAAGCCTGTGTTGATCGGTGAAATCACCGAAGACGGCCAATTCGACATCATCAGCCAGACCGAAGAAGTGCCGGGCGATGCATGGACGGATTTCCTGCCTGAATCGGCGGTTCTGGTCTCCGACTGGAAAGACCTCGAATGCGGCATGTACAACAAAGAGACCGAGACCTGCGTTCAGTTGACTTCAAACTACTGAACCCAAGAGCCGGGCGCGTCCTCAGCCGTGCCCGGCATCCGTTTTGACCACTCCCTCTTCGAAAGCCCCATACCTCATGGTTCGAATGCTGCTCAGCCTGATGTGCTTGCTGGCCTCTGTCGGTTTTGCATCTGCTCAGGACCTCCAGTCCCTTTTGCAGACCCACGAAGCAGAGGTGGTCAAACCCTCGCGTAAATCGGTCGGTGTCCTATTGGACGATCTGGTGGTCTCGGGCCTGCCGCAGGTGCCAGCCTTTCTGGAGCAATGGGCCGAGCGGAACGTTTGGCAAGACGATACCTCGGGCCTGTTCTACTTTGGGGCCGAGGCGGATGATACGCTCGCGCTGCGCGACATAGATACGGGCGAAGAGGCCACTGCGCCCTCGGATGGGTTCAGCCAATTGCGCCCCAATGGCGGCGTGCGGCGGGTCATCGGCACGGCCTTGGTGCAGTTTCAACTGTCCGATCCCGATCCTGCGCGCCGCCGCGCCGCGCTTGAAAGCATCGCGCGCCGCAGCGATGCCAGCCAGCTTGGCCCGCTCCTGGCCTCACTTGATGGAGAGGATGATCCCGCCCTGCGCGCTCGCAAGGAGCAATTGGCCAATTTCCTGACCGCGCGCTTTGGGCAGGCGACTGATGAGCGCATTCGCGCGATTGAAAGCCTGTCCTCCGATACCTCACTCGAAGCGCGGGCGGTGCTGAGCCAGATCCTCTCGGTCAAGACCGGCGTGGCCGAACAGCAGCCCGAGGGGAACATCGCCCGCATTCTTGATCCTACGGCAGCACCCTCGGCAAGCTATGAGACGCTGGTGGAGGCAGGGCTCGCCCCCGCGATCGTGCCAGAAGGCGAGATACGCGCGGCGCTGGAGGCCAATATCGTCGATGGCCGGGTGGGCGGCGTCCCTCTGGCGCAATTGGATGACCCGGCGCGGCGTGTGGATGCCTATCGCGCGCTTGCCGAGGCAGGCCGCGTGCCGCCTCTGGTGACGCAGGATGATATCGACACCGCTTTGCAGAACGCGGTCTTTTATGAGCGCTACGAAGAGGAGGACGCCGCGATCACCGACGCGGCCCGCGCCACGCTCGACGCGGTCGAAACGCGGGTTGGCTGGGCGCAGACGTTGGATTTGACACTCGACGGTCTTTCGCTGGCCTCGATCTATTTCCTCGCCGCGATTGGGCTCGCGATCACCTTTGGGCAGATGGGGGTCATCAACATGGCCCATGGCGAGTTTATCATGATGGGGGCCTATACGGGCTATGTGGTGCAGCTCATCGTTCCCGATTACACGGTGTCGCTTCTGATCGCGCTGCCGCTGGCCTTTGCTGTCACCTTTGGCGCGGGCGTCGCGATGGAGCGGCTGGTGATCCGCCATCTCTACCATCGCCCGCTTGAGACTCTTTTGGCGACCTTCGGCATCTCGATCGCCCTGCAGCAGATCGCCAAGAACATCTTTGGCACGCAGGCCCGCCCGCTGACATCGCCCGAATGGCTGCGCGGGGCGCTGGTGATTTCGGATGTGGTTCAGATCAGTTTCATCCGCATCGCCATTTTCGTGCTGGCGCTGATCTTTCTGTTCTTGCTGCTGTATATTCTCAAGCGTACGCGCCTTGGCTTGGAGGTGCGCGCGGTGACGCAGAACCCCGGCATGGCGGCCTCAATGGGGATCAACCCGGATCGCATCAACATGATGACCTTCGGGCTGGGCTCCGGCATCGCCGGGGTCGCGGGCGTCGGCATCGGGCTTTATGCGCAGGTCACCTCCGAGATGGGCACGAATTACATCGTGCAAAGCTTCATGACCGTCGTGGTGGGCGGTGTCGGATCGGTCTTCGGCACGCTGGCGGGCGCGGGGCTGATCGGCTTCCTGCAAAAGGGGATCGAGTGGTTGAACCCCTCCAATACGCTGGCGGCCCAGACCTATATGATCCTTTTCATCATCCTGTTCATTCAATTCCGGCCCAAGGGCATTGTCGCCCCCAAAGGCCGGGCAGCGGCGGATTGAGCCATGACCCAGACGCACAGCCAACGCAGTTCCTTCATCGGGCGCAATCCTTCGGTTCTCTACTTCCTCGCCGCGCTGGGCCTGTTCACGGCCCTTGTCACGGTGATGTCCGAAGCGGTCGGCACCGGGCTTGTCTCGACCTCTTTCGTCAAGACGCTGGGCAAGACCCTTTGCCTGTGCCTTGTGGCCATCGCGATGGATGTGGTCTGGGGGTATTGCGGCATCCTCAGCCTTGGGCATTTCGCCTTTTTCGGGATCGGGGGTTACGCCATCGGGATGTGGCTCATGTATGCGCGCACCGAGATCATCGTGGCCGACAGTCTTGCCGGTCAGACCATCCCGCCCACGCCGCAGGAGATATCGGACGCCATCGGAAACCAGATTTTCGGGGTTGTCGGCTCATCCGAATTCCCGCTGATCTGGGCCTTTGCGGACAGCCTGTGGATTCAATTGGCCTTCGTCGTGCTGATCCCCGGCGCGCTGGCGCTGGTCTTTGGCTGGCTTGCCTTCCGCAGCCGCGTCAATGGGGTCTATTTGTCGATCCTAACCCAAGCGATGACACTGGCGCTGGCGCTTTACCTCTTCCAGAACGACAGCGGGCTGCGGGGCAACAATGGCCTGTCGGGGCTGCAAAACATCCCCGGTTTCGCCGACAGCGGGCAAGACGTGGTCTCAATCGTCTTCTTCCTCGCCTCCGCCTTGGCCCTCGCATTGGGCTACCTGTTCTTCGCTTGGATCACCGACAGCAAGCTGGGCAATATCATCCAAGCCATCCGCGACGATGAATCGCGCGTTCGTTTCCTCGGCTATCATGTGGAGAGTTATAAGCTATTCGTCTTTACCATCACTGCCATCGTCGCAGGCATCGCGGGCGCGCTCTATTACCCGCAGGCGGGCATCATCAACCCGGCTGAGATCGCGCCCATCGCCTCGATCTATCTGGCGGTCTGGGTCGCCATTGGCGGGCGAGGGCGGCTTTACGGGGCGGTCATCGGGGCGGCGGTGGTCTCGCTCCTGTCCAGTTGGTTCACGGGGGGCGGCGCGCCCAGCATCGATCTGGGGGTCTATACGATCCATTGGGTCGACTGGTGGCTGGTGCTGCTTGGCCTGAGCTTTGTACTTATCACGCTGTTTGCGCCCAAGGGCATCGGCGGCCTCTTTGACAAACTGGTGCGCAAGTCATGACTTCTCTTTTGGAAATGTCCGGAATTTCGAAATCCTTTGACGGGTTTCAGGCGATCAAGAACCTCAGCCTCCAGATCGGGGAGCCGGAGTTGCGGGCCGTTATCGGCCCCAATGGGGCGGGCAAAACCACCTTCATGGATATCATCACCGGCAAGACGAAGCCGGATGAGGGCCATATTCGTTTCGGCGAAGACAGCCGCTCGCTCATCGGCCTGTCGGAAAGCCAGATCGCCATGCTGGGGATCGGGCGGAAGTTTCAAAAGCCCACGGTTTTCGAGGCGCAAAGCGTGCGCGAAAACCTTGCCATGGCACTCAAGAACCCGCGGGGCACCTTCTCGGTCCTGTTCTATCGCAAGAGTGCAGAGGGGGCGGCGCGGCTTGAACAGATCGCCGATGAGATCAACCTGACCGCCCATCTCTCCCGCCCTGCCGGAGAGTTGAGCCACGGGCAAAAACAATGGCTGGAGATCGGGATGCTGCTTGCGCAATCGCCGCGCCTGCTGCTGGTGGATGAGCCCGCTGCGGGCATGACCGCGCATGAGCGCGAGCACACCACCGACATCCTGAAAAAGGCGGCCGAGACCCGCGCTGTTATCGTGGTGGAACATGATATGGAGTTCGTGCGGCGGCTGAACTGCAAGGTGACCGTGCTGCATGAAGGATCGGTGCTGGCCGAAGGGTCACTGGACCATGTGACCAACAATCAGACTGTAATTGACGTATACTTGGGGCGCGCCGATGCTGGAGATTGAGAACCTGAGCCTGAAATACGGGCAATCCCGGATCCTCCATGACATCACCTTGAATGCGCCCGTGGGGCAGGTGACTTGCGTGACCGGCACGAATGGGGTCGGCAAGACGAGCCTGCTGAAAGCCATCGCCGGGCGGCATCCTTTCTCAGACGGGGCGATCAGGCTTAATGGCGTGGAATTGCAACCGGGTCGTGCGGCGCTCTCGGCCAAGGCGGGCGTCGGATATGTGCCGCAGGGGCGTGAGATTTTTCCACTGATGACCGTGCAAGAGAACCTTGAGACGGGCTTTGCCTGCCTGCCCAAGTCCGAGCGCAGGATCCCAGACGACATTTTCGATCTCTTCCCCGTCCTCGCTGAGATGAAGACCCGGCGCGGGGGCGACCTTTCGGGCGGGCAACAACAGCAGCTTTCCATTGCCCGCGCACTCATCGCGCGGCCCAGCGTGCTCCTGTTGGATGAACCCACCGAGGGGATTCAGCCCAATATCATCCAGATGATTGGCCGCACGATCCGGCTTCTGCGCGATCGGGGGGAGTTGGCCATCGTGCTGGTCGAGCAGAACTTTGATTTTGCCTATAACAACGCGGATCATTTCCATGTCATGCAGCGCGGGCAGATTACCCAATCGATCCCAAAGGCAGAAGCGAAAAGAGAGCAGCTTTTGGATGCGCTTGCGCTCTAGCTGACCCTTCAAAACGGGATCGCGCAGGACTCCGGATGGGGGTTTAGGCGCGGAAACCTCCTATTATTGTGGGGGCGCGTGGCAGCAAAGTCTTGACTTCCCGACCGTCAAACGGTGTACCTGCGCGAAACCTGAAATAGCCCTAGGAAGGGACCATCATGCACGCCTATCGCAGCCATACCTGTGCCGATCTGAGCCTTGAGAACAAGGGTGACAATGTGCGCCTGTCCGGCTGGGTGCACCGGGTGCGCGATCACGGCGGCGTGCTGTTTTTGGACCTGCGCGACCATTACGGCATCACGCAGGTGATCTGCGACCCCGACAGCCCGGCCTTCGCCGAGATGGAGAAGGTCCGCGCGGAGTGGTGTGTGCGCATCGACGGCACCGTGAAGGCGCGCGACGAGAGCCTTGTGAACCCCAAGCTGCCCACGGGTGAGATCGAAGTCTACGCGCGCGACATCGAAATCTTGGGTTCTGCCGCGGAACTGCCGCTTCAGGTCTTCGGCGATCAGGAATACCCCGAGGAGACACGTCTGCGCTATCGCTACCTCGACCTGCGCCGTGAGAAGATGCAAAAGAACATGGCGCTGCGCTCTGACGTCGTGGCCTCGATCCGCAAACGCATGTGGGATCAGAAATTCCGCGAATTCCAGACGCCGATCATCACTGCTTCCTCCCCCGAAGGCGCGCGCGACTTCCTCGTGCCGTCGCGTCTGCATCCGGGCAAGTTCTACGCCCTGCCGCAGGCGCCGCAGCAGTTCAAACAGCTGCTCATGGTTTCGGGCTTTGACAAATACTTCCAGATCGCGCCCTGCTTCCGCGACGAAGACCCGCGCGCCGACCGTTCGCCCACCGATTTCTACCAGCTCGACATGGAGATGTCCTTCGTCACGCAGCAGGACGTCTTCGACACGATCCAGCCGGTGATCGCAGGCATCTTCGAAGAGTTCGGCGGCGGCAAGAAGGTCGACGAGACTTGGGAGCAGATTTCCTACAAGGACGCCGCGCTGTGGTATGGCTCCGACAAGCCCGACCTGCGCAACCCGATCAAGATGCAGGTGGTGAGCGAGCACTTCCGCGATTCCGGCTTCGCGATCTTTGCCAAACTGCTTGAGCAGGAAGGCACCGAAATCCGCGCCATCCCCGCGCCCACAGGCGGCAGCCGCAAGTTCTGCGACCGTATGAACGCCTTTGCGCAGAAGGAAGGTCTGCCCGGCATGGGCTATATCTTCTGGCGCGATCAGGGCAACGGAATGGAGGCGGCAGGCCCGCTGGCCAAGAACATCGGGCCTGAGCGGACCGAAGCGATCCGCCAGCAGTTGGGTCTGGGCGTCGGCGACGCGGCCTTCTTCCTCGGCGGCAAACCGAAGAGCTTCGAGGCCGTCGCAGGCCGAGCGCGTAACGTCATCGGCGAGGAGTTGAACCTCACCGACAAGGAGCGTTTCGCCTTTGCATGGATCGTGGATTTCCCGATCTACGAGCGCGACGAAGAGACCGGCAAGATCGACTTCGAGCACAACCCCTTCTCCATGCCCCAAGGCGGGATGGAAGCGCTGGAGGGCGATCCGCTCAAGGTGCTGGGCTACCAATATGACCTCGCCTGCAACGGCTACGAACTGGTCTCGGGCGCGATCCGGAACCACAAGCCGGAGATCATGTTCAAAGCCTTTGAGATCGCGGGCTACGGCGAAGACGAGGTGCGCAAGCGCTTTGGTGGCATGGTCAACGCCTTCCAATACGGCGCGCCGCCCCACGGTGGCTGTGCTGCGGGCATCGACCGTATCGTCATGCTGCTGGCCGAAGAGCAGAACATCCGCGAAGTCATCCTCTTCCCGATGAACCAGCGCGCCGAAGACCTGATGATGAACGCGCCTTCCGAGCCCACCAGCGATCAGCTGATGGAACTGGGTCTGCGGGTCATCCCGCAGGAGTGATCCTGTCTGAATGAAACGTCGCCCCCGGCTTAACCGGGGGTGATATTGCCCGGTAGGATGCCCAGCACCAGAACCGGGCAGCCGCCGCTGCGCCCGGCGGCGATGCGGCTGATCAGCTTGTGGGTGCCGGTGGTGCTGGCCCCGAATTTCGCGCTGACGGTCTTGTCGGTCTCATTGCCGAACTTGTCCAAGCAATTGCCGAGCGATTTGAAAAAGTCGTTCGACAGTTCGCGCGTCACGATGACTCCCACGTCGATCACCCCCGCTTCAAAGAAGCTGCGAAAGGCGTATAGGTCGCGGTCGTAGGTCTGGTCCTTGCTGTTCCACTCATAGTCGAACGCCACCCGGCCACGCCAGAAATCGACCATATGATTGTGGATGAAGTCTTCGCGGATGATGCGGTCAACCTCGGGCGCGCTGTCGCCTTTGCCTGCGGTGAGTTGCACCAGCAGGTCGGCCTTGATCCGCACCTCTTCGTGGAAATTCTCGGCTGCCGCATATTGCGCGAAACGGGTGGTGGCCGACATCCGGTTGCCACCCGGCGCGCGGATTTCATTGCGGCTGATGGTGAATTGGCGCAGCACCCGGATGATCGCGGCCAATTCCTCGGGCGCGCGTTGTTGCAGCACGGCGGCGGCGCTGCGGTAGCTGGTGACGGAATAGCGGTCGCGCAGATCGACGGGCAGCAGGTCTTCGACAAGCCTTTCGTCGTCGAAAACCGCGTCGTCGATGCGCCGCGCCAGATTACTCAGCCGCGACACTGGAATTGTAGCTGTAGGTCTTCCAATCGGGCTTGTAATCCGCCTCGGCCTGATTGCCCCAAACGGTCCAACCCTCGCGCACGCCACGCCCGAAGAGTTCGAGGTAGGGGCCCCAAGAGCAGCTTTCGATCAGGTCATATTGCTCATCCGGCTTGCGCGAATGTTCGCGCTTGCGGGTTTGCAGCATGTTCACCTGCCGCCGCCCGGCGTCGAGCGTGCGCACGTTCTTGCCACGCACCCCGAACAGCAAAATCTCGGTCACATTGCGGAAGTAAAAACCCACGCCGCGCCCATCACTGCCGCCATCCTTGCGGATTTTGTGCCAAATGATGTTGGATTTATACTCAAACCCCCAAGCTTTGAGCACCTGCAACCCTTCGGGCAGCAGCGCATTTGGCACCCACATGTAGCAATGCGCGCGGTCTTCGAGGTGATCGGCCACGGGCAGGGCGCAGATATCCTCAACCGTCATCGTGGGATAACGGGCCAAGCGCTTATGCTCGGGCGCGACCTTTCCGGTGCGGTTGGTAAAGCGCCACGGCGGGTCTGCCATGACGCATCCAAACCGGTCTTTGCCCAGAAAGTCGCGTAGGTCTTGTGATGGATTATCGCTCATATCCAATATATTGCGTTCCCTCGGGCTTTCTTGCAACCGCAACCTGCCCGGCGGGGCTGGATATCCACAAGAACGTTAAGGGAACACATCTAGCAGGGAAGAGCGGCTTGGGTCAATCCTCAAGGCTGTCTTCGCGCTTTTCCTCGATGAGTTTGGCTTCCTTTTCCTTACGCTTCAGGAACTTGTCGCCGAAGGCCTCGTTCTGTTCCTCGCCGATAGCCTTTTTCGCGCGGGTGAAAAGCTCGTCTTCTTCCTCATCCATGTGATGCTCGTAATCGTGCTTGAGCTGCTTGAAACGAGTCAGCCAAGCCGACGAGGACATATCGGTTTCGCGCAGTTCCTCCATGATGTCGTCAAGCTGCTGGTGCTCATGCACCGAATGGCGGGCGTGATCTTGGCCCCATGTTTCGGACATCAGCGTGGAATAAAAGGTCTCTTCCTCGGCGGCGGCGTGGGATTTCACGTCATGGTAAAAGCGATCCCAAGCTTTGCGGCGCTCGGCGCTGTCGCCTTCGGTGTCGGCAATGGTGTTCAACAGGGCGCGGTGTTCATCATGATCTTCTTTGATCGCGTCATAGATGGAGGGCATGGGAAAATCCTTTGGTGTTACCTGTGGCTAACGCCGCAGTCACCGGCAGGTTCCCGCCTTAGAAGACCGTGCCCTGCGCCGTTTGGCTGGCAACCTCTTGAAACAGCCCGCCGGTTTGCGCGTGAAAAGCCGCCAAGGCGACGACGACCAGCCCAAGCGCATTCGCGCCCACAACGATCCAGTCGACCGGCTTTGCGGCTGTCGCGCTGTCTTTGGCGTGCTGGCTCATCTCACCCTCCCGGGCCTTTGCGGTTGCGACGATGCTGAAGGCTGATTGTGGCATCAATGTGTAGCTTGGAGGCCAAGACTGGGGTCTGATGCGATTATTTCAAGTTTATTCAGCTTGGCGGCTCGAGAACGCCGGTGCATAACTTTTCCATGAACAGTAAATCTGACCCGCGCCCCGTTGGGCCCCTTGTTGAGAATTGGTCCAAGCCGCCGCGCCCGGGGGGTGACGTGCTCACCGGCCGTCATGTAGTGTTGGAACCGCTGTCGGCCGAGAAACACGCGGCGCTGCTCTATCCCGCCTATCTGGGGGAGGATCACGTTTGGGATTATCTGCCCTACGGGCCATTCTCGTCGGCGGCGCAGTACCACCGTTGGGTGCGCGACAATGCGGGAAAGGCCGATCCCTATTTCATGGCGGTGAAAGACCGCGCGCGGGACCAATGGCTGGGCGTGGCGAGCTTCCTGCGGATCAAGCCCGAGGCGGGCAGCATCGAAGTGGGCCATATCAACTTCAGCCCCGCGCTTCAGCGCACCCCGGCGGCGACCGAGGCGATATTCCTGATGATGCAATGGGCCTTCGAGGCGGGCTATCGCAGATTCGAGTGGAAGTGCGACGCGCTCAACCGTCCGTCGCGCCGCGCGGCGCAGCGTCTGGGGCTGAGTTATGAGGGCGTCTTTCGGCAGGCGACCATCGTCAAGGGGCGCAACCGCGACACGGCTTGGTTCGCCGCGATCGACGCGGAATGGCCCGCGCTGAAAGAGGCGTTCGAGGTTTGGCTTGCCCCCGGCAATGTCGACGGGCAGGGGCAGCAGAAAGAGCGGCTTGGCGATCTGACCCGCCTTGTCCGGGTGGCCGGGGATCCGACCCTTTAACCCGTCAGGCTAGATCGCCAGTTTTTCAGCAAGGCGGTGTTGGATCATGCCAGTGATGGCTGCGGTCTCTGGCCCCGCGGGTTGGCCGAGGGCGCGTTTATGGGCCAAGGCGCGGGCGGCCTCTTCCAAACGCTGGTCATTGGCCGAACGGGCCACCCCGCACAGGAATTGCGCGACGTAATCCAGCGTTTGATTGTCGGGCGCGTCCCCCAGCACGTCAGCGATATAGGCAATGTCATCTTGGAAACCGATCCGGTCGGGGGTGACATCCTCATCTGGCAGGATACGCGGCCCCCGGGGGCGGCGGTCGTCGGACAGTGCGGCGAGGATGGCTTGCTGAAAGGAGGACAGCGAGGTGATCGGCTTGGACAGGAACCCATCCACCCCCGCCGCGCGGGCGTCAGGCTCCATATGGCTGTCGCCAGAGATGGCGATGATCGCCTCGACCCGCGGTGTGCTTTGCATGAGTTCGGCAATCAGGTCCAACCCGCTGCCATCGGGCAGGCCAAGGTCGACCAGCGCCACGCTGGGGCGGTAGACCTGCAAATGCCGCCGGGCCGAACGCAGGCAATCCGCCCGTCTGATCCGCGCGCCCGAGCGCAGGCAGAGCAGGCGCATCGCCTCACAGGCGAAACGGCTGTCTTCGACCACCAGAACGGTAAGGCCCAGCAATGGCCGCTCCGCCGTGGGGGTGAGGGTCGGTCTTTCAAAGGGGTCGGTATCGTCCATCATCGCCTCCAACAACAAATGCTGCGCCATCGTTACGCCGCGTTGGCTAATGACGCGTTAACGTGACGCATTGTTGTTTACCGGGGCGGCGGGCATAAAGCCGGCAAATCACGAGGAGCATTCAGGATGATCGGACGTCTTAACCATGTGGCCATCGCGGTGCCGGATCTTGAAGCTGCGGCGGATCAGTATCGCCACGCGCTTGGGGCCAAGGTTGGTGCGCCGCAGGCCGAACCGGACCACGGGGTGACCGTGATCTTCATCGAACTGCCGAACACCAAGATCGAATTGCTGCATCCCTTGGGCGAAGACAGCCCGATCAACGGCTTTCTGGAAAAGAACCCCGCAGGCGGCATCCACCACATTTGCTATGAGGTCGAGGACATCCTCGCCGCGCGGGACCACCTGAAATCCACCGGCGCGCGGGTCTTGGGCTCGGGCGAGCCGAAGATCGGCGCCCATGGCAAGCCGGTATTGTTCCTGCACCCCAAGGATTTCAACGGCGCGCTCGTCGAGCTTGAGGAGGTCTGATCATGGGTATCGTTTCGGGGCTCGTCCTCTTTGCCGTCATCTGGTCGATGACATTCCTGATCGCCCTGCCGATCCGGGTGCAAACCCAAGGCGACGCGGGCGAGGTGGTGCCGGGCACCCACGCGGGCGCGCCCGAGCAGCATCATCTGGGCCGCAAGGCGCTGTGGACCACGCTGGTCGCCGCGATCATCTGGGCGATCAGCGCGACGATCATTCTGTCGGGCTGGATCAGCGTGGCGGATATCGAAGGCTGGCTGCATCCGAATGCGGCACCAACGCATGGTACAGGTGGGTAAAGGTCGCCGCGCCTAGGATCGGGATCAGCAGGTTCAGCAGCGGCACCGAAAGCGGCACCGCCATCAGCACCCCGGCCATCCAGATCGTGCCCGCATGGCGGCGACGCAGGCGCTTGGTCTCGTCCCGCCCGTGGCGGCGCAGCGCGGCGAGGGTGAAATACTCCCGCCCCAGCAGAAACCCGTTCAGCCCCCAGAAGATGAACAGCGCCGCCGGGGCGAAGAGCAGGTAAAGCACCAGCGCCAGCAGGTTCGCCCCCACCAGCACGCCCATGAAATTGACCATATCGCGGATGGCGTCGCCCATGCCGACTTGGTTCGCGGGGGGCAGATGGGGATAGTGCACCTCTTCCACCGCACCGGCCACTTCATCCAGAAACATCGAGGTGATCGCCGAGGCCACGGGCACCATCAGGAAGACCGAGAGGACCATCAGCAGGATCAGCGCGCTCCAACTCAGCAGATCGTCGAGCCAGTTGACCTCTCCCAGCACGGGCAACCAAGCGTCTTCGGGGGTGACCCAGTCCACCAGATAGGCAAAGCCCGCCGTGGCCGCGATCAGCAGCGCCAGCGACAGGCCCACGCCCAAGAGCACCACCTTGCGAAAGCGCGCATCGCCCAATTGGCCAAGCGCGCGGGTGAATGACCTGAGGATCGCGCTTACAGCCATGTGGTAATCCCGTCGATGTCTGGGCGCGGACGTTCCGGCGGAGCGGTGGTTTCGGTGCCGATGTGAATGATGCCCGCGATGCGCTCATGCGGGGCGAGGGCCAAACCCTCTTCCATAAAGCCCCGGTCATGGGCGGGCCAACCGCTCAGCCAATTGGCGCCCCAGCCTGCGGCGAGGGCGGCATTCAGAAGCGCGAGGCAAACCGCCCCGGCGGAATAGGTCTGCTCCAGCGGCGGAATCTTGGAAGAGGGTTTTTGCACCTCGATCACCGCCACGGCAAGGTTGCCCTGATCGAACTGGCCGCGCCCTTTGGCGATGTCCTCGGCCCCAAGGCCAAGCGCCGCGCCGCGTGTCTCTACCACACCTGCCAAACGCGCCATCGCGGCACGGTCGATGACCACGAAACGCCAAGGCTCCAACTTGCCATGATCCGGCGTGCGCGCGGCGGCGGTCAGAAGCGGGCGCAGGGCTTCGGCATCGGGCACCGGCAGGCCCAGCGTCTTGGCCGGGCGCGAGCGGCGGTTTTGCAAAAAGGCGAGGGCGGAAGGATCAGCTACGGGCATCGGGGTCTCTTACAGGTCCAGTTGCTGCGCCATATCGTCAATCGACTGGCGGAGGAAGGCATCAAAGGCGGGCGAGGGTTGGCGCGCATTCAGCGACCGCGCCATCGGGTCCGGCGCGTCGATTGCGCTGCCGCTCAGTGCGGCGATCGTGGCATGGCCGCAGAAGGGGACATAGGCCTCGGAATAGCCGCCCTCATGCACCAGCACCAGCTTGCCATCGCAAAGCCGCTCGGCGGTGCTGCGAATGCGTTTGGTCATCTCGGCAAAGGTTTCGGCGGTGGCCTGCATCCGCGCCAGCGGGTCGATGATCGCCGCGTCATAGCCGCAGGCGACGATGATCATGTCGGGGGCGAAAGCCTCGATCGCCGGGATCACCACGCGGTCCATCGCATGGAGGTAGGCGGTATGGCCCGAGCCTGCGTGCATCGGCAGGTTAATGTTATAGCCTTCGCCCGCCCCGCGCCCGCGCTCCGTCAGGCCGCCCGTGTCGATGGGGTAATTCCCCTCTTGGTGGAGCGAGATGGTCAGCACGTCATCGCGGTCATAATAGATCGCCTCGGTCCCATTGCCGTGGTGCACGTCCCAATCCAGCACGACGACGCGCTTTGCCAGCCCCTTGGCCTGCGCGGCTTCGATGGCGATGGCGATATTGGCGAGAAGGCAGAAACCGTTGGGCAGGTCCGGCAGGCAGTGATGCCCCGGCGGGCGGCTGAGGGCATAGGCGTTCTGAAGCTCGCCCCGCGCCACGGCATCGACGGCGGCGATGGACAGCCCGGCAGAGAGCGCGGCCAGTTCATAGCCGCCACGGGCGAAGGGCACCGCATGGCCCAGCTCACCACCCCCCGCATCCGAGAGGCGTTTGAAGTCATCAAGATAGGTTTCGGGATGCACCCGCGCCAAGGCCTCCCGGCTGGCGGGGGCAGCGCTGTGGGTGTCGAGTTCGGCGAAGAGCCCGGTCACCTCCATCAGGTTCTTCATCCGGCGCTTGGTCTCGGGGTTTTCCGGCAGGCCCCCGGCGGCGAGGGGCTGCACCAGCCCGCCCACCGGCATGGTAAAGACGTAGTTGCCCCCCGCGTGCCAAAAGCAGCGTTCGTCCCAGAAAAAACCTGTGGTCATCTTGTGCTCCCCTTCATCCTTGCGGGGAAGGTGGCGTAGGGCGGCGGGATTGTCCATGGCGCGGGGGGCTCACGCGGGCGGTGGCGCGTGAGGTGGGTGCGGGATTTGGTATTTGAGAAAGGATGAAGGGGGGGAAGGGGGCGCTTTGGGTGGAAAGCGGGGGGCTTGAGGTGCCCTAGCGCCTTTGGGGGGGCGCTAGGGTTTTTGGGGGCTAGCCAACCATGCCGACGATCTCATAGGTGCGTTTGAGGATCGGGGCGGTGATCTCGCGCGCTTGTTCCGCGCCGCGGGCGAGGATGCGGTCGATCTCGGCCGGGTCGGCCATCAGGCGCTGCATTTCGGCGGTGATCGGGCCCATTCTGGAGACGGCCAGCTCCGCCAGCGCAGGCTTGAAGGTGCCGAATTGCTGGCCGCCGACTTCCGCCAGCACCTGATCGACGGATTGGTCGCTGAGGGCGGCGTAGATGTTCACGAGGTTGCGCGCCTCGGGGCGGTCCTTCAGGCCCTCGGCCTCGGACGGGAGGGCGTCGGGGTCGGTTTTCGCCTTGCGGAACTTCTTGGCGATTGTGTCGGCATCGTCGGTCAGGTTGATGCGGCTCGCGGGCGAGGGGTCGGACTTTGACATCTTCTTGGACCCGTCGCGCAGGGACATGACGCGGGTGGCCGCGCCTTCGATCACCGGTTCGGTGAGCGGGAAGAAATCGACGCCGTAGTCGTGGTTGAACTTCGCGGCGATGTCGCGGGTCAGCTCAAGGTGCTGTTTCTGGTCCTCGCCCACCGGCACATGGGTGGCGTGGTAGATCAGGATGTCGGCGGCCATCAGCGCGGGGTAGGCGAAAAGCCCCAGCGAGGCGGCTTCGGCGTTTTTGCCGGCCTTGTCCTTCCACTGGGTCATGCGGCCCATCCAGCCCATGCGCGCGACGCAGTTGAAGACCCAAGCCAGTTGCGCGTGCTCAGGCACTTGGCTTTGGTTGATCAGGATGGATTTTTCAGGGTCGATGCCCGAGGCGATGAAACCGGCGCAGAGCTCGCGGGTGCTTTTCTTCAGGTCCGCCGGGTCTTGCCAGACCGTGATCGCATGCAGGTCCACCATGCAGTAGATCGATTGCACGCCCTTTTCCTGCGCATCGGCGAACCGTTTCAACGCGCCGAGGTAGTTGCCCAGATGCAGGTCGCCCGAGGGCTGAATGCCGGAAAACACGCGCGGGGTGAATTGGGTCTCGGACATCTGGAGGCACCTCTGGGCTGGAAAGTCTTGCGCGGCAGGCTTACTTCTGGCCGCGAACCCCGTCAAGGAGCGCCCATGCAAGACCCAGACCTCCAGCCCCCCGTGAACCCGCTGCCGCCCGCGGTTGTCATTCTGTTTCTGGCCATCGCCGGGGTCGAGGTGGTGCTCTCTCTGGCCGAGGCCGGGCTGGTGGGCGGCCCCGCTGCCGTAGGCTGGCGACTGGCGCTGGTGCGCGACTTTGGCTTTTCGGGGCTGATCTTTGACGCGATGATCGGGGCAGGCCAGTACCCGATCGAACATATCTGGCGGGTGGTGACTTACCCCTTCATCCATCTGGGCTTTACCCATGCGATCTTTGCCGTGGTGCTGCTTTTGGCCTTGGGCAAGATGGTGGCCGAGGCGATGGGACAACTGGCCTTTCTGGTGATCTTCGTGTTGTCGGGGATCGGCGGGGCGCTGGTTTACGGGGCGCTGTTGAACGATCCGGTCTGGCTCGCCGGGGCCTATCCCAATGTTTACGGGCTGATCGGTGGCTATAGTTTCGTGATGTGGCGGCGGTTGCTGGGCTCGGGCGGGCCGCAGTATCAAGCCTTTACGCTGATCGCGCTGCTGATGGGGCTCCAGCTGTTCTGGGGTATGTTTTTCGAGACTGGCTTTCTCTGGGTGGCGGAGCTCGCCGGGTTCATCTGTGGTTTCGGGCTGAGCTTTCTGGTCGCGCCCGGGGAATGGGCGCGACTGAGGGCGCGGTTGCAGCAGCGTTAACCGCGACGCATCGCGGATTTGAACTCGGACAGGCGGAATGCGCCGATCAACTGGCCGATGCCGAAGTAGCTGAGTGCCGCGATGACAAGCAGCAGCACCAGCGCGAGCCCGCGCCACCACGGCAGGCCAAGCATCGGTTGCAGCGCAGCATTGCCCAGCCAGAGCGCGCCGCCCATGGCGGCGGAGGCGATGAGGATGCGCCAGATGCGTTTGTGGAACCGCGCGTCGAACTTTACCGCATCGCCAAAGCGCCGTGCGCCGATGGCGAGGCAGGCAAACATCGCCCAGCCCGCCAGCGTCGTGGCGACCGCCGGGGCGATCCAGCCGATGAAGGGGGCAAGGCCGATGGCGAGCGCTGCGTTCACCACCATGGCGATCACAGCGAAATGGAAGGGGCGGCGGGTGTCTTCGCGCGCGAAATAGACTGGTTGCAGGATCTTTTGCAGCACGAAGGACGGCAGGCCGAGACCGTAGACCATCACTGCCGTCGCAATCGCGGCGGTGTCGTCGACGCCCGAGGCGCCGCGTTCGAACAGCACCGTGACCAGCGCGAAGGGGATCACGATCAGCGCGACCGAGGAGGGGATCGTCAGGGCCAGCGAAATCTCGGCGGCGCGGCTGAGCGCGGTTTGCGCGCCTGCGTCGTCTCCGGCCCGCAGGCGGCGCGACAGGTCGGGCAGCAGCACGATGCCCACGGCGATGCCCACCACGCCTAAGGGCAGTTGATAGAGGCGGTCGGCGGCGAAGAGCCATGAGACGGCCTTGTCATATTGGCTGGCCACCAATTGCCCGACCACGAGGTTAATCTGCATCACGCCCGAGGCCAGCGCGGCGGGCAGGGCGATGACGATCATCGCGCGCATGTCGGGGGACCAGCGTGGGCGGGAGGGGCGCAGCGGGAAGCCCGCTTGGGCCGCGGCGCGCCATGTCAGCGCCAGCTGTGCCACACCGGCGACGGGGATCGACCAGATCAGCCAAAGCGCCACTTCGCCCCCGGTGAGCGCGGCGAAGGTCATGGCGGCGATGACGAAGATGTTTAGCAGCACCGGCGCTGCGGCGGCCACGGCAAAGCGCCCAGTGGCGTTGAGGATGCCCGAAAACAGCGCAGACAGTGACATGCAGAGGATATAGGGAAAGGCGATGCGGCCAAAGGCGACCGTCATGTCAAAGCGCGGATCTCCGACGAAGCCTTCGGCGGTTAGCCAGACCAGACCGGGCATGAAGATCATGCCCAAAGCGGTCAGCGCCAGCACCACCAGCGCCAAGCCGTTGAAGGCATCGCGGGCGAATGTCTCGGCGCCTTCCTCGCCCTCCAGCTTTTTGGCGAACATCGGCACGAATGCCGCGTTGAACGCGCCCTCGGCAAAGAAGCGGCGGAACATATTGGGCAGGCGGAAGGCGGCGACGAAAGCGTCCATGACCGGGCCGGGGCCGATGAGTGACAGCAGCAGCACTTCGCGCAGGAAGCCGAGCACGCGGCTCAGCAGGGTCCAGACCCCGACAGTGAAAAAGCCGGACATAAGACGGATAGGTTTCATCGGAGGAGCCTTAATTTGCGCTGCGGTGATCCCTAGCGCGGGCGGTCACCCGGTGCAATCGCGGTAAACGGCAGGAAATGCCCCGCCGCCCGCTGGGGCAAGGCGGCGCTTATCCCCCCGTGGGGTAGATGAACCCATTGATCGGATAGGTGCTGCCAAAGGCGCCCGGCTGGCTTTCCAAGCGGACGGCGGACCAGTCGTTGTCGTCGGACACGTCAATCACGGCCATTTTCAGCGACACTTCGTTGCGCTTCCAATTAGCGTGATCCACCCGGATTTCGCGGGGTGAGACGATATCGGAAACCACAGCGATATGACCCATCGGCATGGAGCGGGTGGCGCTGAAGGCCATCACGGCACCGACGACGGGATCATCGCCGCGCGGGTAAAGCCCTTTGGCCTTGCCCCACCATGTCTCCGCATTGCCGCGAATCTGGATACCGCTGACATTGCGGGCGAAGGGCACGCACCAAACGCGCTGGCCCTTGGCGCGCATGTCTTTGGCGGTCTGTACGGCCATGAAATGCCGCTGGGGATCGATGCCGCCGAAATCATAGGTCTGCGGGATGTCAGGCGCTTTGGCGCAGGCTGCCGTGAGAAGAAGTGTGGCGCAAAGGGCCATCAGGCCCCGGTTCGGCAGTGCGGCGCGTGTCACGCTCATATGTCCCTCATTCATGGAATCCCGCCTCAGCGGCGGGTTGCAGGGATTTTGAGGATCTGACGCGCAAAGCAAAGCGGCCAAAGAGCGGGTGGCGAAAACCCGCCGATGAGGCGGAGGCGGGGGGCTAGCCCTCCGCCCGCTCGACCCCTGCGGCAATCGCTTCGCGCAGGCGTTTTTCCAAGGTGCGCTGCTTGGCCTCGGTATAGTATTTCAGGCCGAACATATCCTTGACGTAGAAGGTATCGACCACCTGTTCGCCATAGGTCGCAATCACCGCATTGGCGATATAGACATTCGAGGCCGCCAAGGTGCGCGTCAGATCATAGAGCAGACCGGGCCGGTCGCGGGTGTCGACCTCGATGATCGTGTAGATTTCCGAACCTTCGTTGTCGAAGGTGATATGTGTGGGCACTTTGAAAGCGCGCTCGCGCTTCTTGACCTTATCGCGGGATTTCAGCGCATCGCGGGCGACGATCTCGCCGCGCAGGGTCTTGAGGATCATCTCGCGCAGCCGCGGCAGGCGGCTGGCCTCATAGGGTTGATCTTCGCTGTCCTGAATCCAGAAAGCGTCGGTGACGAAACCATCCTTCGTGGTGTAGCTGCGCGCATCCACCACATTGGCGCCGACCAGCGCCAGCGCGCCGGCGAGCCGGGCAAAGATGCCGGGGTGATCGGCCATGACGAAACAGGCCCGCGTCGCGCCGCGGTCTTCGTCGGGGTGCAGATCAATGCGAATATCGTCATTGCCGATGTCGCGCAGCAGTTCCGCAAAGGCGACATGGGCGGTGACATGCAGACCCTGCCAATAGGGCGGATAATGGCGGGCCGTCTCGCGCTGGAGACGTTTGCGCGGCCAATCGGAGAGCGCGGCGCGCAGGGCTTTCTTGGCCTCCGCGCCCCGGTTTTCGCGGTTGAGGTCTTCGAGCCCGGTTTCCAGCGCCCGCTCGGTCTGGCGATAGAGCGCGCGGATCAGCACCGCTTTCCAATTGTTCCATGTATTCGGCCCGACGCCACGAATGTCGCAGACCGTTAGCACGCAAAGCAGGTCGAGCCGTTTGACCGTCTGTACCGCCTTGGCAAAATCGCGCACTGTGCGCGGATCGGCGATGTCGCGTTTCTGCGCCATGTCGGACATCAGCAGGTGATAGCGCACCAGCCATTCCACCGTGTCGACCTCATCGCGTTTCAGCCCCAGCCGCGGTCCGATGCGCCGCGCCAGTTTCGCACCGATGATGGAATGGTCCTCGGGCCGCCCCTTGCCGATGTCATGCAGCAGCAGGGCCACATAGAGCACCTTGCGGTTCACCCCGCGTTTCAGGATCGAGGAGGCAACGGGCAGTTCCTCTTCCAGCTCGCCCTTTTCGATCCGGGCGAGGTTGGCGATACATTGGATAGTGTGTTCGTCGACCGTGTAGGAATGATACATGTTGAACTGCATCATCGCGACGATCGGCTCGAACTCAGGGATGAAGGCGCCCAAGACGCCCAATTCGTTCATCCGCCGCAGGGAGCGTTCGGGGTTGCCGTGTTTCAACAACAGATCGAGAAAGATGCGCCGGGCTTCGGGCGTGCGGCGCATGTCGTCGTCGATCAGCGCGAGGTTGGCCTTGATCAGACGCATCGCATCGGGGTGGATCAACATGCCTGTGCGCAGCGCTTCTTCGAAGATGCGCAGCAGGTTCAGCTTGTCTTGCAAAAACTCTTCATCGTCCTTCACCGCGATGCGGTTGTGGACCACCTGAAACCCCTCGCGGATTTTCGGGCGGCGGCGGAAGATGCGTTCCAGCAGCGGTTCGGCCTTCATATGCGACGCTTCGAGCCCGCTGACGAAGATGCGCGTCAGATCCCCCACTGCGGTGGCATGGCGGAAATAGGCCTGCATGAAGATCTCGACGCCCCGCCGGCCGCCGATGTCCTGATAGCCCATCGCTTGGGCGACCTGCACCTGCATGTCGAAGGTCAGCTGTTCCGTCGCGCGCCCGGCAATCAGGTGGAGGTGCCCCCGCACGGCCCAGAGAAAAGCCTCGGCCTCGCGGAAGGTGTCGTATTCATCGGCGCGGAACACGCCGAGATCGACCAGATCCGCGACCCGATCCACGTCATGGATGAATTTGGCGATCCAGAACAACGAATGCAGATCGCGCAGCCCGCCCTTACCTTCCTTGACGTTGGGCTCGACCATATAGCGCTCACCCTGTTTCAGGTGGCGGTTGTCGCGCTCTTCCAGTTTCGCTTCGATGAAATCCTTTCCCGCGCCTGAGAAAAGTTCGTTCTTGAGCCGTTCGGAAAGCTCTTGCGCAAGGGTCACATCGCCGTCGATGAAACGGTTTTCCAGCAGGGCGGTCTGAATGGTGAAATCATCCGCCCCCAGCCGCAGGCAGTCTTCGATGGTGCGGGTGGCGTGGCCGACCTTCAGCTTCAAATCCCACAGGATGTAGAGCATCGATTCGATCACGCTCTCCGACCATGCGGTGGCCTTGTAGGGAATGAGGAACAGCAGATCGACATCGGAAAAGGGCGCCATCTCTCCCCGGCCATAGCCGCCGACGCCAATCATAGCGAGCCGTTCACCCTCGGTCGGGTTCGGGTTGGGGTGCAGCACCTGCGTGGCGATCTGCAAGACGCAGCGCAGCAGTTGGTCGGTGAGATAGGTGTAGGAAGAGGTCATCGCCCGGGCATCGAAGGGCGATTCAGCAAAGCCCGCCGCGATGGCCTTGCGGCCCGCCTGCTGGGCTTCTTGGATCAGGGGAACGATCTCGGCCCTGAGGGCTGCGCCCTCCAGCGTGCTGTCGCGCTGGGCGAGGGCCTGCCAGATCGCCGTGTCGTCAAAGATTTGCTCGGGCGCGCAAATCAGGCGCGGGTGTCGACGCGCGCCTGATGTTGTTGTCGGTTTCGCGAGGTCCAATTCAGAAACCAGCCCCGCCAAAGCCGCGCGGTGCCGGGTCAAGCACGACGACACGGTTGTCGCGGATCGTGGCCACGGCCAGCGCACGTTCGTTGGTGCCATCGCGGCGCAGGCGGAAGATGCCGCTGGCGCCTTGGAAGCCCGCCCCTTGGGTCAGCGCGGCCCCGGAAAGCGCGTTGGATTTGCCGCCCTTCACCAAGGAGCCGATCGCCGCGATCCCGTCAAAGGCCAGCCCGGCCAGAGGGTGCGGATCACTGCCATAGGCCGCGGTGTAACGGTTCGAGAAGGCACCGCTCGCCGCCCTGTCGGGCAGGGCGAACCAGCCGCCCTGAACGCCGGGCAGTTCCAGCGTTTGGGCGGGGATGTCCCAACGGGTCAGGCCGACATATTGTGTGGTCGCCGATTGGATGCCGGCCTCGGGCAGAAGCTGCGCGAAAAGCGGCAGAGCACTGGCCGAGGAGGTGGTGAGGAAGAGCGCATTGGCGCCGCTGCCTTCGATGGTCGCTTTGACGCGCGGCACGGCGGCCACGACCGACTCTTGGCTCAGCGCGTAATCGACGGTGCCTGCCAGCGTCGCGCCATTGGCGCTGATCGCCTGAAGGATCGCGTCACGGCCCAGTTGTCCGGCAAGGTCCTGACCATGCAGCACGACCATTTTGTCTTTGCCGTTGCGCTTGGCAAAGCTCACCAACCGGTTGGCGGTATTGGCAAAGGTCGGCCCGAGCACGAAAACATTGCCACCCGCGATGGTCGGGTTGTTCGAGAAGGAGATCACGTTGACCCCGGAGGAGGCCACGGCCACCCCAGCCGCATTGGCCGCTTCGCCGTAAACCGGGCCAAGGATGATCTTGGCCCCTTCATTCACCGCCTGCGCGGCGACGGAGGCGGCTGTGCTGGCATTGCCTGCGGTGCCATAAACGCGCAGGTCGATCTGCACGCCATCCAGATCGCGCATCGCAAGGCGCGCGGCGTTTTCGAGGTTCTTGGCCAGCAACTCATCACTGGCCGTGCCGCCGCGCGGGACCAAGAGCGCCACGGGAACGGGGGCCGCAGGGTCGATGCGCGGGCCGCCGGAATTGGCGCCGCCCGTGGCGACAGGCTGACAGGCCGCCAGCAGGACCGCGAAGAGCGGCAGCAAGAGCAGGTGCATCTTCTTGCGGATGGCGCGGAAACAGGCAATCATTTGTATTCACTCCCCGGTGGTGGCAAGACGACGATGGTCGCCGGAACATGGCCGCGATCATAGTGACTGCGAAAGGCGGGTCCAGCGTTGAAATTTGACAAGACAGAGCTAGCCCCGGGACTTTATTTCGTGGGCGTCCCCATCGGCACCGCACGCGATATCACGTTGCGCGCGCTCGACACGCTGGCCTCGGCGGATTTGCTGGCGGCAGAGGACACGCGCAGCCTGCGGCGGCTGATGGAAATTCATGGGGTGCCGCTTGATGGGCGCAAGGTGCTGGCGCTGCACGATCACAGCGGCACATCGGTGCAAGAGCGGCTGATCGCGGCCATCCGCGAGGGCAAATCGGTCGCCTATGCGTCGGAGGCGGGCATGCCGCTGATCGCCGATCCGGGGTTTGAATTAAGCCGCGCCGCGGCCGAAGCGGGCGTGATGCAGACCTGCGCGCCGGGGCCATCGGCCGTGCTGACCGCGCTGGCCTTGGGCGCCCTGCCGACGGATGCATTTTTCTTTGCGGGTTTCCTGCCCAACAGCAAATCGGCCCGGATCGCGGCGCTGGAAAAGCTGCGCGACGTGCCGGGAACACTGGTGTTCTACGAATCGCCCAAACGGCTCGGCGCCATGCTGCGCGATGCGGCAACCGCACTGGGCGCGGGGCGCAAGGCGGCAATGTGCCGGGAGTTGACCAAGAAATTCGAAGAGATCCAGCGCGATACCCTCGAAAATCTCGCCGGGCTTTATCAAGCGAAGGCACCGAAAGGCGAAGTGGTCGTGCTGATTGATCGCAGCCGTTCAGACTCTGTTAATCACCTTGACCTAGAAACAGATTTGCAACGGGCGCTTACAGATATGTCGATGCGTGACGCTGTCGATTTGGTGGCGCAGGCCCATGGCCTGCCACGGCGGCAGGTCTATCAAGCGGCATTGGCGCTCGGCAAAGGTTAGAACGCGGATCGGAGCGATGAAAATGGCGCAGGGCAATACGGGGATACGAACTGCGGCCAAACGCCAACGGGGGCGCATGGCCTATCACGCTGGGATCGCCGCCGAGAACCGGATCGCGCAAGACTATGAAAGGCGCGGTTTTGCCATCGCGCGCCGCCGTTGGCGCGGCCGCGCTGGTGAAATTGATTTGATCCTGCGCGATGGGGCTGCCTTAATCTTTGTCGAGGTGAAACAAAGCCGTAGTTTCGCACGGGCCGCCGAAAGCCTTTCCGCCCGACAGATGCAGCGCATCTACCGCTCCGCCGAGGAATTTCTTGCTGGCGAACCTGCAGGAAGCCTGACCGAGGTGCGCTTTGACGTGGCGCTAGTCGATGGGCAGGGGGGCACTGAAATCATCGAAAACGCTTTTGGCCACGGCTGACCCATTGCGCATAGGCCCCTGCTGCGCCATCTAAGAAGCGATCCCGAAAGCCTGCACCGTCGGTCCGGGTCGGATCACGACAAAGGTAAGCAGCGGGGGACGCCGATGAAAATCGCCTTTCAAATGGACCCGATCGGGGACGTGAACATCAATGCCGACAGCAGCTTTCGGCTGGCCGAAGAGGCGCAGGCGCGGGGGCATGAGCTGTTCTTCTACACGCCCGATCATTTGGCGTACCAAGAGGGGCGGATCACTGCGCGGGGCTATGACTTTACCGTGCAGCGCGTGCAGGGCGATCATGCCCGGTTCGGAGAAGAGCGCGAGGTCGATTTGGCGGATTTCGACGTGGTCTGGCTGCGCCAAGACCCGCCTTTCGACATGCATTACATCACCTCGACCCACCTGCTGGACCGGCTGAAAGAAACCACATTGGTGGTCAACGATCCCTTTTGGGTCCGCAATTACCCCGAGAAACTTCTGGTTCTCGACTTCCCCGATCTGACGCCGCCCACCACGATTGCGCGTGATCTTTCGACCATCAAAGCCTTCAAGGCGAAGCATGGCGATGTGATTCTGAAACCGCTTTACGGCAATGGCGGTGCCGGAGTGTTCCGGTTGGACGCCAATGACCGCAACCTCACCTCCCTGCATGAGTTGTTCACTGGCTTCTCGCGTGAGCCGCTCATCGTTCAGAAATTCCTGCCTGCCGTATCCAAGGGTGACAAGCGCGTCATTCTTGTGGACGGGGAGCCGGTGGGCGCGATCAACCGCGTCCCGGCGGCGGGCGAGACGCGGTCGAACATGCATGTCGGCGGGCGGCCTGAGAAGGTCGGGCTGACGGAGCGTGATCGGGAGATCTGTGCCGCCATCGGGCCATTGCTCAAAGAAAAGGGCCAAATCTTTGTCGGGATCGATGTGATCGGCGATTATCTGACCGAGATTAACGTGACCTCTCCCACCGGCATTCAAGAACTGGAACGGTTCGATGGCGAGAATATCGCCGGAAAAATCTGGGAGGCGATCGAGGCCAAGCGCGGGTGAGCCTGCGCCAGCATCTTCTGAACCGCTACCTGCGTCTGACAGAGAAACCTTTGCTGGCGCATGCAAACCCGCAATTCCTGCGGGCCACGATGGAGATGCAGGCGCGGCTTTTTTTCAAGGGGCCGCGCGAGGTGCATGCGGAATGGCGTGATTTGCCGGGGGCGGGATCGGCGCTTTGGCTTACGCCGCCGCAGGCCTCCCGAGGGCGTGTGATCCTCTACGTTCATGGCGGCGGGTTCGTGTTTGGCAGTCCGGAGACGCACCGGGCGATGGTCGCGCGCCTATCCCTGCTGACCGGCGCGCGGGCGGTGCTGCCGCGCTATGCGCGCGTGCCGGAAGCGGCCTTTCCCAAACCTGCGCAAGACATCCGCGCGGCGTGGGATGCGCTGTGTCAAATGGGCATCGCCGCGGGGGACATCGTGATTGGCGGCGACAGCGCGGGCGGCGCGCTGGTTTTCGATCTTTTGGGGCAGCTTTGTCGCGAGGGGGCGGCGCTGCCTGCTGGCGCCTTTGGGCTTTCACCCTTGTTGGACCTGACGTTTTCAGGCCCAAGTTTCACTCAGAATGCCGAACGCGACGTGTTGTTGCCCGCCGCCCGCGCGACGGAAATGGCGCGGCTCTATCTTCAGGGGCAGGATGCGGAGAGCCCCCGGGCGAGTCCAATTCTTGCGGATTTCAACGGCGCACCGCCCGTCTGGCTCACCGTAAGTGACAGCGAAATCCTGCGTGATGACAGCCGCCGATTGGCGGCCCGTCTGCGCGAAGCGGGCGTGTCGGCCACTTTGCAGGAGGTCCATGACCTGCCGCATGTCTGGCCGCTGTTTCAGAACCACCTGCCCGAGGCGCGGCAGAGCCTTGCGGCCCTCGCCGATTGGATCAATGCCCTGCCGCCGGATCGGGCAGACGAAAGCTGATCGCCTCGGCCATATGGGACCGGCGGACCTCGGGTTCCCCCGCAAGGTCGGCGATGGTGCGCGCGACACGCATGACCCGGTGATACCCGCGCGCCGACAAGGAAAACCGTTCTGCTGCGCGCAGAAGCAGCGTGCGCGCTTCGGCATCCGGGCTGACGACGGTTTCGAGCAGGTCACCCGCCGCATCAGCATTGGCCGAAATCCCGTCATGCGGCGCGTAGCGCGTGGATTGAAGCGCCCGCGCGGCGGCGACCCTTGCCGCGACCTCGGCCGAGGTCTCGCCGTTGGCGGGCAGGTTGAGGTCGCTGTAGCTGACGGGCGGCACGTCGACGCGCAGATCGAACCGGTCCATCAGCGGGCCGGAGATACGCCCGAGATAGTCTTCCCCGCAAGCCGGGACACGGGCGCAGGCGCGGGCCGGGTCGGGCAGGTAGCCGCATTTGCAGGGGTTCGCCGCCGCGACGAGCATGAAGCGGCAAGGGTATTTCACATGGGCATTGGCCCGCGCGATCATGACCTCGCCAGTCTCGATCGGTTGGCGCAGGGTTTCGAGGACCGTGCGGTTGAACTCAGGGAATTCGTCCATGAACAACACGCCGTTATGGGCCAGAGATGCCTCCCCCGGTCGCGCCTGCCGACCCCCGCCGATGATCGCAGCCATGGAGGCCGTGTGATGCGGCTCGCGAAAGGGGCGGCTGCGGGAAATGCCGCCCTCATCCAGCAGCCCGGCGAGGGAGTGGATCATCGAGGTCTCAAGCGCTTCACCTGCCGTCAGCGGCGGTAGGATGCCGGGCAGCCGCGCGGCCAGCATGGATTTGCCCGACCCCGGCGTGCCGACCAGCATCAGGTGATGCCGTCCGGCGGCGGCGATCTCCAACGCGCGTTTGGCGCGTTCCTGACCTTTAACCTCGCGCAGGTCGCGGCCCGCGGGCGTGAGGGGTACTTCGCCCGGCTCTGCTGGGGTGATCGGCACTTGGCCGGTATAGTGGCGCACCACGTCGCCCAGAGTGGCGGCGGCGATGACCTGTGTCTTGCCCACCCATGCGGCCTCCGCCCCCGACCCTGCGGGGCAGAGCAGGCTGCGGTCCTCGGCGGCGGCGGCCATGGCGGCGGGCAGGGCGCCGACCACGGGCATCAGCGTCCCGTCGAGCGAAAGCTCCCCCAAGGCCACCACATTCTGGGTGATGTCATCCGGCAGGATATCCAGCGCCGAGAGCAGCGCCAGCGCGATGGGCAGGTCGAAATGGCTGCCTTCCTTGGGCAGGTCGGCGGGGGAGAGATTGACGGTGATGCGTTTGGACGGCAGCGCGATGGCCAAGGCGCTGAGCGCCGTGCGCACCCGGTCCCGGGCTTCCGAGACGGCCTTGTCCGCCAGTCCGACGATCGAAAAGCCCGGCAGCCCGGCGGTGACCGCGCATTGCACCTCGACGATGCGCGCGTCGACCCCTTGAAATGCGACCGTATAGGCCCGCGATACCATTACCCCTGCTCCGTCTTGCTATGGTTAATCGGTAGGCAAGACGGGTTTAGGAATGGTTAACGGCACTGTGGGTCAGGGCGTATGATTGATCCCTTCAACCCGCCATTGGCCGTTGTCGTGGGACAGCTGCGTCACCGAAAGGTTGTCGATCTTATGGGCCATCGCCTCTAGCGGGCCGCCACCTTGGGCCTGCTGCACCTGCGTGAGGATGACGCCGAAATGCGCCACGGCGATCACATGGGCATTGGGGTGGGCCGCGTTGATCCGTGCCACCACCCGGTCGACGCGCGCCTTGGTCTGGTTCCAGCTTTCGCCCTCGGGGGCCATGACATCGCCGGGGGTCTCCCAATAGGCGCGGCTGAGGTCCGGGTCACGCGCGGCGACTTCGGAGAAATGCAGCCCGTCCCAAGCGCCGAAATGCAGCTCCCGCAGTCCATGCTCATGGGGCAGGCGCCGGCGGGAAGGCTGGGCGAGCGCATCGGCCGTATGCACTGCGCGGATCAGGTCCGAGGAGACGAGCAGCGCCTCATCGGGCAGGTGCAGGTTCAACCGCGCCAGTCGGGGCGCATCGGAAAGGTCCGCCGGGACATCGCGCCAGCCGACGAAGTTCTTCTCATGGGTCGGGCCGTGGCGCACCCAGTGCCAAATGGTCATGGCATCTCCCCTTTCAGCAGTTGCGGCAGGCCGACGACGACCTGCACCACCGTCTCTGCCTCGGCGGCCAAGGCGATGTTGAGCCGCCCCTGCGCCTCGCGGAATTGGCGGGCCATGGCGTTCTCGGGCACGATGCCTTGGCCGACCTCATTCGAGACCACGATCCAATGCGCGGCGCAGCCCCGCAGGGCCTGCAAAAGCTGCGCCTGCGCGGCCTCCAGATCGCTGCCTTCCATCAGGTGATTGCTCAGCCACATGGTCGCACAGTCGATCAGCACGATTTCGCCGGCGGGCAGTTTCGCCAGTGGTTCGGTCAGATCTAGCGGGCATTCAACGGTACGCCACCCCGCATCGCGCCTTGCTTGATGCTTGTTCACGCGTTCTTGAACTTCGTCATCCCAGATGCGACCGGTGGCGAGGTAAGTCTTTGACATGCCGCTGGAATTTACGAGGGCCTCCGCCCATTCCGACTTGCCCGAGGCCGCCCCGCCTAGGGCAAAGGTAGTTCTAGGCAACATCTTCTCACCAAATATTTGAACCAAATGGCATGTCTCTGCGTATCTCCACCAAAGGCCCATCACAAGGTGCGCCGCGCATTTCTCAAGGGGGATACCAAATGTCATTGCAAACCGCTCGCGAATTTTCACTCACCCGCACCGCAATGAAGGCCGAATTGCTCGATGCCGAGACGGAGTTGGAATTGGCCTATGCGTGGCGCGATCACCGGGATGAGGCCGCGTTGCACCGTTTGATCACCGCCTACATGCGTCTGGCGATTTCGATGGCCGGCAAGTTCAAGCGTTACGGCGCGCCGATGAACGATCTGATCCAAGAGGCCGGTCTGGGCCTGATGAAGGCCGCCGACAAATTTGACCCCGACCGCGGCGTGCGTTTCTCGACCTATGCGGTCTGGTGGATCAAGGCGAGCATTCAGGACCACGTGATGCGCAATTGGTCGATGGTGCGGACAGGGTCGACCTCCTCTCAGAAATCGTTGTTTTTCAACATGCGCCGCGTGCAGGCTCGGTTGGAGCGTGAGGCCACGGCCATGGGCGAGACGTTGGACAAGCACCAGCTGCGCCAGATGATTTCGACCGAAATCGGCGTGCCGCTGCATGATGTCGAGATGATGGAAGGCCGTCTGTCGGGCTCGGACTATTCGCTGAACGCCACGCAGAGCGCTGAGGATGAGGGCCGCGAGTGGATCGAAGCACTGGCTGATGAAAGCGCGCAGGCGGCGGAGCGTGTCGAGGAAGAGCATGACACGGCGCAGCTGCGGAACTGGTTGCTGGCGGCAATGCAGGGCCTGTCCGAGCGTGAGCAATTCATCGTGCGCGAACGCAAACTGCGGGATCCTGCGCGTACTTTGGAAAGCCTTGGCGATGAACTCAGCCTCAGCAAAGAGCGGGTCCGCCAGCTTGAAGCCGCGGCCTTTGGCAAGATGCGCAAGTCGCTTGAGATGCAATCGCGTGAGGTCTTCGCCTTTCTGGCCTGACCCCGCATCGCGATCCCTTCCGGGGCTGGCAGATTTCCCCGCCCCGGATTAAGGTCTCCCTAATGCAAACGGGGGGCCTTTATGCTGTCGGGCAAACATATTCTGCTGATCATCGGCGGCGGCATTGCCGCCTATAAATCCCTCGATCTGATCCGGCGTCTGCGCGAGCGTGGGGCCAAGGTGACACCGGTGCTGACCCGCGCGGGCGAAGAGTTTGTCACCCCGCTTTCCGTATCTGCCCTGACCGGCGTGAAGGTCTTTCGCGATCTTTTCGACCTCGGTGATGAGGCCGAGATGGGGCATATCCAGCTCAGCCGCGCGGCGGACCTTTTGGTGGTTGCCCCCGCCACGGCGGACCTGATGGCCAAGATGGCGCAGGGGGCGGCAAATGATCTGGCCTCGACCTTGCTTTTGGCCACCGATACGCCAGTGCTGCTGGCACCTGCGATGAACGTGCGGATGTGGCAGCACCCCGCGACGCAGCGCAACATCGCTACTCTGCGCGGCGATGGCATCACAATGGTCGGGCCGAATGACGGTGATATGGCCTGCGGTGAATACGGGCCGGGGCGGATGGCCGAACCGCTTGAAATTGTCGCGGCAGTCGAGGCGCGGCTTGGGCAGGGGCCGCTTGCGGGCAAGCGCATCCTCGTCACCTCCGGCCCCACCCATGAGCCGATCGACCCGGTGCGCTATATCGCCAACCGCTCTTCCGGGGCGCAGGGCACAGCCATCGCGCGGGCGCTGGCGGATCTGGGGGCCAAGGTCGTCTTTGTCACCGGCCCCGCCGAAGTCGCCCCGCCCGAGGGCGTCGAGGTGGTGCCGGTGCAAACGGCGCAAGAGATGATGCAGGCGGTAGAGGCTGCTCTGCCCGCCGATGCCGCCGTCTTTGCCGCCGCGGTGGCCGATTGGCATGTGCAGGGGGCAGGGGACCGGAAGCTGAAGAAATCGAAAGACGGGCTGCCCAGCCTGACTTTCGCGGAAAACCCCGACATCCTGAAAACGGTCAGCCAGCGCGGCAAAGGCCGCCCGCCACTCGTCGTAGGCTTTGCCGCCGAGACGAACGACGTGCTGGCCCATGCCACCGCGAAACGGGAGCGCAAGGGCTGTGACTGGATCGTCGCCAATGACGTCTCCCCCGCCACCGGCATCATGGGCGGGCGCGAGAATGCCGTGACACTGATCACCGAGGCCGGGGCCGAGGACTGGCCGCGCATGGGCAAAGATGCCGTGGCCGCCCGTCTGGCCGAACGTATCGCCGCAGCACTTGCCTGAGGGGGCGCTATGACCACGATCAAACTCTGCTGGGCCGATGGCGCGGACCGCAGCCTGCCACTGCCCGCCTATGAAAGCGCCGGGGCGGCGGGGGCGGACCTGCGGGCCAATCTGCCCGGCGGCACGGTCACCTTGGCCCCCGGCACGCGGGCGCTGATCTCCACCGGGTTGCAGATGGCGATCCCGCAGGGGTTCGAGGTGCAGATCCGCCCGCGCTCGGGTCTCGCGCTGAAGCATGGGATCACCCTGATCAACAGCCCCGGCACCATCGACAGCGATTATCGCGGCGTCGTGGGGGTGATCATGGGCAATATGGGGGCGGAGGCCTTCACCGTCGAACATGGCATGCGCATCGCGCAGATGGTAGTGGCTCCGGTGGTGCAGGCGGGCTTCGATCTGGCCGAGCGCCTTGATGAGACCCCGCGCGGCGCGGGCGGGTTTGGCTCGACGGGGGCGCAGTGATGCTGGCTGTTTTGATTATCGCGGCGGCGCTTTGGTTTGGCGGCGGCTTCCTTGGCCTGCCGCGCGGGCTGCGCGCGGGGCTGGTCGGGCTGATGTATCTGGCGCTGGTCGCGCTGCATCTGCTGTTTCCGGCCACCCATCCGCTGCGCCTCGCCACCGGCGGCAGCGCCGCGCCTTGGCTGCTCTTGGGCGGTTTCGTCGTGCTGGTGCTGCTCTACCGGCAGGGGCTGGCGACCCTGCGCGCGCGCGCCACGCCGGACGCGCCGACCGAAGCCCCCGCCTCGGGCCGTTTTTCGGAGAGTGAGTTGAACCGCTACGCCCGGCACATCGTGTTGCGTGAGGTCGGCGGCCCCGGGCAGAAGGCGCTGAAGAACGCGAAGGTGCTGGTGATCGGCGCGGGCGGTCTCGGCGCGCCCGTATTGCAATATCTCGCCGCGGCGGGCGTCGGCACCATCGGGGTGATCGACGATGACGCGGTCGAGAACGCGAATCTGCAACGGCAGGTGATCCACAAGGACGCCGCCATCGGCACGCCCAAGGTCTGTTCCGCGCAGGCCGAGATGCTGGCCCAGAACCCCCACGTCACCGTGCGCCCCTACCATCGCCGTCTGACCGACGAGATCGCCGAGGATCTGGTGGCCGACTATGACCTCGTGCTCGACGGGACCGACAATTTCGATACCCGCTACCGGGTCAATGCCGCCTGCGTTGCGTCGGGCACGCCGCTCATCTCGGGGGCGCTCAGCCAATGGGAGGGGCAGCTCAGCGTCTTCGATCCCGCCCGCGGCGCGCCCTGTTATCGCTGCATCTTCCCCGAAGCGCCGGCAGCGGGGCTTGCGCCTTCCTGCGCCGAGGCCGGGGTGATCGGGCCACTGCCCGGCGTGATCGGCACGATGATGGCGCTGGAGGCGGTGAAGCTCATCACCGGGGCGGGCAGCGTGCTGCGCGGCGAGATGATGATCTACGACGGGCTTTATGGCGAGACCCGCAAGATCGGGCTCAAACGCCGCGCGGGCTGCGAAACCTGCGGCGGGTGATTGCAAGTCACCCCGGCGCGCCCCATCTTGGGCGCAAAGGAGACCTGCATGACCAACCCGCTTCTGACCGAATGGGAGACTCCCTTCGGCATCGCCCCCTTTGATCGCATTTCCGACGATGATTTCGCCCCGGCACTCGAAGAGGCGCTCACCGCCCACCGGGCCGAGATCGTCGCCATTGCCGGCAATTCCGAGGCCCCCACGTTCGCTAATACCATTGAGGCGTTGGAAGCCTCCGGCGCGGCGCTCGACAAGGTTCTGAGCGTCTTCTTCACCGTCGCGGGCGCAGACAGCAACCCGGCGCGCGAAGCGTTGCAGCGCGACTTCTCCCCCAAGCTCGCCGCGCATCAATCGGCGATCTCGGGCAACACGAAACTCTTCGCCCGCATCAATGCCGTTTGGGAGGCGCGCGACAGGCTCGACCTCAGCGAGGAACAGGCCCGCGTGCTGATGCTGACGCACCGTGGCTTCGTCCGCTCAGGCGCGGCGCTCACGGGGTCGGAGGCCGAGCGCATGAAAGAGATCAAGGCGCGGCTGGCGGTGCTGGGCACCCAGTTCACCCAGAACCTGCTGGCGGACGAGCGCGACTGGTTCATGCCGCTGACCGAGGACGATCTGACCGGCCTGCCGGACTTCGTGATCGATGCCGCCCGGGCTGCGGGCGAAGAAAAGGGCGCGCAAGGCCCGGTGGTCACGCTGTCGCGCTCACTCATCACGCCCTTCCTGCAATTTTCGGACCTGCGCGACCTGCGCGAGAAGGCGTTCCGCGCGTGGGAAGCGCGGGGCGCGAACGGCGGGGAAACCGACAACCGCGAGATCGCGGCCGAGACGCTGGCCCTGCGCAAGGAGCGCGCCGAACTCCTCGGCTACGACAATTTCGCCGCCTACAAGCTCGAAACCGAGATGGCGAAGACCCCGCAAGCCGTGCGCGACTTGCTGATGTCGGTCTGGAAACCGGCCAAGGCGCAGGCCGACGCCGATGCCGAGGTGCTCACCGCGCTGATGCGCGAGGACGGCGTGAACGGTGCGCTGGAGCCATGGGACTGGCGCTACTACGCCGAGAAGCGGCGCGCGGCGGAGCATGATCTCGATGAGGCGGCGCTGAAACCCTATTTCCAGCTCGACCGGATGATCGACGCGGCCTTCGACTGCGCCAACCGGCTGTTCGGGCTGGAATTCGCGCCGCTCGACGTGCCGCTCTACCACCCCGATTGCCGGGCGTGGGAAGTGACGCGGAACGGCCAGCATGTGGCGGTCTTCATCGGCGATTATTTCGCGCGGGGCTCGAAGCGGTCGGGCGCGTGGTGCTCGGCCATGCGGTCGCAGGCGAAGTTCCCGCGCGAACAGGCGCCCGTGGTGATCAACGTCTGCAATTTCGCCAAGGGCGATCCGGCGCTACTGTCCTACGACGACGCCCGCACGCTGTTTCACGAGTTCGGCCATGCGCTGCACCAGATGCTCTCGGACGTAACCTATGAAAGCGTCAGCGGCACCTCGGTGGCGCGCGACTTCGTGGAATTGCCGAGCCAGCTTTACGAGCACTGGCTGGACCAGCCCGAGGTGCTGCAGAAATTCGCCACCCATGCCCGCACGGGCGAGGCGATGCCGCGTGAGATGCTCGACAAGGTGCTGGCCGCGGCGACCTTCGACTTGGGCTTTCAGACGGTGGAATATATCGCCTCCGCCCTCGTCGATTTGGAGTTCCACGACGGCGAGCCGCCTGCCAATCCGATGGCGAAACAGGCCAAGGTGCTCCGCAGCATCGGCATGCCGCAGGCGATCCGCATGCGCCACGCCACCCCGCAGTTCGCGCATGTGTTTTCGGGCGACGGCTATTCCAGCGCCTATTACAGCTACATGTGGTCCGAGGTGATGGACGCCGACGCCTTTGCCGCCTTCGAGGAAGCGGGCGGGGCTTTCGACGCCGAACGCGCCGACGCGTTGGAGGAACACATCCTCTCGACCGGCGGTAGCCGCGATCCGGCGGAGCTTTACATTGCCTTCCGGGGGCGTCTGCCGGGGGTCGAGGCGCTGCTCAAGGGGCGCGGGTTGGCCGCCTGAGCCTTGCCGCGTCCGGGGTCAATATCCCCGGTCGCGGTCCACCAGATGTAGCAGGGGCTCGCCGGCCTCGCGGCGGCGAATGTTCTCGGCGATGACTTCCGAGGCCGTGTCGTTGCGCGTGGCCGCCGCGATATGCGGGGTCACGGTCACCTTCGGATGCGCCCAATAGGGGTGATCCTCGGGCAGCGGCTCCACCCGGAAGACGTCGAGCGTTGCATGGGCGATCTGTCCGCTATCGAGAGCTGCCAAGAGCGCATCGTCGTCGATCAGCGGCCCGCGACCGGGGTTGATGATGAAGGCACCCTCGGGCATTTGCGCGAGCGTCTCGGCATTCAGAACGTTCTGCGTGGCGGGCGTGTCGGGCATCAGGAGCACGGCGATCTCGGCGCGTTTGAGCGCTTCCGTCAGACCTTCGTCGCCATGCAAGCAACGCACGCCCTCGATCTGCTTTTCGCTTCGCGACCAGCCGGTCACGTCAAAGCCCAGACCCACCAGCGCCTCGGCCACCGCTTGGCCGAGCGCACCGATGCCCAGCACCGCCACGCTGCGCTCGCGCGCCAGCGGCGGGGTGCGCGGCGCCCATTTGGCATCCTTGCGCAGGATGTCGGTATCCATCCCCAGATGATGGCGCAGCACATGGCCCGTACACCATTCGACCATGCCGTGGGTCAGGCCGAAATCGACCATCCGCGCCAGCGGTATTTTCAAGGTCTCATTGCCGGTGATCGCCTCTACCCCGGCCCAGAGGTTCAGCACAGCTTTGGCGCGCGTGTAGGGGGTGAAGTCCTGCAACTCGCTGTTCGGGGCATAGACGATATAGTCGACCTCTTCAGGGGGCAGATCGGTGGCCAGCGTGAAATCCTGCCCCGGCAGTGCTTTGCGCAGGGCTTCGTTCAAAGGCTGTTCGTAGCCGTCCCAGCGTTCGGCTTTGGCGGCGAAGAGAATGTTGATCGTCATGAATTACCTCGGTCTGTGAACATGCGCCGATTGCACCAAGCCGAAGGCCAGCAGCAGCACCAGCATGGCCGAGCCGCCATAGCTCACCATCGGCAGGGGCACGCCGACCACGGGGGCCAGCCCCATGACCATCGACATGTTAACGGCGAAAAAGAGAAAGAAGTTAAGTGCGATGCCAAGGGTCAGCAGGCTTGAGAACCGGTCCTTGTTCTTCACCGCCGAGGCCACGCAGAACAGGATGATCAGCGCGTAAAGCCCCAGAAGGGAGACGCCGCCGACGAAGCCGAACTCTTCGGCCAATGTGGTGAAGATGAAGTCGGTGTGTTTCTCGGGCAGGAAGTTCAGCCGCGATTGGGTGCCCTGCATATAGCCGCGCCCCGACCAGCCGCCCGAGCCAAGCGCGATCTTGGATTGGGTGATGTGATAGCCCGCGCCAAGCGGATCTTGGCTGGGGTCGAGGAAGGTGTCGATGCGGCGGTATTGGTAATCTTTCAGCAGTTGCCACGGGGTGCCGCGCGATTGGAAGACGGCAGTGACCAGCCCGATGGCGGCGGTGATGACGGCGGCGAAATAGGCCCAGTGCACGCCCGCAAGGAACATCAGCCCGCCCCCGGCAGTCAGCAGCAGGATCGAGGTGCCAAGGTCGGGCTGTTTCAGCACCAGCGCGGTGGGGATCACGATGATCAGGATGGGCACCAGCACCCAGAAGGGGCGCGAGACCTTTTTGACCGGCAGCCAGTCGTAATAGGCGGCCAAAAACAGGACCAGCGTGATTTTCATCAGTTCCGACGGTTGTAGCCGCATGAAGCCGATGTCGATCCACCGCTGCGCGCCCATGCCGACAGAGCCGAAGAGTTCGACCGCGACCAGCAGCACCAAGGTCGCCCCATAGGCCACGCCCGACAGGTTGCGCCAAAGCCAGATCGGCACCATCGCCACGGTGAACATGATCGCCATGCCCATGGCGAAACGTTTCATCTGCGGTTCGGCCCAAGGGGAGAATGACCCGCCCGCAACCGAATAGAGCATCAGAAAACCGACGCCCGCGACACTGGTCAGAAGGATCGCCAGCGGCCAGTTCATGAACAGGATCTTGCGCAGCCCTGTGGGGACGGATTTGACCGTATGCTCCAGATAGCTCATGCCTGATCCTCCCCCTCCAGATTGGCGGTGGTCTCGGGCGTGGTGTTGCGCAGTTCCTCTTGTTGGGCGGCGATGCGGCCCCGGTCGGACTTGGGGTAGGCTTCGAGTGGCGGCTCGCCGCCCGCCATGGCCTGCAACATCACGTCGCGCGCAATCGGGGCCGCCGCGGTCGAGCCGCCGCCGCCGTGTTCCACCAGCACGCAGGCTGCGTATTTCGGTTTGTCATAGGGCGCAAAGCAGACAAAGAGCGCGTGGTCGCGGCGTTCCCACGGCAGGTCGGCGTTGCTGGTCACGCCGCGGGCGCGTTCGGCGGCGGTGATGTTGCGCACCTGACTGGTGCCGGTCTTGCCCGCCATGCGCATCGTGTCGTCGATGATGCGGCTGCGGTAGCCGGTGCCGCGGCGGTCGTTCACCACGTCGTACATCGCCTTGCGCAATTGGCGTAGGTTGTTCTCGTTCAGCCCCATCGGTTCGCCCGCGCCGCTGGGTTGCTCCACCCCGTCGATGGATTTGATCAGCCGCGGCGTCACCGCGCGGCCCGTAGCGATCCGCGCGCTCATCACCGCCAATTGCAGCGGGGAGGAGAGGGTGAAACCTTGCCCAATAGAGGCGTTGACCGTGTCGCCCACGACCCAATCCTCACCCCGGGCCGAACGTTTCCACTGTTTCGTGGGCGCCAGCCCGCCCGCGACCGAGGACAGCGCCAGATCATGTTTGATCCCAAGGCCAAAGCGGTTCGCCATGGCGGTGATCTTTTCGATCCCGACTTTTACCGCCAGATCGTAGTAATAGACATCGCAGGATTGTTTCAGCGAATGTTGCAGATCGACCCAGCCGTGGCCGGCGCGTTTCCAGCAGTGGAACCGCCGCCCCGCGACCTCCAGATGACCGGGGCAATAGACCGTCTCATCGGGGGTGACGATGCCCTCTTCGATGGCGGCAAGCGCCACGATCATTTTGAAGGTCGAGCCGGGCGGGTAGGTGCCCTGTATGGGTTTGTTCACCAAGGGGCGGTATTTGGAATTGAGCAGCGGGTTGTAATCCGCCGAAGAGATGCCGCCGATAAAGAGGTTCGGGTCGTAGCTGGGCGAGGATGCAAGCGCGGCCAGATCGCCATTCTCGCAGTCGATGATGACCACGGCGGCGCTTTCCTCGCCCAGACGGGCCTGCACATAGCGTTGCAGATTGGCGTCCACGGTCAGTTGCAGATCGGCCCCGGCCTGCCCTTCGCGCCGCTCCAGCTCGCGCATCACGCGGCCCGTGGCGTTCACCTCCACATGTTTGGTGCCCGCAGCACCGCGCAGCAGGTTCTCGGCGCGGGCTTCGACGTTGATCTTGCCGATTTGAAAGCGCGGGATGCGCAGCACCTGATCGGGGTTCTCCAGCGCGTCGAGGTCGGCTTGGCTCACCCGGCCTACACGGCCCACCACATGGGCGAAATCCGCGCCGCGCGGATAGACGCGGGTCAGGCCCACTTCGGGCGTGACGCCGGGCAGGGCGGGGGCGTTGACGCTGACTTTGCTCACGACTTCCCAACTCACGTCATCAACGATGGTGACGGGCAGGAAGGGGGCAGAGCGCGACATTTCGGTCATGGCGCGTTCGCGGGTCTCCTCGTCGATCTCGATGACTTGGGCGAGCCGCTCCATCACGGCTTCCACGTCGCCCGCATCCTCGCGGACCATGACGATCCGGTAGGAGGGCACGTTATCGGCAAGTTGTATGCCGTTGCGGTCGAAAATCTCACCCCGGGCAGGGGGGATCAGGCGGATGTTGATGCGGTTCTCTTCGGCCAGCAGGCGGAACTGGTCGGCCTGATCGACCTGTAGATAGCGCATGCGCGCGGCCAGCCCGCCCATGAACAATAGCTGCGCCCCGCCCAAAAGGGCGGCGCGGCGCGTCAGGCGCGTGTGGGTTGCATCATTGTCGGCGCGGCTTCGTCTCATATCATCGCTCCCCGATCACACCCGTTTGCCAAGCGCATCCAGATCGCCCGGCGCGGTCTTGCGCACGCCCATGATACCATGGGTCACCGCCACGATCAGCGGATAAGCGAGCGTTGTCAGTGCCAATTCCGTGAGGTTCAGCGTCAGCGAAGGCGTCGGCACCAGCGCAAGGCTCAGCAGAATTCGGTTGGCAAAGATCACCATGGTCAGGATCACCGCCACGGTCAGCCATTCGGCGGCAAAGCTCGCATCCCGCAGATGCCGCCCCCGCGATTTGAGGTTCTCGACCCCGATCAGGGCCAGCACCGCCCAAAGGCCGGGCGGGCGTTGCAGCAACAGATCCGCCAGCAGAAAGACCAGCGCCAGAAAAAGCGAGGGCACGTATTCGGGCCGTCTAAGCCCCCAAGCGCAGGCAAAGCCCAGCAGCAGGTCCGGCCCGGCCCAAGCGCGCGGGGTCGTCTCAAGCGGGAGGAGGTGGAAGAACAGGATCACCAGCGCCAGCGCGACAAAGCTCAGGCGCATGACCCAAAGGCGGCTGCGCGACAGATCGGTCATGGCTGCACCTCGACCGGCGCTGCCGGATCGGCCAAGGGGCCGTCGGAGGTGATGACATGGGCGGTGTCTGGCACGGTTTCATTGCCGTGGTGTCGCAGCACGCGCAGGAATTCCAACCGCTCGTAATCCGCCGCCAGCCGCACGCGCAGCCGCCCGCCCGGATCGGCGGCGACCTGTCCAATCAGGATGCCCGCGGGGAACACGCCGCCATCGCCCGAGCTGATCACCCGGTCGCCGGGGCGGACCAGCTCGCGGTTCTCGATGAAGTCCAAGGGCGGCGCGGCGCTGTTGTCGCCCGCCACGATGGCGCGTTGGCCCGAAGGCTGGATCGTCGCCGGAATGCGGCTTGAGGCATCGGTCAGCAGGATCACCCGCGCGGTGTTCTTGCCCACCCCCGCGATGCGGCCCACAAGGCCGATGCCGTCCATCGTGGCCCAGCCTTCGACCAGCCCGTCGCGCGCGCCGACGTTCAGAAGCACCGATTGTCGATAGGGCGAGCCGCTGTCGGCCAGCACCGTGCCGGTGATGAAGGTCAGCCGCGGGTCGAGCCGCACGTTGTTGAGGTCCAGCAGCCGGGCGTTCTCTTGCTCAAGCTGAAGCGCCGCCTCTTTCCACGCCTGCATCTGCCGCAGTTCCGAGCGCAGCTCGCGGTTCTGTTCGCTCAGGCGCTGGTAGCTTTGGAAATCGCGCAACAGGTTGATTGTGCCGGTGACCGGGGCCATGGCCCAGTCGAGGTTGGGCACGAAACGATCCGTCACCTGCGCGCGAAAGCGTTCAACGCGGGGGCTGTCGATGCGCCAAAGTAGGAAGATGCCGGTCAGCGCCAATACCAACACGACCAGCAGCAGCCGCCGCAGCGGGCCGGTGAAATCGCTGGAACTGGAACGGTCCTTGGCCATCTGTGCCGAAACTCCCACCCGGTCAGGCGGGGCGTTGTCGCCGCGTGCCGGGTCTGGCTAACTTGCCAGGGTTAACTGTCGTAGTCGATCGCGTGGCGCAGCTGTTTCTCGTATTCCAGCGCCTTGCCGGTGCCGAGGGCCACGCAGTTGAGCGGCTCATCCGCGACCGAGATCGCGAGGCCCGTCTGTTCGCGCAGCGCCAGATCGAGATCACCCAGCAGCGCGCCGCCGCCCGTGAGCATCACGCCGCGGTCAACGATGTCGGCGGCCAGGTCGGGCGGGGTGGTCTCCAGCGCGGTCATCACTGCCTCACAGATCTGCTGCACCGGTTCGGCCAGCGCCTCGGCGATCTGGGCTTGGGTGACTTCGATCTCTTTCGGCACGCCGTTCAACAGGTCGCGGCCGCGGATCTGCATCGAGGTGCCGCGCCCGTCGTCGGGCATCCGCGCCGTGCCGATGGAGGTCTTCACCCGTTCGGCAGTCGTCTCCCCGATCAGCAGGTTTTGCTGGCGGCGCAGGTAGCTGATGATGCCTTCGTCCATCCGGTCACCACCGACGCGGACGGAGCGCGCATAAACGATATCGCCCAAGGACAGCACCGCCACTTCGGTCGTACCGCCACCGATGTCGACGACCATGTTGCCTGTCGGGTCGGTGATCGGCATGCCCGCACCGATGGCCGCGGCGATAGGCTCGGCGATCAGGCCTGCGCGGCGCGCGCCTGCCGACAGCACCGACTGGCGGATCGCGCGTTTCTCGACCGGGGTCGCCCCATGCGGCACGCAGACGATGATCTTGGGTTTCGAGAAGGTCGAGCGCTTGTGCACCTTGCGGATGAAGTGCTTGATCATCTCCTCGGCGGTGTCGAAATCCGCGATGACACCTTCGCGCATCGGGCGGATCGCCTCGATCGAGCCCGGGGTACGGCCCAGCATGAGTTTCGCATCCTCACCCACGGCGAGCACCTTCTTGACGCCATCCTTGACGTGATAGGCCACAACCGAAGGTTCGCTCAGCACGATGCCCTTGCCCTTGACGTAAACCAGCGTGTTCGCGGTGCCGAGGTCGATCGCCATATCAGAGGAGAACAGGCCGCGGAATTGATCGAGGATGGACATAGAGTAGCGGAGCCTTGCAACTATTCGGACAGGCCCGCCTGCATGGGTCCACGCGCGGGCTATTGGCTCTTATAGGGCGCACGGGGTCAGGGTGAAAGGGGCAAGACCGCAAAGGTGGCGCGATATTGCCGCCGCGCTATCATAGAGCGGTATATTTCGGGCGCAGCACAGGCGGAGGTCGGCGATACCATGCAGAAGATACAGACACTTGGTGTGCATCACATCACCCTCACCGGGGCGGACCGGCAAAGCTCGATCGACTTTTGGGAGGGGGTGTTGGGGATGCCTTTCATCTTTGACCAGCCCAATCTTGATGACCCGGACGAGGGGCATTTGTATTTCGATCCCGGCGATGGTCGGCTGATCACGATCTTCACCAATGAGAACCGCAAGCGGGTGCACAACCGCACGCCGATGGACCCGGGCTGCGTGCATCATCTGGCCTTCGAGGTGGACCGCGCGATGTTCGATCAGGTGCCCGCGCGGTTGGAGGCGCGCGGCATCGGGCATTCCGGCGTGAAGGACCGGGGCTTCATGCATTCGATCTATTTCAAGGACCCGTTGGGGCTGTTGATCGAACTGGCTTGCTACACGTTCATCCCACCGCGCGGGTCGAGCCATGCCGAGGTGATGCTGGAGGCCCACAAGCTGCGCGTGGCGGCGGGGGATGATCATATCCAGCGGCAGCATCTCGCGGATGCCGTGGTGAAGATCGTGGAGCGGGGGCAGGCGTCGCTGAGCGATGATCGCGGGGCGAAGAATCCGTATTGAGGGGGCTCATGCCACCGGCCCGGAATCAAGCCGCAGGCGCCGGGCCATCGCCTGCCCGCCCGGACGGGTAGGCGATTTGGTGAGGCTGGGCGTAACCTCGCGAGCGCACATCATGGTTGAGCCATAAAGTGGCACCGAGGTGGCGTTGGATCGCCAACCCGCGGGCAGGCGATGGCCCTCACTGCAAATAAATAGGGCGGGGTTACCCCCGCCATATCATTCAACTCACATCTTTATAATTAATCTCGCGCTTGTCCGTGCCGCCCTTCTCGCGCCGCACCAACAGGCGGTTGAGCGCGTGGATATAGGCCCGCACGCTTGCCACCACGGTATCGGTATCCGCCGACTGGCCGGTCACGATGCGGCCCTCTTCCTCCATCCGCACGGAAACCGTCGCCTGCGCGTCGGTGCCCTCGGTCACCGCATGCACCTGATAAAGCTGCAACCGCGCAGAATGGGGCACCAGCGCCTTGATGCAGTTGAACGCCGCATCGACGGGGCCGTCGCCGGTCTGGTTCGTGGTCTGCTCTGCGCCGTCGATCTCAAGCATCATGTCGGCGGTCTGCGGGCCATCGGTGCCGCAAACGACCTTGAGCGATTTCAGGCGAATGCGGTCTTCCTCGGGGTCCGTCGCGGTCCGCATCAGCGCGATGAGGTCATCCTCGTAGATTTCCTTCTTTCGGTCGGCCAGTTCCTTGAACCGCACGAAAACATCCTTGAGCTGGTTGTCGCCCAGTTCAAACCCGAGGTCTTCGAGCTTGGACCGCAACGCCGCGCGGCCCGAGTGTTTGCCCATGACTATGTTGGTTTCAGTGAGGCCCACGTCCTCGGGGCGCATGATCTCGAAGGTCTCAGCATTCTTGAGCATACCGTCTTGGTGAATGCCGCTCTCATGGGCGAAGGCGTTCTTGCCGACGATGGCCTTGTTGAACTGCACGGCAAAGCCCGAGACGGCGGCGACGCGGCGCGAGATGTTCATGATCTTGCGGCTGTCGATGCGGGTCTCATAGGGCATGATGTCATTGCGCACCTTGAGCGCCATGACGACCTCTTCCAGCGCGGTATTGCCCGCCCGTTCGCCCAGACCGTTGATGGTGCATTCGATCTGCCGCGCGCCAGCCTCGACGGCAGCGAGGCTGTTGGCCGTCGCCATGCCCAGATCATTGTGGCAATGGGTGGCAAAGACGATCTCATCCGCGCCAGGCACGTTTTCCAGAAGCTTCGCGATCAGATCGGCGCTCTCGCGCGGAGCGGTGTAGCCCACGGTGTCGGGGATGTTGATCGTCGTGGCACCCGCCTTGATGGCGATCTCCACCACCCGGTAGAGGTAGTCAAGCTCGGTCCGCGTGGCGTCCATCGGCGACCACTGCACGTTGTCGCAAAGGTTGCGGGCATGGCTCACCGTCTCATGGATGCGGTCGGCCATTTCGTCCTTGGTGAGGTTCGGAATGGCGCGGTGCAGGGGCGAGGTGCCGATGAACGTGTGAATGCGCGGCTGGGCTGCGTGTTTCACCGCTTCCCAGCAACGGTCGATATCGCCCAGTTGCGCGCGGGCAAGGCCGCAGATCACGGAATTCTGGCTCTGCCGCGCGATCTCAGAAACCGCTTTGAAATCACCTTCTGAGGCGATGGGAAAGCCGGCCTCGATGATGTCGACGCCCATCTCATCCAGCAGCGACGCGATCTCAAGCTTCTCGGCATGGGTCATCGTCGCCCCGGGGGATTGTTCGCCATCCCGCAAGGTGGTGTCAAAAATCAGCACACGGTCCTGTTTCGTCATATCTGTCATCCTGGGTTCTTTCTTTGCTGGTATCCTTGGCGCGCAACACATCCCTCTGAGCGGGCGCGCCGAAGGGCACGCTCAGAGGCGGATTAGGTGCAGCAAGTTGGCGCGCAGCAGGCCCGCGCAGTTGCGCGGCAGGGTCGGGATATGGACGGCCTGTGTCATGGCAGTAGTTATACGCCTGTCTTTTCAAATGAAAAGGGGGTGTTGCGGCTTTTGTTTGCCCCTGCGTCAGCGCCGCCTATCTGCCTATAAGCAAGGGAGATCAGGATGCAGCGACAAGCAATACCATGGGCGGCGTCATGAGCGCACGGGTGCTGGTAATTGGGGCCAGCGGCGGGATCGGCGCGGCGCTAAGTGCGGCTCTGCACGCCCGCGGTGATACGGTGAAGCCCCTGTCCCGCGCGGGCGATGGGCTGGACCTGACGGATGAGGCATCGGTCAATGCCGTGCTGGAGGGGCTGAGTGGCCATTTCGATGCGGTGATCGTCGCCACCGGCGCGTTGGAGATCGACGGGGCCACGCCGGAAAAGTCGCTGCGGGCCATCACGCAAAAGGCGATGCTGGATCAGTTCGCGCTGAACGCGGTCGGCCCGGCGCTGGTGCTGCGCCACGCAGCAAGGCTTTTGCCCCGTGACAGGCGCGCGGTTTTCGCCGTGCTCTCGGCGCGGGTCGGCTCCATCGGGGACAACCGTCTGGGCGGGTGGATCAGCTACCGCAGCGCCAAGGCGGCGGTGAACCAGATCGTGCATACCGCCGCGATCGAGCTGAGCCGCTCCCATCCGCAAAGCATCTGCGTGGCACTGCATCCCGGCACGGTCGAGACGCCCTTTACCGAGAAATACCTTGGCCGCCATCCCGCCGTCCCACCAAATGAGGCGGCGGGCAATCTGCTGCGGGTGATCGACGGGCTGACGCCGGAGGAGAGCGGCGGGTTCTTTGACTGGGCCGGAAAGGCGGTGCCGTGGTGAGCCGTTTGATCTTGGTCTTGGGCGATCAACTCTCGCTGAACCTGTCGTCCCTGCGCGCGGCGGATAAGGCGCGGGATGTGGTGGTCATGGCCGAAGTGGCGCAAGAGGCGGAATATGTCCGCCACCACCCCAAAAAAATCGCACTGGTCTTTGCCGCGATGCGCAAGTTCGCGCGTGCGTTGGAGAAAGACGGCTGGACGCTGCGCTACACTCCCTTGGACGATCCCGAGAATGCGGGCTCAATCGTGGGCGAATTGCTCCGCCGTGCGGAAGAGGCGGGCGCGGGTGAGGTGATTGTGACCGAGCCGGGGGAGTGGCGGCTGATCAACGCGCTGACCCACGCGCCGATCCCCACACGGCTTGTGCCGGATGACCGTTTCATCGCCAGCCGCAAACGGTTTGAGGATTGGGCCGAGGGGCGCAAGGCGCTCAGGATGGAATACTTCTACCGCGAGATGCGCCGCGAGACGGAGTTGTTGATGGAGGGCGACGACCCCGCAGGCGGAAAGTGGAATTTCGACCACGACAACCGCAAACCTCCGAAGGAAGGGCTGGATATCCCCGACCCGCTGACCTTCGCCCCCGATGCCGAGGTGCAGGCGGTGCTGGACTTGGTCGAGACGCGCTATGGCGAAAATTTCGGCGATCTGCATCCTTTCGATTTCGCCACAACGCGCGAGGAAGCTTTGCAGATTCTGGCGCATTTCATCGCCCACGCTCTGCCGCGTTTCGGCGATTATCAGGACGCGATGCTGGAGGGGCAGCCCTATCTCTTTCACGCGCTGATTTCGCCCTATCTGAACCTCGGGCTGCTCGACCCGTTGGAGGTCTGCCGTGCGGCTGAGAAGGCGTGGCAGGCGGGGGACGTGCCGATCAACGCTGCCGAAGGGTTCATCCGCCAGATCCTCGGCTGGCGCGAATATGTGCGCGGCATCTATTTCCTCGAAGGGCCGGACTATGTGGCGCGCAACGTGCTGCGCCACGACCGGGAACTGCCCAGCTTCTATTGGGGTGCGGATACGCAAATGAATTGCCTGCGGCAGGCGATTGGCCAGACCCAGAAACAGGCCTATGCCCACCATATCCAACGGCTGATGGTGACGGGCAATTTCGCCCTGCTGGCCGGGATCGACCCGCATCAGGTGCATGAGTGGTATCTAGAGGTTTACGCCGACGCCTATGAATGGGTCGAAGCGCCCAATACCGTCGGCATGAGCCAGTTCGCCGATGGCGGGGTCATCGCCTCGAAACCCTATGTCTCCTCCGGGGCCTATATCAACCGCATGTCGGATTATTGCAAAGGGTGCAGCTATAGCGTCAGCACCAAGGCGGGACCGAAGGCCTGCCCGTTCAACCTGCTGTACTGGCATTTCCTTGACCGCCATCGCGAGCGGTTTCAGGGCAATATGCGGATGAGGAACATCTATGCCACTTGGGATCGTATGGACGACGACCGGCGCGAGGCGGTCCTGCGCGATGCGGACAAATGGTTGCAGCGGTTGGACGCGGGCGAGACGGTCTAGGCCGTCTCTGCTTTCAAACGCAGGCCGGGAACGGTTGGCCCCTTGCGCGCCTTTGCCGCCGCGATCCGCCCTGCAATCCTCTGCGCGCTCTGCGGCGCGTGGCCCGCCGCCGCGCAGTCATCAACGTTGCCGCCGTCCTCCAGCAGGATGCGCAGGATGGCGTCCTCGGCGCGGGCCTCTTCCGTGTCGGGGGTCGGGCTGGGCGCCGGTCCCTGCATCCATGCCCGCACCGTCTTGCTGCGCCAGTCACAGAGCGCCGGCACCTCGGTTTGGTAAAGGTCTTTGACCGGGTTGAAATCCCCCATCAGGGCCGCAATCCCCATGGCGGCAGCGGATTTGTTCTGTGCGGTGAGCAGCATCTCCCCCGCGTCATCGGTCAAGGCGCGTAGCATCAAGCTACGCAGGGGAGGGGCGAGCATCTCGGCGCTGACCTCTGCCCCGAGCGCGGCCAGTTCATCCCGCAGCGCGGCGTGCAGATTGTCCGACAGCGGCACGTCAATCTGGCGGACATTCTCGGCCCCCAAGGCATCCCGCGCAATCGCCGCCGCGAGCGCGGTGTCGTTCCCCTCGGCCTGTTCGATCAGCACCTTGGAAGCGCCGGTTTTCGCAACATAGTCCCGCAGCCCCACGACCAAGGCGCGGTAGTCCCGTTCCAGCGCCTCCGGCTGCGGCGCGAAGGCGCTTTCCACGATCCGCCAGCCCTCCGGCCCGCGCTCCAAATCGACATGGGCAAGCGCTGTGTCGAAAGCAGGCATCTGCAATGCCAGCTTGCCGCCGGGGTTCAGCGCGAATGTGGCGCCATCGAAAACCGTCTCACCCTCGCCGCCGGTCATGTTGAGGTGGATCACCGGCAGTTCCGTCTCGATCACCCGCGCGACCATGTGGTTGAGGCGCCGCTCCATCGCGCCGCGCTGATGGGGCGCGGCATTGGGGATCAGCAGCAGTTCGGCCCCCGTCTCGGCCTGCGTTTCGGCCACGTCGCCCGTCTCACCATCCGCGCCGATGGGAGAGCCGATGCGCAGCCCCGCCACCGCATAGGGGCCGCTGATCGGGGCGGGATCGAAGGGCGTGCGCGGTCGGGGCGCGTGTTGCAGCACCCTTTGCGCGATCTTTCCGCCTTGCAGGATGAGGTATGCGTTGTGGAGCTTGCCCGCCGCCACCCACAACGTGCCAAGTGCCAAGGCGGGGCCATCGGCGCAATGCGCGGCCAGCGCTTCAAGTTGGGCCAAGACATCGCGCTGAAAGGAAGGATTTTGCGACAGCCCTTGCGCGTCATGTCCGGTCAGGAAGAGTTCGGGCAGGGCGACCATCTGCGCGCCTGCGTTGCGCCCAGCCTGCCATGCGTCGCGGGCCAATGCCGCGTTTCCGGGCAGATCACCGGCGGTGGGGTTCAACTGCCCGAGGGTGAGGCGGAAACGGTCTGACATGGCAAGGCTCCGGGCTGGCTGGCATCGGGTGGGTCTAGCAGATCGGACCGGGGGCGAAACCCCCGTGCGCAGAGCTGACCCGCAGCACCGGGTGCGCGGGATCCGCCCAAACCGGCGTGGCCCTCTTGCAAACACGTTGCCTCTGCCCTCTATCACCCGTAACCTCGGGCCAAATGCCACTTAACGAGATCGGGAATTTCCGCCCATGTTGCACCGCAGCCTGCCCCTCTGTCTGATCGCCCTTCTGGCCACGCCGCTTGCGGCGCAGGACGGGCAGGTGCTGACCAAGGAATATGACGACGGCGGCATCTATGAGGGCACCTTTCAAGGCGGTCTTCAGCATGGCACCGGGACCTATAAGCTGCCCAATGGCTATGAATACTCCGGCGAATGGGTCGAGGGGGAGATCAAGGGCGAGGGCGTTGCACGCTTCCCTAACGGATCGGTCTATGAAGGCAATTTCGCCAAGGGCAAGCCTGACGGTCTGGGCAAGATCACCTTTGCCGATGGCGGCACCTATGAGGGCGAATGGGAAGCGGGCGCGATCATGGGGCAGGGCGTGGCGATCTACGCCAACGGCGTGCGCTATGAGGGCGCGTTTCGCAACGCCAAACACCACGGCAAGGGCGTGATGCAAAGCCCCGGTGGCTATGAATACAAGGGCGATTGGGTCGATGGCGTCAAACAGGGCGTCGGCACGATCACCTACCCCGATGGCGCGGTCTATGAAGGAGAGATCGAAGCCGGCAAACGCAGCGGCGAAGGCACGCTGACCATGCCGGACGGGCTGGTCTATGTGGGCAAGTGGAAAGACGGCCAGATCGACGGCACCGGCACGCTGACCCAACCCAATGGCGACGTCTACGAAGGCACGCTGGTCGCGGGCCGCCGTGAGGGCAAGGGCAAGGTCACCTATGAAAACGGTGACACCTATGAGGGCGATTTCAAGGATGACCGTCGCGACGGGCAGGGCACGTTTACTGGCACCGATGGCTATGTCTACACCGGCTCTTGGGTGGCCGGACAGATCGAAGGCGAGGGGCAGGTGACCTACCCCGACGGGTCGGTCTATGTCGGCACCTTCCGCAATGATCTGGCCGATGGCACGGGTAAGATCACCTATCCCGATGGCTCCACCTATGAAGGCGAATGGGTCGCCGGGGTGATCGAAGGCGAGGGCATCGCCACCTATACCAACGGCGTGGTCTATGAAGGCGCGTTCAAGGACGCCCGTAACCACGGCCAAGGCGTGATGACCTATGCCGATGGCTACCGCTATGAGGGCGGCTGGCAGGACGGCCAGCGCCACGGGCAGGGCAAGGCGACCTATCCCGATGGCACCGTTTACGAGGGGGCCTTTAGGGACGGCCAGCGCCACGGTCAGGGCAAGATCACCATGGCCAGCGGTTTCGTCTATGAGGGCGAGTGGACCGAGGGCGAGATCGAAGGGCAGGGTGTTGCGACCTATGCCAATGGCGATGTCTATGAGGGCACCTTCAAAGCGGGCAAGCGGCAGGGCAGTGGCACCATGCGCTATGCCAGCGGCGAGGAAGCCTCGGGCGAATGGGAGAATGGCGCGCTGAGTGATGAGACCGCCGGGGCCGAAACCTCGGAAGCGGCGGACGCGGCTTCGGAAGAGGCTGACGGTGAGGACGCGGCCACCGAAACACCCGCGCCCGAAGACAGCACCGGCGCGGATACGTCAGAAGCCACGCCCGCGCAGACCGGCACCGCAGCAGACGGGGGCTGACCCCCGCCTTTGCTGGACAACGCCCGCGCCCTGTGGCAAGCCCGCGCGCAACAGGAGTACGCCAGATGTCCAACCCCACAATCACCCGTTTCGCCCCGTCCCCCACTGGCTATATCCATGTGGGCAACCTGCGCACCGCGCTGATGAACTACCTCATCGCGCGCAAGGCAGGCGGCACTTTCATCCTGCGTATCGACGACACCGATCCCGAGCGCAGCAAGGAAGAATATGTCGATGGCATCAAGCGAGACCTCGAATGGCTGGGTCTGGAGTGGGACCGGGTCGAGCGTCAGTCCGAGCGGCTGGATCGCTACCACGCCGCCGCAGATGACCTGCGCGAAAAGGGCCGTTTCTACGAGGCTTTCGAGACGCCGACGGAGCTGGACCTCAAGCGCAAGAAACAGCTCAACATGGGCAAGCCGCCGGTCTATGACCGCGCCGCGCTGAACCTGTCGGACGAAGAGAAGGCCGCTTTGCGTGCCGAACGTGGCGACGGTGTCTGGCGCTTCAAGCTGGATCACGAGCGGATCGAATGGGACGACGGTATCCTCGGCGATATCTCCATCGACGCGGCCTCGGTCAGCGATCCAGTGCTCATTCGCGGCGATGGGCAGATCCTTTATACATTGGCGAGCGTTGTGGACGACACCGAGATGGGCGTGACCCATGTGGTGCGCGGCTCGGACCATGTGACCAACACCGCCACGCAAATCCAGATTATGGAGGCGCTCGGTAATGGGGCGGTGCCCTCCTTCGCGCACCACTCCCTGTTGACCGGCCCGCAGGGCGAGGCGTTGAGCAAACGGCTCGGCACGCTGGCCCTGCGCGACCTGCGCGAACAGGGGGTGCAGCCCTTCGCGCTGCTGAGCCTGATGGCGCGGCTGGGGTCCTCCGATCCGGTGGAACTGCGCACGGATATGGCAGAGCTGATCGACGGCTTCGACATCAACCGCTTCGGCTCGGCCCCGACGAAATTCGACGTGGCCGACCTCTTCCCGCTGACGGGGCGCTACTTGCAGCAATTGCCGCTGGAGGCCGTGAAAGACGACATCACCGCCCTAGGCGTGCCCGAGGACAAGGCCGCGCAGTTCTGGGCCGTGACGCGCGAGAATATCTCGACCTTGAAGGACCTCGGCCCCTGGTGGGCCATGTTCCGCGACGGGGCGGAGCCGGTGATTGCCGAGGAAGACCGCGAATTCGTGGCACAGGCCATGCTGCTGCTGCCCGATATGCCTTTCGATGAGAGCACTTGGTCCAGCTGGACCGCAGCGGTCAAGGAAGCCACGGGCCGCAAGGGGCGCGGGCTGTTCCGGCCATTGCGTCTGGCGCTGACGGGGCAGGAGCATGGGCCGGAGATGGCGCAGGTGATGCCGCTGTTGCAGGTGGTGAAGGCGCGCGGCTGATTGGCAGGCGGGAGCGCTTGGGGCGACTTCCCGGGGGCGCTGCCCCCGGTCCCCCGAGGGTATTTGAGAAAGGATGAAGGAGGTTTGGGGGCGTGTTTCGCCCTTAGAAGTTCCTTGCGGCGAAGGTTGTTTCGGCGCGTTCTTTGATCTGCACTGACAGGCGATCCATGTGCTGGTCGACCACGGCGGTTTCCGCTTCTGTCAGCGTTTGGTGGCGCGGGTAGAGCGGGGCTGCGCGGTCGTCGAGGATGGGCGTGTCCCAGCCGTCGGTCGTGTCGAAAAAGCGCGCCGCGCCCTCGGTGCCGAATTCGCGCAGGAAGCCTTGGACCACCACATCGAGATAGCTGAGCAGGATGACGTGATCGCCGTGGGTCACCGCGATGTCGGCGGGGATCGCGTAATGGGCGATGTCGGGGGCGGGGGTCAGGTCATGCACCACCGCGCCGCCTGAGGCGTGGCGTTCGTAGCTGTATTCGCGTTTGTCCAGCGCCGCCCAATCCGCGCCCGGCACGGCGGCGATCAGCCCGTCGATCCGGGTCTCGGGGTGCTGCACCACGGAAAGATAGACGATATCGCGGCCTTCGGTGCGGACCCATTGGCGGCGCCAGCCGTCGAGCTGCGCCGGGCGGGCATCGGGGTAGCTATGGGTGTTGCGGTTCACGAGGCTGCCGTAGCCGAAAAAGTAGGGGGTCATGCGCGAAAGGTCCTGTATTTGTCGCGCGCACCAAAACATGTGTTGCATCGGCTCACAAGCATGCTTGACGCAGAGGTATGCCCCAGCATACGAAAGGCCCAATCGTCACGGGAGAATCGGTTAACACCGATGCCGAAGGAGCAACCGCCCCGGAAACTCTCAGGCCCCAGGACCGTGATGTGACCAAGACTCTGGAGAGGGGCGCGGATGCGCACGCCGAAGGGATAACGATCTCAGGCGGAAGGACAGAGGGGGCATCAGGCGCAGCATTTGCGGCGCCAAGGTGCCGGCATGGTCAAAAGGTCATCCGGAAGCGACAGGAAAGGCGAACCGGATGAGCGATCTCAAGCAGACGGCATTGCATGATTTGCATGTGGAACAGGGGGCCAAGATGGTGCCCTTCGCGGGCTATTCCATGCCCGTGCAATACCCCCTTGGCGTGATGAAAGAGCACCTGCACACCCGCGCCGCCGCCGGGTTGTTCGACGTGGGCCACATGGGGCAGGTCGTCGTCCGGGCGAAGTCTGGTAGCTATGAGGATGCGGCCTTGGCGATGGAGCGGCTCGTGCCGGTCGATGTGCTGGGCCTTGGTGAGATGCGCCAGCGCTATGCCATGTTTACCGATCCCAATGGCGGTATTCTGGATGACCTGATGTTGGCTAATCTGGGCGATCATCTGTTTGTCGTGGTGAATGCCGGCTGCAAGGATGATGACATCGCCTTGATGCGCGAGGCCCTGTCGGACAGTTGCGAGATTGAGGTGCTGGACGACCGCGCGCTGCTGGCGTTGCAGGGGCCGCAGGCCGAGGCTACCTTGGCGCGGTTGCAGCCCTCGGTGGCGGATATGAAATTCATGGATGTGGCGCGGGACGTCGATCTTGATGGGATCACCGTCACCCTGTCGCGCTCGGGCTACACCGGGGAGGATGGCTACGAGATTTCCGTCGCCAACGGTGACGCGGTGGCGCTGGCGCGAAAGCTCTTGGCGATGGAGGAGGTGGAGCCCATCGGCCTTGGCGCGCGCGACAGTCTGCGGCTTGAAGGCGGGCTTTGCCTTTATGGTCACGACATCGACACCACCACCACGCCGGTCGAGGCGGCGCTGAACTGGGCCATCCAGAAGGTGCGGCGCGAGGACGGCGACCGCGCGGGCGGTTTCCCGGGCGCGGGCGTGATCTTGCAGCAGCTGGCCGACGGCGCGCCGCGCAAGCGCGTGGGGTTGCTGCCCGAGGGGCGCGCGCCGATGCGCGAGGGGGTCGCCATTTATGATGCCGCCGAGGGTGGCAATGAGGTTGGCCGCGTGACCTCGGGCGGCTTTGGTCCGACTGTTGGCGGCCCGGTTGCCATGGGATATGTCAGCGCCGAGCATGCGAAGGTCGACACCGCGCTTTGGGGCGAGGTACGCGGCAAGCGCTTGCCACTGACTGTCACGAAAATGCCGTTCGTCGCGGCGAACTTCAAACGCTGAATCTACACAGGGAACTCCATTATGAAATTTACCGAAGAGCATGAATGGCTGCGCGTCGAGGGTGACGAAGTGGTCGTGGGCATCACCAATCACGCCGCCGAGCAGCTGGGCGATGTCGTATTCGTGGAACTGCCCGAGGAAGGCACCACCGTCAGCAAGGACGACGAGGTCGTCGTGATCGAATCCGTGAAGGCGGCGTCGGACATCCTTGCGCCCATCGACGGTGAAATCACCGAGGTTAACGGCGCGCTGACCGACAACCCCAGCATGGTCAACGACGACCCGCAGGGCGAGGCGTGGTTCTTTAAGATGAAGGTCTCTGACGCCAGCCAGATGGACGACTTCATGGACGAAGCCGCCTATCAGAAATTCATCGGCTAAACCGCCGCGCGCGCCGGGGCTCCGGCGCTGCTGATCACCTGCGTCGCCCCATGGGCGGCGCGCCACAAACAGGGGGCGCCCTGCCGCGCCGTGACGAGGAACCCGACATGAGCTTCAAGCCCACCGATTATCTGCCCTATGATTTCGCCAATCGGCGTCACATTGGCCCGTCCCCTTCCGAGATGTCTCAGATGCTCGACACCGTGGGCGCCGAGAGCCTTGATGCGCTGATCGACGACACGCTGCCGAAAGCGATCCGCGCGAAAGAGCCGCTCGATTTCGGCAAGGCGATGAGCGAGCGTGAGGTGCTTGAGCATATGCGTCGCGTGGCGGGCAAGAACAAGGTGCTCACCAGCCTGATCGGTCAGGGCTACCATGGCACGGTCACGCCCCCGGCGATCCAGCGCAACATCCTTGAGAACCCGGCGTGGTACACCGCCTATACGCCCTACCAGCCCGAGATTTCGCAGGGCCGTCTGGAGGCGCTCTTGAACTTCCAGACCATGGTGAGCGACCTCACCGGGCTGGAAATCGCGAATGCCTCGCTGCTCGACGAGGCCACTGCCTGCGCCGAGGCGATGACCATGGCGCAGCGCAGTTCGAAATCGAAGGCCAAGGGTTTCTTCATCGACGCCAACTGCCACCCGCAGAACATCGCGGTGATGAAGACCCGCGCCGAGCCTCTGGGCATCGAGGTCATCGTCGGCGAACCCGAGGAGATGGAGGCCGAGAAGGTTTTCGGCGCGATCTTCCAGTATCCCGGCACCTATGGCCATGTGCGCGACTTCACCGACCACATGGCGGCGCTGCACGAGGTCAAGGCCGTGGGCATCGTCACCGCCGACCCGCTGTCGCTGACCCTGCTGAAAGAACCGGGCACCATGGGCGCCGACATCGCCGTGGGCAGCACCCAGCGGTTCGGCGTGCCCGAGGGCTATGGCGGCCCACATGCCGCTTACATGGCCTGTAAGGATTCCATGAAGCGTGCCATGCCGGGGCGGATCGTCGGTGTCTCCATCGACGCCCATGGCAACCGCGCTTATCGCCTCAGCTTGCAGACCCGCGAGCAGCATATTCGCCGTGAGAAGGCCACGTCGAACGTCTGCACCGCGCAGGCGCTGCTGGCCGTGATGGCTTCGATGTATGCCGTGTTCCACGGGCCCGAAGGCCTCAAGGCCATCGCGCAGCGCATCCACCGCAAGACCGTGCGTCTGGCCAAGGGGCTGGAGGCCGCGGGCTTCGAGGTGCAGCCGGATGCCTATTTCGACACGATCACTGTCGAGGTCGGCCCGCTGCAGGCCGCGGTGATGAAATCCGCCGTGGACGAGGGCATCAACCTGCGCCGCGTGGGCGAGACCCGCGTCGGCATTACGCTCGACGAACGCACCCGCCCTGACACGATCGAGGCGGTCTGGCGCGCCTTCGGCATCCGTCAGGCGGATGATGATTTCACGCCCGAGTACCGTCTGCCCGAGGGGCTGCTGCGCACGAGCGATTACCTCACGCACCCGATCTTCCACATGAACCGGGCCGAGACCGAGATGATGCGCTACATGCGTCGCCTCGCGGACCGTGATCTGGCGCTCGACCGGGCGATGATCCCCTTGGGCTCCTGCACCATGAAGCTGAACTCGGCTGCCGAGATGATGCCGGTGACGTGGCGCGAGTTCTCGCTCATCCACCCCTTCGTGCCCGCCGATCAGGCGCTCGGCTATCAGGAAATGATCGACGATCTCTCGGACAAACTCTGCGAGATCACCGGCTATGACGCGATCTCCATGCAGCCGAACTCGGGCGCGCAGGGGGAATATGCGGGGCTGTTGACCATCGCCGCCTATCACCGTGCCAAGGGCGAGAGGCATCGCAACATCTGCCTGATCCCAATGAGTGCTCATGGCACCAACCCTGCCTCCGCTCAGATGGTGGGCTGGAAGGTCGTGGTGATCAAGACCGCCTCCAACGGGGATATCGATCTCAACGATTTCCGCGCCAAGGCCGAACAGCACAGCGAGAACCTCGCCGGTTGCATGATCACCTACCCCTCGACCCACGGGGTGTTTGAAGAGACCGTGCATGAGGTCACCAAGATCACCCATGAACATGGCGGTCAGGTCTATATCGATGGGGCCAACATGAACGCCATGGTCGGCCTGTCGCGTCCCGGCGATCTGGGCGGCGACGTGAGCCACCTGAACCTGCACAAGACCTTCTGCATTCCGCATGGTGGCGGCGGCCCCGGCATGGGTCCGATCGGCGTCAAATCGCATTTGATCGCGCATTTGCCGGGCCACCCGAACGAGGAAGGCGCCGCCGTTTCGGCCGCGCCCTACGGCTCGCCCTCGCTGCTGCCGATCTCATGGTCTTACTGCCTGATGATGGGCGGGGACGGTTTGACGCAGGCGACCCGGGCGGCGATCCTCAACGCCAACTACATCGCCAAGCGGCTCGAAGGGGCTTACGACGTGCTCTACAAAGGCCCCTCTGGCCGGGTGGCGCATGAGTGCATCATCGACGTGCGCCCCTACGAGGAGACGGCGGGGATCACCAACGAGGATGTCGCCAAGCGTCTGGTCGACTGCGGCTTCCACGCGCCCACGATGTCTTGGCCGGTGGCAGGCACGCTGATGGTGGAGCCGACGGAGTCCGAGACCAAGGCCGAGCTGGACCGTTTCTGCGATGCGATGCTGGCGATCCGCGAGGAGATCCGCGAGATCGAGGAAGGCCGCATGGACCGCGCCAACAACCCGCTCAAGAACGCGCCGCATACGGTGGAGGATTTGGTGGTGGAATGGGGCGACCGTCCCTACAGCCGCGAGCAGGGCTGCTTCCCGCCCGGTGCCTTCCGCGTCGACAAGTACTGGCCCCCGGTCAACCGCGTTGACAACGTGCACGGCGACCGCAACCTGATCTGCACCTGCCCGCCGCTGGAAGACTACGCCGAAGCGGCTGAATAAGGCTTAGACCCAGAAACCATCTAAGGGCGGGGGATCATTCCTGCGCCCTTAGCATATCCGCTGGCCGTGCGTTCAGTGCCTTCAGTGCAAAGCCCAAGCCCGCCAGCACCGTCGCCAACACGCCGCCCGTGATGATCAGCAGCGCATTGGGCCAGACCACGGCGAAATCAGTCTCCATGACGAAATGGCTCACGGCCCAGCCGCCGGTGATCCCGGCCAGCAGCGCCACCGTTCCGGCAAAGAGGCCGAGCAGCGCGGCGCGCAGCACAAAGCTGGTGGCGATGGCGCGGCGCGAGGCCCCCATGGTTTTCAGCAGCGCCGCCTCATAGCTGCGCGCGCCGGTGCCTGCGGCGGCGGCCCCGATCAGCACCATGAACCCCGTCGCCAGCGTGGCCAAGGCGCCAAAGGAAATGGCAGAGGCGAGCCCGGCCAGCACTGCCGCCACCCGGTCGATCGCATCGCGCACGCGGATGGCCGTGATGTTGGGGTATTCGCTGGCAAGATCGCGCAGGATCGCGGCTTCGGCCTCGGGTTCGGCATAGACGGTCGAAATGAAACTATGCGGCGCGCCGGCAAGGGCGGCGGGGTTCATCGTCAGCACGAAACCGATCCCGGCGGTCGAGAAATCGACCTCGCGAAAGCTGGTAATCGTGCCGGTGATGTCGCGGCCAAGGATGTTGACGCTGAGCGTATCGCCCAGTTCCAGCCCGATCTCCTCGGCCTCTTCGGCGGCGAAACTGATTTGCGGATCGCCGCTGTAGTCTTCGGGCCACCACTGCCCCGCCGTGATCTGCGTATCTTTGCCGGGCAGGGCGGCATAGGTCACGCCCCTGTCGCCGCGTACCACCCAGTGATCGCCCGCGACCTCACGCGCGGGGCGTCCGTTAATCTGGGTGATCACGCCGCGCAGCATCGGGGCGCTTTCGATGCGCGACACGGCTGGATCGCCCTCAAGCCGCGCGGTATAGCCGGGCATCTGGTCTTTCTGGATGTCGACGAAAAAGTAGGAGGGCGCCACATCAGGCAAGTTGCCCGAGATTGCCCGGCGCAGGTTGCCGTCGATCTGACCTACCGCGGCCAGTACCGACAGGCCAAGGCCAAGCGCCAGCACCACCGCCGTCGCCCCTTCGCCGGGGCCGCCGATGGCCGCCAGCGCCCACCGCAGGCGCGGATGGCCCCGCGCCCGGCGGGCCGCAGCACGGGCCAGCAGACGCAAGAGCGCCGCCGCCAGCGCCAGCACCACCAGCGTCACGGCCAAGCCGCCCAGCGTCCAAAGCGTGAGCGACCACGAGCCGTTGAACCAACCCGCCAGCGCAAGCAGAGTGGCCAGCAGCAGCGCCATCGCGACAAGGTAGGGCGCGGCGGGCCAAGGTGATTGCCGTTGCCAGTCGTCGCGGAATAGGGTCGCGGCGCGGACATCGGCGCTGCGCGCGAGCGGCCAGAGGGTGAAGAGAGCGGCGGTCAGCAGCCCGTAGAGCGCGGCCTCAATCAATGGGGCGGGGTAGATGGTGAAACGCGCGGGCAGGGGCAGGCTGGCCTCGATCAGCGGCGCAAGCAGCAAGGGCAGCCCCGCCCCTATCAGCAGGCCAAGGGCGACCCCGACCATGGCCAGAATGCCGACTTGGATGAAATAGGTCTGAAAGATCGTCGCTCTCGACGCCCCCATGGCGCGGAAGGTGGCGATGACGGCGGTTTTGCGTTGCAGATAGGCCCGTACCGCTGCCGCCACGCCGACCCCGCCGACGGCAAGGCCCGAGAGCCCGACGAGCACCAGAAAGGCGCTCAGCCGTTCGACGAAACGCGCCACGCCCGGCGCGCCGTTGCGCGCGTCGGTCCAGCGCATCCCGGCATCGGCAAAACGCGCCTTGGCCTCGGCTTCGAGCGGGGCGAGGGCGGTGCCTTGGGGCAATTCGAGACGGTATTTGCTGTTGAAAAGCGTGCCGGGGGCAAGCAGGCCGGAGCCATCCAGCGCCGCGCGTTTGACCAGTGTGCGGGGCCCAAGGGAAAATCCGTTGGCGGCGGAATCCGGTTCACGTGTGATCAGCGCGGTCAGGGTGAACTCCGCCTCGCCAAGGGCGAAAGTGTCACCGGGGGAGAGGGCCAGCCGATCCGCCAGTGCCCGCTCCATCACCGCGCCGGGCAGGACGGTGGCCTCGGGCGAAAGGGCTTCTTCCAACGGCAGGGCGGGGTCCAAGACCATCTCGCCGATCAGCGGATAGAGGTCATCGACCGCCTTCACCTGCGTGAGCGCGCGTTCGGAGGTCTCGCCTGCGCCGGTGACGGCCATGGAGCGGAACTCGACGATCTCGGAGACGCGCGTGGCGCGTTCGGCCATCCAGTCGCGCTCTTCGGGGGCAGCGAAACGGTAGGTGAAATCAAGCTCGGCATCTCCGCCCAGAAGGGCCGCGCCCTCGGCCTCCAACCCGGCTTCGATCGCTGCGCGGACGGTCCCGACAGCGGCCAGTGCGGCCACGCCAAGCGCAAGACAGGTCAGCAGCAGGCGAAAGCCGCGCAGGCCGCCGCGCATTTCCCGGCGGGCGAAACGGGCGGCAAGGCGCAGGCTCATGCGAGGCGCCCGTCGCGGAGTTCCACCACCCGGTCGCAGCGCTGCGCCAGATCATCGGCATGGGTGACCAACACCAGCGTCGCGCCATGGCGGTCGCGCAGTTCAAACAGCAGGTCCATGATCGCGGCCCCATTGCGGCTGTCGAGACTGCCTGTCGGCTCATCCGCCAAGAGGATCGCGGGGCGGGGTGCTGCGGCGCGCGCGAGTGCCACGCGCTGTTGCTCGCCGCCCGACATCTGCGCGGGATATTGGTTGATCCGGTGGCCCAGTCCCACGGCCTCAAGCTCGGCCCGGGCGCGGTCAAAGGCGCCCTCGGCGCCGGAAAGCTCCAGCGGGGTGGCGACATTCTCAAGCGCGGTCATGGTGGGGATGAGATGGAAAGACTGAAAGACGATCCCCATGCGCCCCTGCCGGAACCGGGCCAACCCGTCTTCGCGCAGCGCGCTCAGGTCATGGCCGAGGGCGGTGACCTTGCCGCCGGTGGCGCGCTCCAGCCCGCCCATGACCATCAGGAGCGAGGATTTGCCCGACCCGGAAGCGCCGGTCAGCGCGATGCTCTCCCCTTGCTGGACCTGCAACGAAATGCCGCGCAGAATATCGACGGGGCCGGCATTGCCCTTGAGGCTCAGCGTGACATCTTGAAGGTCATAGACAGGGTCGCTCATCGGGTCGCCTTTGGCTTGGGATACGTGATGGATATGGAGGTCCGCGAAGGATGCGCAAGGTATTGATCTGTTTTGCCTTTGTTTTAGGCAGCGCGGCGCAGGCCGAGGAGGTGGTGATCGCAGCCCTCGGCGACAGCCTGACCCAAGGCTACGGGCTGCCCGCCGAGGAGGGGTTCGTGCCGCAATTGCAAGACTGGCTGGATGCCGAGGGGGTCGAGGCCAAGATCTTCAACGCGGGCGTGTCGGGCGATACCACAGCTGGCGGGCTGGCGCGGGTCGACTGGACCCTGACGCCCGAGGTGGACGCGATGATCGTGACGCTGGGGGGCAACGACCTGCTGCGCGGGCTGGACCCGGCGCAGGCGCGCGGCAACATCGACGGCATCCTTGCCGCTGCGGAAAAGGCGGAGGTTGAGGTGCTCTTGGTCGGCATGAGCGCGCCGGGCAACTATGGGGCAGGCTATAAGGCGGAGTTCGAAGGGCTCTACCCCGATCTGGCCAAGGCTTACGGCACGCTGTTTTACCCGGACTTTTTTACCGGCCTGCTGGCCGAGGAAAAGAATGCCGCCAGCGCGCGGAGCGAGACGGTGCAGCGCTATTTCCAAGGCGACGGCATCCACCCCAATGCCGAAGGGGTGGCGCTGATCGTGGAGGACATCGGCCCTGCGGTGGCAGAGCTTTCCGCCCGCGCCGCCGAGCGCCGCTAACAAAAACGGACGCCGCAGCGTCCGTTTCGATCCTCGTGATGTGGCCCGTTCAGGCCAGCGCGATGTTGCTCGCGCTTTCGCGGCCATCGCGGCCCGCTTCGACGTCAAAAGTGACCTTTTGGTTGTCGGCCAGCCCGGTCAGGCCCGCGCGCTCTACTGCGGAAATATGGACAAAGATGTCTTTGCCGCCCGCATCCGGTGCGATGAAGCCGTAGCCTTTTGTCGTGTTGAACCATTTTACGGTGCCAGTAGCCATGCCCCGTGTCTCCCTCTCTTTGATCTGCCCGCAACATGCGGCAGCGCGGCTCGGTCGAATTCGTGATCGCTGGAGCCTTAGGGCAGCCGGGTCGAAAAGTCTTCGCGTCGCAGTTGTGATATTGGAATCTCTATTTTTAAAATCAAGGATTTTTACGGGGCGAGGGGCCGCAAGCAAGGAAGCGCCCATGAAATATAACCTGCCTGTTACAAAACTGGCAGGCATCTCGGGATTTTCCGGCAGGCGCGGTTTTCAAAAATTTACCAGTTGATAAAAAAATGATTCCATGAGAGCGTTTTCAAAACACCAAGAAAACGACAGGGATTTTGATATGGCACGAGATGTGTTTGAGCCGGGGATCGTTCCGGGGCGGTTAGAACCGCAGAGCTATGCCGAGGGGTTTTCGGATCTTCATCCGCCCTTGGACGAACATGAGGCACTGGTCGCGGCGGACCGCTGTTACTTTTGCCACGACGCGCCCTGCATGACGGCCTGCCCGACCGACATCGACATTCCGCTGTTCATCCGGCAGATCGCCACCGGCACGCCCGATGCGGCGGCCAAGACGATCCTGAGCCAGAACATCCTCGGCGGCATGTGCGCCCGGGTCTGCCCGACAGAGACGCTTTGCGAAGAGGTCTGCGTGCGCGAGGTGGCCGAGGGCAAGCCGGTGTTGATCGGCCAGTTGCAGCGCTATGCGACGGATCATTTGATGGCGCAGGGCGTGCATCCCTTCGAGCGGGCCGCAGCCACGGGCAAGCGCATCGCAGTGGTGGGCGCGGGGCCGGCGGGTCTGTCCTGCGCGCACCGTCTGGCGATGCTGGGCCATGATGTTGAGATCATCGACGCGCGGCCCAAGCCCGGCGGGCTGAACGAATATGGCATCGCGGCCTATAAGACCCCGAACGGCTTCGCGCAGGCCGAGGTGGATTGGCTGATGCAGATCGGCGGGATCACCTTCCGGCATGAGGTTGCCGTGGGCCGGGATGTCACTCTCGATGAACTGAAGGCCGATTACGACGCGGTTTTCCTCGGGATGGGGCTGGTCGGCGTTAATGCCCTTGGGGCCGAGGGCGAGGATAAGGCCGGGGTTGCCAATGCGGTCGATTTCATCGCCGAACTGCGGCAGGCCAGCGATATCTCCGGCGTGCCGATTGGCCGCGACGTGGTGGTGATCGGTGGCGGGATGACGGCGGTGGACGCGGCGGTGCAGGCGAAACTGCTGGGCGCGCTCAATGTGACGCTGGTCTATCGCCGCGGGCGCGACCGGATGAATGCAAGCGTGTTCGAGCAGGACCTCGCCGCCTCCAAGGGCGTGCGGATCGTGACCCATGCGGTGCCGATTGCCGTCCATGGCAACGGGTCGGTGCGCGAGATCGAGTTTGAATATGTCGATGAGGCGATGAAGGGCACCGGCCAAACCCTGCGCCTGCAAGCGGATCAGGTGTTCAAGGCCATCGGTCAGACGCTGTTGGGCGAGGGCCTGCCCGAACTCGACGGGCGCAAGATCAAGGTCGATGGCACCGGGCGCACCAGCCTCGACGGGGTCTGGGCCGGGGGCGACTGCGCCAGCGGCGGCGATGACCTGACGGTGACCGCCGTGGCCGAGGGCCGCGACGCGGCGATGGACATTCACACCACATTGATGGGGGCGGCGGGCTGAGGCCGCGCCGAGAGGGAGACATAACATGGCTGATCTGAGAAGCGACTTCATCGGGATCAAATCCCCCAACCCGTTCTGGCTGGCCTCCGCCCCGCCGACGGACAAGGAATACAATGTGCGCCGCGCCTATGAGGCGGGCTGGGGCGGGGTGGTATGGAAGACCCTCGGCTCCGAAGGGCCGCCGGTGGTCAACGTCAACGGCCCACGCTACGGCGCGATCTGGGGCGCGGATCGGCGGCTGTTGGGCCTCAACAACATCGAGCTGATCACCGACCGCCCGCTGGAAGTGAACCTGCGCGAGATGAAAGCGGTCAAGCGCGACTACCCCGACCGCGCGCTCATCGCCTCGATCATGGTGCCTTGTGAGGAGGAGGCGTGGAAAGCCATTCTGCCGCATGTGGAGGAGACCGGCGCCGACGGGATCGAGCTGAACTTCGGCTGCCCGCATGGCATGGCCGAACGGGGCATGGGCTCTGCCGTGGGGCAGGTGCCGGAATATATCGAAATGGTCACCCGCTGGTGCAAGATGTACACGCGGATGCCGGTCATCGTGAAGCTGACGCCGAACATCACAAACGTGATTTATCCCGCCGAGGCCGCCAAGCGCGGCGGCGCGGATGCGGTGAGCCTGATCAACACGATCAATTCGATCACCTCGGTCGATCTGGACCTCTTCGCGCCTGAGCCCACGATCGACGGCAAGGGCACCCACGGCGGCTATTGCGGCCCGGCGGTCAAGCCCATCGCGCTCAACATGGTGGCCGAGATCGCCCGCAACCCCGAGACCCACGGTCTGCCAATCAGCGGCATCGGCGGCGTCACCACATGGCGCGACGCGGCGGAGTTCCTTGCCCTTGGCGCGGGCAATGTGCAGGTCTGCACGGCGGCGATGACCTATGGCTTCAAGGTGGTGCAAGAGATGATCTCGGGCCTGTCGGAATATATGGACGAGAAGGGGCTGACTTCGGTCGACCAACTGGTGGGGCGCGCGGTGCCGAATGTCACTGACTGGAACCAGTTGAACCTGAACTACGTCGCCAAGGCGAAGATCGACCAAGACCTCTGCATCTCCTGCGGGCGTTGCTTTGCGGCTTGCGAGGACACCAGCCACCAAGCCATCGCCATGTCCGAAGACCGCACCTTTACCGTGATCGAAGAGGAATGCGTCGCTTGCAACCTCTGCGTCAATGTCTGCCCGGTTGAGGACTGCATCTCGATGGAGGAACTGGCGGCGGGCACCACCGACCTGCGCACGGGCAAGACGGTGACGCCGGACTATGCCAATTGGACCACGCACCCCAATAACCCCTCCGTCAACGCGGTCGAACCGGCGGAGTAAGACAAGTGCCACCGCGCCCCGCGTTCAGGACTTTCTGCGCGACGGGGTGGCGGTATCGGCAGCGGGGGGCGGTATCTCTGCCATCTCCCGCCGCGCCACGATCAGCGCCATTGCCGCATCCCGGGCCATCTCTTCGCGGGTGACGGGCGGCGCGCCCGCTGGTTCACCGCACGCTGCCGGATTTGCGCCCTTCGCATCCCGCGCAGCCCCTGCGCCCTTTATATCGCCTACATTCATCACTGCCCCTTTACCTTGGAAGGAGCCCGCACCCGCCAGTTAGACTGGGGGGCATGTGTTAACGGGGGATTAAACGCAGGGTGCCGCTGGCCGTTATGGTTAACCGTTTGGCGCTGGCGCGGGCTGGTCCAAAAGCGCGCCGAACATCGCCCGAAGATGGGCCTGCGCGCGGGGCCGGGGGTCGGTCTCGGGACCGAGCAGGATTTGCGCCTGCGCCTCGAAATCCGCGTAGTGCTGGGTCGTCGCCCAGATCGAGAAGATCAGGTGCTCCGGGTCCAGCGCGGGCAGTTTTCCCGCCGCCACCCAGCCCGCGATCACGGCGCATTTCTCATCAAACAGGGGTTTGAGATGGCTGTGCAATTCCGGCTCGATCCGGGGTGCGCCTTGCAGGATTTCATTGGCGAAAAGACGGCTCTCGCGCGGCAATTCGCGCGACATGGTCAGCTTGCGTTCGACATAGTCCAAAATCTCGCGCCGGGGGTCGCCTTCGGGGTCCAGTTCCACCAGCGGGTCGAGCCATGTTTCCATCAGCTGCGACAGCAAAGTGACGTGAATGTCTTCTTTGCCATTGAAGTAATAGAGAATATTCGGTTTGCTCAGCCCAGCCTCGGCGGCGATCTGATCCAGCGTGGCACCCCGGTAGCCGTGTTTGGAGAAGACTTCGAGCGCGGCATCCAGAATCACCCGGCGGTTACGTCGTTGGATGCGGCTGGGTTTCTTGGCGGAGCTTTCGGGCAAGGCAATGATCCTTGGTGCTGCTAAAAAAGGCGTTTGCCGGATCGGCGGCGGGTTGTTTCAAACCAGTTCTTGACAGAGCCTAACCTAATCGCAATCGTGGATTTACCAAATGGTAAAAAAACAACACGGCCCAAGCCGATGACAGAGGAGTGACCTATGCCCGCGCCCGGAGAGAACCTCAAGATTGATCCCGACCGTCTGTGGGATTCCTTGATGGAAATGGCCAAGATCGGCCCCGGCGTGGCGGGGGGCAACAACCGCCAGACGCTGACGGACGAAGACGCCGAGGGCCGCGCGCTGTTCCAAAAGTGGTGTGAAGCGGCGGGCTGTACCATGGGGCTCGACCAGATGGGCAATATGTTCGCCCAGCGGGAGGGCACCGACCCCGATGCGCTGCCGGTCTATGTAGGCAGCCACCTCGACACCCAGCCGACGGGCGGGAAATACGATGGCATCCTTGGCGTGCTCGGCGGGTTGGAGATCATCCGTACGATGAACGATCTGGGCATCAAGACCAAACACCCGATCGTCGTGACCAACTTCACCAACGAAGAAGGCACCCGTTACGCCCCCGCGATGCTGTCGTCGGGGGTTTTTGCTGGCATCCACACGCAAGACTGGGCTTACGCGCGCACCGATGCTGAGGGCAAAAGCTTTGGTGACGAGTTGCAGCGCATCGGCTGGCGCGGCGAGGAGGAAGTCGGCGCGCGCAAGATGCATGCCTTCTTCGAGTTGCACATTGAACAGGGCCCGATCCTCGAGGCCGAGGGCAAGGATATCGGCGTTGTGACCCACGGGCAGGGCTTAAGCTGGACGCAGGTGACGATCACCGGCAAGGACAGCCACACAGGCTCCACCCCCATGCCGATGCGCCGCGACGCGGGGCTGGGCATGGCGCGGGTGTTGGAGAAGGTGAACGAGATCGCGCTCAGCCATGCGCCTCATGCGGTCGGCGCGGCGGGCCATATCGAGGTCTATCCCAATTCACGCAATGTGATCCCCGGCAAGACGGTCTTTACCGTCGATTTCCGGTCGCCCGAACTGTCGGTCATCGAGGATATGGAGGCCCGTCTGCGCGAAGAGGGTCAAAAGATCGCCGACGATATGGATGTGCAGATCGAATTCGAAAAGGTCGGCGGCTTTGATCCCGTGGCCTTTGACGAGGGTTGCGTGACGGCTGTGCGCAACGCTGCCGAACGGCTGGGCTACAGCCATATGAACCTGATTTCGGGCGCGGGGCATGACGCCTGCTGGATCAATCGCGTGGCGCCGACGGCGATGGTGATGTGCCCCTGTGTCGATGGTCTGAGCCATAACGAGGCAGAGGAGATCACCAAGGATTGGGCCAAGGCGGGGGCGGATGTGCTGCTCCATGCGGTGCTGGAGACAGCGGAAATAAAGGGCTGAACACTCGGGCGGAGGTCGGGGGTGCTGCCCCGGCCCCCCCCCGACGTGAATTGCCAGAAAAGATGGGGAGAAGACGATGAGCAAGGTAATCAAGGGTGGTATGGTCTGCACGGCGGACCGGACATGGAAGGCCGACGTGCTGATCGAGGGAGAGAAGATCAAGCGCATCGGCGAAGACCTTACGGGTGACGAATACATCGACGCGGAAGGCGCCTATGTGATCCCCGGCGGGATCGATCCGCATACGCATCTGGAGATGCCCTTCATGGGCACCACGGCGGCCGAGACCTTTGAGTCCGGCACATGGGCCGCGGCGGTGGGCGGCACCACGATGGTGGTCGACTTCTGCCTGCCCGGCGCCGATGGCAGTATCAAGAACGCGATCAACGAATGGCACCGCAAGTCGGCGCCGCAGATTTGTTCGGACATCGGCTATCACATGGCCGTCACCGGCTGGGACGAGACCGTCTTCAACGAGATGAAGGACGCGGTCGACATGGGGGTGAACAGCTTCAAGCACTTCATGGCCTACAAAGGCGCCTTGATGATCGAGGACGACGAGATGTTCGCCTCCTTCAAGCGCTGTGCAGAACTGGGCGCGCTGCCGATGGTCCATGCCGAGAACGGCGATCTGGTGGCCGAGTTGCAGCAGAAGTATTTCGATCAGGGCATCACCGGGCCGGAGGGCCATGCCTATTCCCGCCCGCCGGAGCTTGAGGGCGAGGCCGCGAACCGCGCCATCACCATTGCCGACACGGCGGGTGTGCCGCTTTATATCGTGCATGTGTCTTGCGAGCAGACGCATGAGGCGATCCGGCGTGCGCGGCAGAAGGGGATGCGGGTTTACGGCGAGCCGCTGATCCAGTTCCTGACGCTGGACGAGTCAGAGTATTTCAACACCGATTGGGACCATGCTGCGCGCCGCGTCATGTCGCCGCCCTTCCGTTCGAAAGACCATCAGGACAGCCTCTGGGCCGGCCTGCAATCGGGCAGCCTACAGGTGGTGGCGACCGACCACGCCGCCTTCTCGACCGAGCAGAAACGCGCGGGGCGCGATGATTTCCGGATCATTCCCAACGGCTCGAACGGGCTGGAGGAGCGTCTGGCGGTGCTCTGGACCGAAGGGGTGGAGACGGGCCGCCTGACACCAAACGAGTTTGTCGCCGCGACCTCGACCAATATCGCCAAGATCCTCAACATCTATCCGCAGAAGGGTGCGATCGTCGAAGGGGCGGATGCCGATATCGTGGTTTGGGATCCGAAGATCACCAAGACGATCAGCCCCGCGAACCACCATTCGGTGCTGGATTACAACGTCTTCGAGGGCTTCGAGGTCAAGGCGCAGAGCCGCTATACCCTGAGCCGTGGCGAGGTGATCTGGGCTTGGGGTCAGAACAGCCAGCCGCAGCCCGGCCGGGGCCGTTTCGTGCCGCGCCCGGCCTTCCCGAGCGCCAACGTGGCCCTCAGCAAATGGAAGGAACTCAACAGCCCCAAGATGATCAAGCGTGATCCGCTGAACATCCCGGCGGGGATCTGAGCGATGTAGAACCGCCACGACAACCGGGTAAAGTGCCGCGCTAAAAGCGGCCGACCAACAGGGAAGTAAAATACGTGAATGACAGCCAGAGCGTGATCAGCGCCAGCAATCTTGACCTGACCTTTCAAACCAATGACGGGCCGGTCCACGCGTTGAAAGACGTGAACCTAGAGATCCACAAAGGGGATTTCGTCAGCTTCATCGGCCCCTCGGGTTGCGGCAAGACGACCTTTCTGAGGGTCATGGCCGACCTCGAGCAGCCCACGGGCGGCAGCGTGACCATCAACGGCGTCTCGCCCGAGGAAGCGCGTAAATCGCGGGCCTATGGCTACGTCTTTCAGGCGGCGGGGCTCTACCCATGGCGCACCATCGGCGGCAACATCCGCTTGCCGCTGGAGATCATGGGCGTGCCCCGGGCCGAGCAGGACCAGCGGGTGAAACGGGTGCTCGACCTCGTGGAGCTTTCGGGGTTTGAGAAGAAGTTTCCTTGGCAGCTTTCGGGCGGGATGCAGCAGCGCGCCTCCATCGCGCGGGCGCTGTCCTTCGATGCCGACATCCTGCTGATGGACGAACCTTTCGGCGCGCTCGACGAGATCGTGCGTGACCACCTTAACGAGCAACTGCTGAAGCTTTGGGCGCGGACGGAAAAGACGATTGCTTTCGTTACCCATTCGATCCCCGAGGCGGTGTACCTCAGCACCAAGATCGTGGTGATGAGCCCGCGCCCCGGACGGATTGCCGACGTGATCGAAAGTCCGCTGCCGCGCGAACGGCCTTTGGAGATTCGCGAGACGCCCGAGTTTCTGGAAATCGCGCACCGCGTGCGCGAGGGGCTGCGCGCCGGGCATGGGGACGATTGATGCGTAACATTATCCCCGTTCTCACGGTCGTGGGTCTGTTGATCGTCGTCTGGTATGGCGCGGCTGTCGCGCTCAACGCACAATGGGCGCGGGATGTGGCGGCACGGGCCGACAAAACGCTGACATTCTCGGAATTGGTGGCCGACACCTGGTCGCAGGAGAAACCAAAACTTCCCGCGCCGCATCAGGTCGGCGCGGAACTGTGGAAGACCACGGTGGAGAAGAAGGTCACCTCGAAACGCTCGCTGATCTACCACACATGGGTCACCTTCAGTGCGACCTTTCTGGGCTTCGTCATGGGCACCGCGCTCGGCACGCTTCTCGCCGTGGGCATCGTCTTCAACCGCACGATGGACATGAGCGTGATGCCTTGGGTGATCGCCAGCCAGACGATTCCGATCCTCGCCATCGCACCGATGATCATCGTGGTCTTGAATGCCGTGGGCCTGTCAGGCCTGCTGCCCAAGGCGATCATCAGCATGTATCTGTCGTTCTTCCCCGTCGTCGTGGGCATGGTGAAGGGGCTGCGCAGCCCCGACCAGATGCAGCTTGACCAGATGCGCACTTGGAATGCGAGCGGCTGGCAGACCTTCTGGAAACTGCGGCTGCCGTCTTCGATGCCCTACTTCTTTACTTCGCTGAAGGTGGGGGTCGCGGCCTCGCTGGTCGGGGCCATTGTGGGCGAGATGCCGACGGGGGCTGTCGCTGGCCTCGGCGCGCGGCTCTTGGCCGGTAGCTACTACGGCCAGACCGTGCAGATCTGGAGCGCGCTTCTCATGGCGGCGGCGCTTGCGGCGGCCATGGTGGGGCTTATCGGGCTGGTGCAGCGGCTGACCTTGAAACGGATGGGGATGGCATGATGGGCTGGGTTCTTTTTGCCATCGTCGCATGGGTCGCCGGCCTGTCGCTCAACGTTTGGCTGGCGCGCCAGCGGCCCTCGCGCGGCGCGTCGCTGGCGGCACCGCTGGTCTTTGGCATCACGCTGATCGCCGTCTGGGAGGGCGTGGTGCGCGGGTTCGAGATCAACCAAGTGCTGCTGCCTGCGCCCTCGGTGATCGCAGCGCGCATGGCTTCTTCGCTCGATATCCTGTGGATTGACTTCGTGCAGACCGTCATCAAAGGGGCGCTGAGCGGCTACATCATCGGCTGCGGCGCGGCCTTCCTGACGGCGCTGGCGATTGACCGCTTTCCCTTCTTGCAACGCGGCCTTTTGCCGGTGGGCAACTTCGTGGCTGCGCTGCCGATCATCGGCATGGCGCCGATCATGGTGATGTGGTTCGGCTTCGGCTGGCAGTCCAAGGCGGCGATTGTCGTGGTCATGGTGTTCTTCCCGATGCTGGTGAACACGGTGCAGGGGCTGCAGGCCAGCGACGCGATGCAACGCGACCTGATGCGCACCTATGCGGCGGGCTATTGGCGGACGCTTCTGAAGCTGCGGCTGCCCGCGGCGATGCCTTTTGTCTTCAACGGGTTGAAGATCGGCACCACCCTTGCCCTCATCGGCGCCATTGTTGCTGAATTCTTCGGCTCTCCGGTGCTGGGCATGGGCTTTCGCATCTCCACCTCGGTTGGGCAGCTTGCGCTTGATCTGGTCTGGGCCGAGATTGTTGTCGCGGCAATAGCCGGATCGGCGTTCTATGGTATCATGGCCCTTATCGAAGGACGGGTGACCTTCTGGCACCCCAGCCAAAGGAACTAGAGACGACCAACCAACAGGGAGATAAAAATGAAAACCATCACGAAGATCGCCGCCGGGGCGGCCTTGGGCCTCTGGGGGGGCGTGGCGCAGGCCGCTGACGACCTGACGCTACAGCTCAAATGGGTCACGCAGGCCCAGTTCGCGGGCTACTATGTGGCCAAGGACAAGGGGTTCTACGAAGAAGAGGGGCTCGACGTCACCATTAAGCCCGGCGGCCCGGACATCGCGCCGGTGCAGGTGCTTCTGGGCGGCGGGGCCGACGTGATGGTGGACTGGCTGCCCTCGGCGCTGGCCGCGCGTGAGAAGGGCGCGCCCATCGTCAACATCGCGCAGCCCTTCGCGAAATCCGGCCTGATGCTGACCTGCCTCAAGGAACACGGCATCGAAAGCCCCGAGGACTTCCCCGGCAACACGCTGGGCACTTGGTTCTTTGGCAATGAAATTCCGCTGATGAGCTGGATGGGCAAGCTGGGCTATCCGACCGATGGCTCCGAGGGCGGCGTGACGATCCAGAAGATCAACTTCAACGTCGATCCCCTGCTGCAAAAGCAGGTCGAATGCGCCACCACCATGACCTACAACGAATATTGGCAGGTAATCGACGCAGGGCTGACGCCCGAGGATCTGGTGGTTTTCAAATATGAGGACGAGGGCATCTCCACGCTGGAGGACGGTCTTTATACCACCGAAGAGAACCTCGAAGACCCCGAGATGGTCGACAAACTGGCGCGCTTCGTCCGGGCCTCCATGAAAGGCTGGAAATACGCCGAGGAGAATGTCGAGGAAGCCGCCGACATCGTGCTGGAAAATGACCAGACCGGCGCGCAGACCGAAAAGCACCAGACCCGCATGATGGGCGAGATCGCCAAGCTGACCGAGGGCAGCGACGGGCGGCTGGACGAGGCGGCCTTTGATCGCAGTGCGGCGATCACCATGGAAGGTGGCATGATCACCAAGGAGCCCGAGGGCGCTTGGACGCATGATGTGACGGATAAGGCGCTTCAGTAAGCTTTGGCGTCTATGATGAGGGGAGGGGCCGGCGCTGCGCTGGCCCTTTTTCTTGGTCGGAAGGGCCAGCGCCTGCACGCGGGCCGGCGATCCGACGGAGCCTCGTGCCACTTTATGGTTCAGCCGTGATGCGCCTTCGCAATGGCGCACCCGAACTCACTAAATCGCCTACCCGCCGGGGCGGGCAGGCGATGGCCCGGCGCCTGCGGCTTGATTCCGGGCCGGGTGTTGTCGAAAGGGGCCCTAGAGTACCGTAACCTTCGTCCCAATCGGCACCCGCTGGTAGAGGTCGATCACATGCTCGTTCAGCATCCGGATGCAGCCGTTCGACACGGACCGCCCGATGGAGTTCGGCTGTGTGGTGCCGTGGATGCGGAAATAAGTGTCCCGCCCGTTCTGGAACAGGTAGAGCGCCCGCGCGCCCAAGGGGTTGCCGGGGCCGCCGGGCTGGGCGTCGGTGTTGCCGATGAAACGTTTGTAAGCCTGCGGGTCGCGTTCGATCATCTCATTGGTTGGCCGCCACGTGGGCCATTCCTTTTTCACGTCGATGGTCGCGGTGCCGGTGAACTCCAGCCCCGCTTTGCCGACGCCCACGCCATAGCGCATCGCTTGGCCCGGCGACGTCACGAAATAGAGGTAATGACTCCGCGGCAGGATCAGCAATTGGCCGGGCGCATATTGCGCTTTCATCGGCACCATCTGCGGGGCGGGGTCATAGGCGGCGGTGCGCGCCTGCGCCATCAGGGGAAGGGCGGCTGCGGCCACGGTGCTGGTCAAAAAGGTACGGCGGCGCATGGCAGGCTCCATCAAAATAATGCGTTTCGCCCGCATTTTGCCATGGGAGGCTATTTTAGCAAGGCTGGACATAAAAAAACCGACCTGCCGGTGTCAGCAGGTCGGTTCGAATTCTTGCATCAGGGCCGAAGCCCCCGGGCCTTAGGCCAGCGCGAGGTTGGTCGCGGATTCACGGCCGTCACGGCCAGCTTCGATGTCGAAGGTCACTTTCTGGTTGTCGGCCAGGCCGGTCAGGCCAGCGCGCTCAACAGCGGAAATGTGCACGAAAACGTCTTTGCTGCCGCCGTCGGGTGCGATGAAGCCGAAGCCTTTAGTTGTGTTGAACCATTTTACGGTGCCAGTGGCCATATCCGTAGTCTCCATATTGATGCCATCCGCGTTGGTGCGATGGCCCGGCGTGGTTGGTCTGGATCGATAGACTGAGCGCCGTATGAGGGAGACAGTGGGTCGAAAAAGATAACGTCTGCACCGTCTATATTGCACTCGGGGGGGATTCGTTCAAGGGGCATCGCATTTTGGCGGGTTTGGGCGCGCTTTGTCGCGTGGTTTTCGGCAAATTCCCGCCACGAAGTTTCGTGATCCCCATATTTTGCGGGAAACACGCCAAATTTCACCGTCCCGAGTTTGCCGCAAACCGGTCTCATTGCTGCCCGGCGTAGGTGGTTTTTTGCCAGAAAGCCCCTAGTGCGCCTGCCAGCGCCCCCCATGTGGAGTAACGAGACATGATGCGTATCCTTGCCGTAGACGATGACCCGGTCATCCTTGATCTGCTCACAGGTTGCCTGACCGAGAATGACAATTACGAGCTGACCTGCTGCGAAAGCTCGGAAGAGGCGCTGGAGATCATGCAGGAGTCGAACCGGCCCTTCGATTCCTTCCTGCTTGATATCATGATGCCGGGCATCAACGGGATCAGCCTGTGTGAGATGATCCGCGATGTGCCCTTTTACCGCGCCGTGCCGATCATCATGATCACCGCCAGCAAAGAGCCTGCGATGATGCAGCGGGCATTTGACGCGGGTGCCACGGATTTCCTTTGCAAACCGTTGGATGGTGTCGAACTCAGCGCGCGGATCAATGCCGCCAGCATGCTCAACGCGTCTCTGCTGCGCGAGCGCGAGGCGCAGCATACGCTGGCCGAGTTGACGCAGATGATGCAGATCCGCTTTGACGAGGATTTCGATCTCGATGTCTCGGCCTGTAGCAATGTCTCTGCGCTTGAGAACTACCTGCTGCGCCTGCCGAGCGGCTGTTTCTCGATGAGCCTGTTTTCGATCTCGGTCGAGGGGGCGCGCGGCATCTACCGCGCGGTCAAGGCGCCGGCATTCCGCCGCCAGATGGAGCAGGTGGCCCGCGCTTCGGTACATTCGCTGGAGGGCATGCGGTTTCATCTGGCCTATGCGGGCAGCGGGCGTTTCATCGGCGTGGTGATGAGCCGCGCGCGGTTGAACACGGCCTCTATGGCCGAGCGGATGCGCGAGCATCTGGAGAAGAACTGGGACGGCAAGGGCATGAATGGCGGGCTGCCCCCGTCATTGCAGGTGCATTCGGTGACCGAACAGCGCCTCTGGTCGGGTCTGTCGGCCAGCAATAAGCTGCGCGAATATCTGCAAAGCTGGGATCCGCTGCACGGTCTGGTGCGGCATGATGAGGATAACCTCTTTGCGCAGCTGGAAACGGCGATCGACGACGAACGCTGAGGGCAGGAGCCTTTGAAGGGATAGACCCGTCCGCATTGCGGGCGGGTTTTTGCGTTGGAGGTAAGCGGTAAGGGCATCGCCCTCCCTGGGGGGCGATCCGCTACCGCGCTGTTTGGCAGGGCGCTGCAAGATGTGGAGGTCTGGCAAGCTGTTGCAGCGTTGCAGAATCGCCCTCCGGGGGGAGGGAGGGCGATGCCCGGTGTACCACCGGGCGGGGCTGTTGCGGCGTTGCGCAAAAGAAAAAGGGCGCCGGAAATCCGACGCCCTTTAGATCGCTCATTCGCAATGCTTACCGCGCGAACTTCTTGTGCTTCAGGCGCTTGGGCTCCAGCGCATCGGCACCCAGACGGCGCTTCTTGTCTTCCTCGTAGTCTTCGAAGTTGCCTTCGAACCATTCCACATGCGCCTCGCCCTCAAACGCCAGAATATGCGTACAAATCCGGTCGAGGAAGAAACGGTCGTGCGAGATGACCACGGCGCAGCCGGCGAAATCCACCAGCGCATCTTCGAGCGCGCGGAGGGTTTCGACGTCCAGATCGTTGGTCGGCTCATCGAGCAGCAGCACGTTGCCGCCCTCTTTCAGGAGCCGCGCCATGTGCACGCGGTTGCGCTCACCGCCCGACAGGAGGCCCACTTTCTTCTGCTGGTCGCCGCCCTTGAAGTTAAAGGACGAGCAATAGGCGCGGGAATTCACCTCGGCGTCGCCGAGCTTGATCAATTCCGCCCCGCCCGAGATCGCCTGCCAGACGGTGTCCTCGGCGTTGAGGTCATCGCGGCTCTGGTCGACGTAGGACAACTCAACCGTGTCGCCGTATTCGATGCTGCCCTCGTCGGGTTTCTCGTGCCCGGTCAGCATCTTGAAGAGCGTCGATTTACCCGCGCCGTTGGGGCCGATCACACCAACGATGCCACCGGGCGGCAGGGAGAAGTCGAGCCCGTCGATCAACTGCTTGTCGCCCATGTGCTTTTTCAGACCTTCGACCTCGATCACCTTGTTGCCGAGGCGCGGACCGTTGGGGATGACGATCTGTGCGCGAGAAAGCTTCTCGCGTTCGGATTGTTCGGCCATCTCATTATAAGCCGCGATCCGGGCTTTGGATTTCGCCTGACGGGCCTTGGCGCCTTGGCGCATCCACTCAAGCTCGCGCTCCAGCGTCTTTTGCTTGGACTTGTCCTCGCGCGCTTCCTGCGCCAGCCGCTTCGCCTTCTGCTCCAGCCAGTCGGAGTAGTTGCCCTCGTAAGGAATACCGCGGCCACGGTCGAGTTCGAGAATCCAGCCGGTGATGTCGTCGAGGAAGTAACGGTCGTGGGTGACGCAGAGGATGGTGCCCTTGTAGTCGATCAGGTGCTGCTGCAGCCAAGCGATGGTCTCGGCGTCGAGGTGGTTGGTCGGCTCATCGAGCAGCAGCATGTCGGGCGCTTCTAGCAGCAGCTTACAGAGCGCCACGCGGCGCGCCTCACCGCCCGAGAGGTTTTCCGGCATCGCGTCGTCCGGCGGGCAGCGCAGCGCTTCCATGCTGACGTCGATCTGGCTGTCGAGGTCCCAGAGGTTCTGCGCGTCGATGTCGTCTTGCAGCTTGGCCATCTCCTCGGCGGTCTCGTCCGAGTAGTTCATCGCCAATTCGTTGTAACGGTCGAGGATGGCCTTCTTCTCGGCCACGCCCTCCATCACGTTTTCGCGGACGGTTTTTTCGGGGTCGAGCTTCGGCTCCTGCGGGAGGTAGCCGACTTTGGCGCCCTCGGCGGCCCAAGCCTCGCCCGAGAAATCCTTGTCGAGCCCGGCCATGATCTTGAGCAGGGTGGATTTACCCGCGCCGTTGACGCCGACGACACCGATCTTCACGCCGGGGAGGAAGTTCAGGTGGATGTTTTCGAATGTCTTCTTGCCCCCGGGATAGGTCTTGGAGACGCCGGACATGTGATAGACGTATTGATAGGCGGCCATTGGAGAATCCTTGCAACGCGTTTTGGGGTTTGCAGTGCAATATCGCCCGGGCGGGGCAATATCAAACACTCTGTACCGCACAGGCACCTTGCCCGGCGGCGGTTTGCGTGGCGCGCCCGTGGCGCGCGCAGGCGGCATGGCTGGGCAGGCTATTGGATGGTTTTGCAAGGGTTTGGCAGGCGATCCGCTCAGTCGATCAGTGAAATTCGGTCGACTTTTCTGCCGTTTTCGCGCTAGAATTTATTCAATCTGCGGTTGGACGGTAAAAACCGCCTACCGCAGAGTAGGGAGGTTGAAGGCGGTTCTCGCCGTTCGCGGTGCGCCGGTTTCAGCGCAACAACAGGGAAATACTCATGACAAAATCCACCATCGTTGTGGGTCTGGACGGGTCGGAGGCCGGCGCGCGAGCCTTGGCGTTTGCCCAGTCACAGGCCAAACAGATCGGGGATTGTTCGATCACCGTTTGCTTTGTGATCGAATGGTCGCCTTTCACCTTTCAGACCAAGGAAGAGAACGAGCAGCGCCACAAGCGGCGCGAGCAGGAGTTGCAGCGCGCCCATGACGTGGTGCTCGACCCTGCCGTGGCCGAGGCCAAGGCCGCCGGTGTCGAGGTCGAGGGAATCGTGCGGCATGGCGACGTGGCCGATATCCTCGAAGCGGTGGCCAAGAAGCGCGGCGCGGTTCAGATCGTCGTCGGGCGGGTTGGTGAGCGGGGCCTCAAGCGGCTCTTTGGTGGGGTGACGGGCCGGTTGGTCGCGGGCTCCAGCGTGCCGGTCACGATCATTCCCTGAAAGGAAACGCCATGAACAAGTTACTGACCTTTGCGATGGCAGCCTTTGCGTCATTGCTGCCGGGCCTTGCCGCCGCGCAAGAGGCTGCGGGCATCGACCAACGTATCAACCAGATCTTTGCCGATTACACCGGCTGGTATGTGTCATTCATCTTTGCCCCGCTGCCGGGGACGAATTTCTCTTGGATCGCGCTTTGGCTGGTCGTGGGGGCCGTGGTCTTTACCGTCTATTTTGGGGCCATCCAGCTCAAAGGGTTCTGGCATTCGATCCAGCTTGTGAAGGGGGATTACTCCGATCCCGACGACGCGGGCGAGGTGAGCCACTTTCAGGCGCTGGCGACGGCGCTGTCGGGCACCGTGGGTCTGGGCAATATCGCGGGCGTCGCGGTGGCGGTCAGCATCGGCGGGCCGGGGGCCACGTTCTGGATGGTCATCGCGGGCCTGTTCGGCATGGCGACCAAGTTCACCGAATGTACGCTTGGTGTGAAATACCGCAATGAATTCCCCGACGGCCATGTCTCGGGCGGGCCGATGTATTACATTGTCAAAGGCTTTTCCGAGCGGGGCCTGCCGTTGGGTGGTTTCATGGCGGTGCTCTTCTCGATCTTCACCATCCTCGGCGCGCTTGGCGGCGGCAATATGTTTCAAGCCAACCAAGCCCATGCCCAGCTGGCGGGTGTCTTGGGCGACTATCCGGGCTGGATCACCGGGGTTGTCCTTGCGGGCGTGACCTTTGCGGTGATCGCAGGCGGGCTGAAGTCCATCGCGCGGGTAACTGAAAAGATCGTGCCTTTCATGGGCATCTTCTATGTGCTGGTCTCGATCCTGATCCTGATCATTAACTGGGATATGATCGGCTGGGCCTTTGGCCAAATCTTCATGGGCGCCTTCACCGGCCTTGGCGTGGTCGGCGGGTTTACCGGCGCGTTGATCCAAGGCTTCCGCCGTGCGGCGTTTTCCAACGAAGCGGGCATCGGTTCGGCGGCCATCGCCCACTCGGCGGTGCGCACCAAGGAGCCGGTGACCGAAGGTTACGTGGCCCTTTTGGAGCCCTTCATCGACACGGTGGTGATCTGCACCATGACCGCGCTGGTCATCGTGATCAGCGGCGTGCTCAACCAAGACCCGGAAACCGGTCTCTACATCTGGAACGCCGAGGCGGGCCGGATCGCGACCGAGGGCGACGTGAGCGGCGTGGCGCTGACCTCGGCGGCCTATGCGCGGGCCTTCTCGTGGTTCCCGGTGCTCTTGATGGTGGCGGTGGTGCTCTTTGCCTTCTCGACCATGATCAGCTGGTCCTACTACGGGCTCAAGGCATGGACCTATCTCTTTGGCGAGGGGGCGGCGAAGGAGCTGACCTTCAAGGTGATCTTCTGCCTCTTCATCGTGATCGGCGCGGCGGCGAGCCTTGGGCCGGTGATCGACTTCAGCGATGCGATGCTCTTTTCCATGGCGATCGTGAACATCATCGCGCTCTACTTCCTGATGCCGATCGTGAAACGTGAGTTGAACAGCTATGTCGCGCGGCTGCGCTCGGGCGAGATCGTGAAGCACAAGTAAGGGCTTCGCATTGACAAAGGGCTGCAATGCCCCTCCTTTGGCCCCTGATTTCGGATCGGGGGCCATTTTCTTGCGCAATACCATGCCATTCGCCACCAAAGGGCAGGTCGTCGGCCTGTTGGGCGGGTCCTTTGACCCGGCGCATGAGGGGCATGCGCATATCACCCGCGAGGCATTGAAACGCTTCGGGCTGGATCGGGTCTGGTGGCTGCTGAGCCCCGGCAACCCGTTGAAAGAGCATGGCCCGGCGCCCATGGCGCAACGCATGGCGCGGGCGCGGGCGGTGATGGATCACCCCAAGGTCGAGATCACGGGGATCGAGGCGCAGCTTGGCACGCGCTACACCGCTCAGACGCTGGCGGCGCTGCGGCGGCATTATCCTGGTGTGCGGTTCGTCTGGTTGATGGGGGCGGACAATCTTGCGCAGTTTCACCTCTGGCAAGACTGGCAGCAGATCATGGAGACGGTGCCGGTGGGCGTGCTTGCGCGCCCCGGGCAGCGTATATCGGCCCGGATGAGCAGGGCGGCGGCGCTTTATGCGCCCTACCGGATCGCAGGGCGGAACAGCCAGTTGCTGGGCCGGGCCATGGCGCCGGCGTGGTGTTTCGTGAATGTGCCGATGGTCGATGTGTCGTCCACCGCGCTGCGGGCCGCGGGGGGCTGGCGCTCAGCGTAGCCGGGCCGAGGTGATGCCCGCCGTGATGATCACCGCCAGCCCCGCCCAAGTCAGTGCATCGGGCAGGGTGCTGAACAGAAACAATCCCAGCAACACCGCCGCGATCAGTTGGAAATAGACCAACGGCGCCAGCCGCGTGGCGGGCGCCCGGCGGTAGGCATAGAGCAGCAGCAGATTGCCCAGCATCGAAAACAGCGCGCTTGCAGTGGCCAACCCTGCGACGGGCAGGGTGGCTGCGGGTAGGTTCATCAGACCCAGAGGCAGCAGCATCACCGCGCTCATCGCCAGTTGGGTAAAGGTCAGAGCAAGGGGCGGGGCGAGGTCCGACAGCCAGCGCGACATGGTGAGAAAGACGCCGTAGAACAGCCCCGCCGCCACGGCAAAAAGGAGCCCCGGCCCGCCTGTGCCACCGCCCAGCCCCGGGCGCACCACCAGCAGCACGCCGCAAAAACCCAGCAGAATCAACGCGCTGCGCAGCAGGCTGATGCGTTCGCGCAGAAAGATCGCGGCCAGCAGGTAGCTGATCATCGGCCCGATAAAGAAGGCGGCGAAGACATTGGCAATCGCCTCGGTCCTGAGCGCGGTTTGAATGCAGGTGATCCCCAAGGCCAAGGTGCCCGCGCGCAGCCACAGCCGCCAGTCGCGCATCAGCCCCCATGTGCCACGGGGCAGGAACGGCAGCACCATCAGCGCCCCGATGGCAAAGCGCGACCATGCCACGAAGACCGGTGCCACCCCCATGCCTGAGGTCAGGATTTTACCCGCGCTGTCCCCTGCGGGGATCAGTGACATGGCGATGAACATGATCGGAATAGCGCGTTGCATGACGTTGGGTTAGCAGGTCGGCGGTTTTGTGCAACCGCGAAAGCTTCACCCTTGTCAGACCGGTTGTGGCCGAACGCCGCTTGGGGTTTATATCTAGCCCATGAGCCAGAGTTTTTCACGACGTTTCACACGCCGCATTTTCCTTGGGACGGCTGCCGCTGCACTGGCGGCGGCCTCTGCTTGGGCCGAGCCGCCGACCACTTCGTTGCGCCCCGTGGGGCGCGATGCCGACCTGTATAAACAGGCCATTCCCAATGTGTCCGAGATCATCGCCGACAGCGGGATCACCGGCACGGTGGCCTTTGCCGTGGTCGACGTAGACACCGGCATCTGGCTGGAGGCGTCCAACGCCACCGATGGCATCCCGCCCGCCAGCAGTATCAAGGCGATCACCGCGCTTTATGCGCTGGATCAACTGGGGCCGGATCATGTGTTCGAGACGCACCTTTTGGCGACCGGCGGTGTCGTCGATGGTGAGGTGCAGGGCGATCTGATCCTCGTCGGTGGGGGGGATCCGACCCTCGACAGTGACAATCTGGGGCAGATGGCCGAAGACCTGAAAGAGGCGGGCATCATCGGCGTGAAGGGCGGTTTCAAGGTCTATGAGGGCGCGCTGCCCGCGACCTTTGCGATTGACCCCGAGCAGCCTGACCATGTCGGCTACAACCCCGGCGTCTCTGGCATCGCGCTGAACTACAACCGGGTGCATTTCGAGTGGAAGCGCAGCGGCGACGGTTATGACGTGACGATGGAGGGCCGCGCGGCGCGCTATGCCCCCGCCGTGCGCGTCGCCACGATGGAAGTCGTGGATCGCAGCGGGCCGGTTTATACCTACGAGAACCGGCCTGAGCGCGATGTCTGGACGGTCGCGGAAGGGGCCTTGGGCTCTGGCGGGGCGCGCTGGCTGCCGATCCGGCGGCCCGGTGTCTATGCGGGCGACATCTTTGCCACTATCGCCCGGAGCCATGGCATCAAACTGGGCGATGCGGAGCTGATTGGGACGCTGCCAGAGGGCGAGACCCTCGTTACCCACCGCAGCACCAAGCTGCGGCCCATCCTCAAGGACATGCTGAAATACTCCACCAACCTCACCGCCGAGATGGTCGGCATGGCTGCCAGCGCCAAACGGTTGGGTACGGTGCCGAGCCTGCGGGCCTCTGCCGCCGAGATGAACAAATGGGCGATTGAGGAACTGGGCATGGAAAACCCGGCGATGATCGACCATTCGGGTCTTGGTGACGACAGCAAGATGACCGTGCATGACATGGCCGGGGGGCTGGCGCGCATTCACGGCACGGGGCTGCGGCCGATCTTGAAACCGGTCTATCTGCGCGATGATCGGGGCCGCCCTGAGCGCGACAATCCGATTGAGATCGACGCGAAGACCGGCACGCTGAACTTCGTCTCGGCGCTGGCCGGGTTCCTGACCACGCCCGAGGACCGGGTGCTGGCCTTTACGATCCTGACCGCGAATATCGAGGAACGGGCCAAGATCAGTCGGGCCGAGCGAGAGCGTCCGCCGGGGGCGCGGGCTTGGAACGCGCGGGCCAAACGTGTGCAACGTGGGCTGCTGGAGCGGTGGGGCCTGTTGTATAACGTCGCCGTGAAGCCCGAGCCGGAGGGCGAAGCCGCGCCAGACACGCCAGCGGCGCCCGACCCGGATGCCGAAGCCGAGGTCGGGGCCGAGCCGGAAGTTGCGCTAGAAGAGTCCTAACCCGCGCTCAGGTCAGGTGCCGCGCCCGCGCGCCGCGTTCGATCGCGGCGGCGTGGAGCCGGTCGATGTTAAGCTCATAGCGGATTTCTTCGAGCAGCCGCAGCTCGGCCTCGTCCAGCGTGCCATCGGCGGCGGCCACGTCGCAGGCCAGCGCATAGGCCGTTTCGTTCAGGCGTTCGGGCAGGGCTTCGCGGATCAGACCAAAGAGGGCATCAAGCCCGTCTTCCTGCTCAAACAGGTCAAAGACCGTCTTGCTGATCGTCGCCACGCGATCATTGTCATAGCCCGAGAAGACCGGCAGCAGGTTCAGCGCGGATTCGATTTTGACCAGTTCGGCGGTGCGGATGTCCTCATCCGAGGCCGAGACCGCGATCATCAGCGCGACAAGGCTGTCTTGGGCGCTGAGCGAGAGGGAAGATGTGTCGGGCATCGCGGTATCCTTTGCACAGGTATGTTGCGGTGCAGAATATTGACCCTCAGGGAGTGACGCAATAGGAACGGGCGACCCCGTGCGCATTGGGCGCATGGACGCCAAAAGATGGATGATCTGACATGTCCGAGACCCGAGACGCGGCACTTAGCAGCAAAGCATGGCCCTTTGAAGAAGCGCGCCGGGTGCTCAAACGCTATGCAAAGAAGCCGCCAGAGAAGGGTTACGTCCTGTTCGAGACGGGCTATGGCCCCTCGGGCCTGCCGCATATCGGCACCTTCGGCGAAGTGCTGCGCACCACGATGATCAAGCGCGCCTTTGAAGAGATCAGCGACATCCCGACCAAGCTGGTGTGTTTCTCGGACGACCTCGACGGTATGCGCAAGGTGCCGGGCAACGTGCCGCAGCGGGAGATGCTGGAAGAGCATATGCACAAGCCGCTGACCTCCGTGCCGGACCCTTTCGGCACGCATGAGAGCTTTGGCCATCACAACAACGCCATGCTGCGCCGCTTCCTCGACACCTTCGGTTTTGAGTACGAGTTCTATTCCGCGCGCGAATTCTACCGCTCGGGTCAGTTCGACGAGGTGCTGCTGCGCGCTTGCGAGAAGTACGACGAGATCATGGCGGTGATGCTGAAGTCGCTGCGCGAAGAGCGCGCGCAGACCTATTCGATCTTCCTGCCGATCCACCCCGAAACGGGCCGCGTGATGTATGTGCCGATGAAGGAGGTCAACGCCAAGGACGGCACGATCACCTTCGACGACGAGGACGGCAACGAGATGACCCTGCCGGTCACCGGCGGCAACGTGAAGCTGCAGTGGAAGCCCGATTTCGGCGCCCGCTGGGCCGCGCTCGACGTCGACTTCGAGATGTACGGCAAGGAGCACGCCACCAACACGGCGATCTACGACCGCATCTGCGAGATCCTCGGCGGCAAGAAGCCCGAGCATTTCAGCTATGAGCTGTTCCTCGACGAGAACGGGCAGAAGATCTCCAAGTCTTCCGGCAACGGCATCTCGATCGACCAGTGGCTGACCTATGCCAGCACCGAGAGCCTGTCGTATTTCATGTTTCTCAAGCCCAAAACGGCCAAGCGCATGTATTTCGACGTGATCCCCAAGGCGGTCGACGAGTATCACCAGCAGCTGCGCGCCTATGAGACGCAGGACGTGAAGGCGCGGCTGAATAACCCCGTCTGGCATATCCACGGCGGCGATGTCCCGAAGTCGGATATGGTGGTGCCTTTCTCAATGCTCTTGAACCTCGCCTCCGTGTCGAGCGCCGAGGACAAGTCGCAGCTTTGGGGTTTCATCCAGCGCTACGCGCCCGAGGCCACGCCCGAGACCAACCCCGGCATGGATGCGGCGGCAGGTCACGCGGTGCGCTATTTCAATGACTTCGTGAAACCTACGAAGGTGTTCCGCGCGCCCACCGATCTGGAGCGCGAAGCGCTGGAAGACCTGCGCGACCGGCTCAAGGGCTGGGACGGCGGGCTGGATGCCGAGGCGCTGCAAAGCATGGTCTTTGCCGTGGGCAAGGAGCGTTTCGACCCGCTGCGCGACTGGTTCAAAGCGCTGTACCAAGTGCTGCTGGGCGCCGATCAGGGGCCGCGGTTTGGCGGCTTCATCGCGCTTTATGGCGTGGAAGAGACCGTCGCGCTGATCGACGATGCGCTGGCCGGCAAGCTGACCAGCGCGTGAAACTTTTGCCTCTGCCCTTGCGTGACTTAGATCATTCAGCAAGGGCAAGGGGGAAAGGCAATGCGCAAAGGGATGTTCACGTTTTTCGGAGGGCTGGTGCTATCAGCCCTCCTGAGCTTTGGCGCGATGGCGCAGCAGGCTGAGATCGAAGAGACGATCAACCGCCAGTTCGACGCTTTTCGCGCGAATGATTTCGCCGCCGCATTAGAATTCGCCACGCCGAATTTGCAGCGTTTTTTCCAAACCCCTGAGAATTTCCGCAGCATGGTGAGCAATGGCTACCCGATGGTGCAGAACCCGGCGGAGGTGCGGTTCCTTGACCGGCGCGCGGATGGGGCGCGTTTTTATCAGGTAGTGCAGGTGGTTGATCCTCAGGGGTTCACGCATCTGTTGGGCTATCTGATGGAACGGACGGAGGCGGGCTGGCGCATCGGCGCGGTGCAAATCCTCGACGCGCCGGGGGCCAATGTCTGACCATTGTTGCGCGGCTCCCGCGCGGCGGGGCAAATGCGGGTTAATACATCGTTGATACTTCCCTGACCTCGCGGTTCGGCCCTCGCCGAGCCTGAGCAGTTGAGCGGCGCGCCCCGGTGGGAGGTGCGGACCGGGGAAAGGAAAAGCGATGAACAAGGCGATTACCGATGGCGTGGTGTTGATGCCCACCCCCTTTGCGGCGGGGCTGGATGTCTGGTCGAGCGGCGATGGCACGCCGGGGTCGGACACCTATGAGAACGCGGCAAATGCCGCTTTTGTCCCCGCGGATCAGGACTTTGGCGGGGCGTTGGAACTGCTGAAGACGCAAGCCACGCAACGGCTGCGCTACATGGGGCAGATCCCGCTGCTGCCGGGCTGCTATCTGCGGGTCACGGCGCGGGTGAAGGCGGTGAGTGGCAACCTGCCGACGGTGCGGATCGCGGGCTATCCGGCGCAGGCGGGCGGGGGCCGGGTGAGCGGCGTGACGGAGGCCGGGCCGTCGGTCACGCTGACGGCCTATGGCGAGGTGGTCGAGGTCAGCGCGATCATCGGCAGCGGCGACCGCGGCGGGGTCGATATGGTCTGGGGCACCGGGGCCGTCTATGGGCATTTCGGGTTGGACCTGACCGGGCCGACGGGCGGCGTGGTGCGGATCGATGATATCGTGATCGAGGATGTCACCTCGATCTTTTTGCGGGACATGCTGGCGCAGGTCGATGTGCGCGACTTTGGTGCGGTGGGCAACGGGGTGAGCGACGACTCCGCCGCCTTCGAGGCTGCAAATGCCGCGGCGGCGGGGCGCACGGTGCTGGTGCTTGCGGGGAACTACCTGCTGAACGGGGATGTGACCTTTGACACGCCGGTCAAATTCGAGGGCCATGTGACCATGCCGGTGGGGGCGGTGCTGTTGCTGCGCCGCAATTTCGATCTGCCCAGCTATATCGAAGCCTTCGAGAATGAAGAGACCGCTTTTCTGAAAGCCTTTCAGGCGCTCTTGAACAACGCGGATCACGACTCGCTCGATATGGGGGGGCGCAAGGTGAATGTGACCGGGCCGCTCGACATGCAGGCGGCGGTGCCGGACAAGACCAGCTATGCCACCCGGCGGGTGATCCGCAACGGCCAGCTTGAGGCCGCGTCGAGCAGCGCTTGGGACACGGTGGTGGTGACGTCGCAGGCGCGCTACGCGGCCTCGGACGCGCGCAAGCTAACCAATGTGACCAATATCGCCAATGTGCCGGTGGGCGCGCTGGTCGAAGGGACCGGGGTGGGGCGCGAGATTTATGTGCGGTCCAAGAATGTCGCCACGCAGGAGATCACGCTCAACGCGCCGCTTTACGATGCGGAGGGGACGCAGAGTTTCACCTTCCGCAAGTTCCAGTACATAGTGGATTTCAGCGGCTTCGCCTCGCTGTCGAAGTTCGTGCTCGATGATATCGAGTTCCAGTGCAACAACCGGTGCAGCGCGATCAACCTCGCGCCCTCGGGGCTGATCTTTCACCTGCGGGACTGTTTCGTCAGCCGCCCGAAAGACCGTGGCGTCACCTCGATCGGCGGGGGCTGTCAGGGCATGTTGATCGACCGCTGCCAGTTCCTGTCGGCGGAGGATGCGCTGACGGTGCCGAACCGGACCTCCATCGCGCTTAACACCAACGCCAACGACGTGAAGCTGCGCGACTGCCGTGCGACCAAGTTCCGCCACTTCGCACTGCTGGCGGGGGGCAACAGCATCGTGACGGGCAATCACTTCTTTCAGGGGGATGCGGTCGATAACGGTGTGCGCTCGGCGGGGCTGATCCTTGCTTCGGCCCATACCAGCGCGGTGGTGACCGGGAATTACGTCGACAATTGCTTTATCGAATGGACGAATGAGCAGGACCCGACCCCGGCCTTCACCACGGGCTATTCGTTCAGCGCGCTCAGCATCAGCGACAATATCTTTCTGTCCGGGGAGGTGGCCCCGTGGTTCAGCTATATCGTGGTAAAACCTCATGGTGCGGGGCATTTCCTGAGCGGGGTGACCATCACCGGCAACCGGTTCCGCAGCCTTAACGGCAGCATCGACCGCGCCGAGCGGGTGGATACGACCTTTGCCGATCTTGACCTGTCGCGATGCAAGAACGTGGTGATGAAGGGCAATTCCTTCCATGCGGTGACCACGCAGGTCGAGAATATGGCCGAGATCGAGTTCACCCAGTCGACCCCGTCAGAGACTTGGGTGATTGATACCGCTGGGCATCTGCCTTTCGAGGGGCAAGCGCTCAATAGCGACGCGGTGGTGGCCCATGGGGCGATCCGCAACGGCAACAACGTGGCGCAGTTCGACATGCCTTATGTGAAACACGCCGAAGGGCCGGACCGGGATCAGCTGCATGTGGTTTGGCCGACGCCGGTGAAGGGCAAGGTCTCTGTCATGGTGCGGATGGACAACCGCTAACCGTGGCGCTGCGCTGAGGTGATGAACGGCCCTGCCGGAGATCGGCGGGGCCATTTGCTTTAGAACTTCCGCCAGAGGCTGAGGGTCAGGGCGGTATTTTCCGGCGCGTCGAAGGGGATTTCGCTGCCCAATTGCAGGCGGTATTTGCTGAAGCTGGGCGACAGCACGACGGAGGGCGCGAATTTGGCGTAGGTCTCGCCGCCAGTATAGGTAAGAAAGACCTGCGCCATTCCGGTGGTCACGGGGGCGAAGTCGAGCCCGGCGGTGCTATCGATCTTTATGACTTCTTGCGAAAACCCGAACTCCCAGCGGGCAGAGGCGTCGACGGTCAGCCAGCCGTTCCGTTCGCCCAATGTGAAACCACGGCCCCAAGACAGCCCGGCCCTGAGGTGGGGGGAGATGAGTTCCCCCGACCAGCTTGCCCCGGCGCCAATGTCATAGGCCCAGCGGCCCGTGTCACTCGGCTCTCCCAAGGGGAAGCGTAGGAAGACGGTGGCATGGCCGCTTTGCAGGCCAAAACGGCTTTGCGCGGTGTTGAGGTCGAAGCCGAGTGTGAGCCGCTCGCGCAGCCCGTATTCGATATAGGTGCTTTGGGAGAGGTCGTAGAAGTAAGTCGCCGAGAAGGAGCTTGAGATGAAGGTCGTGCCTTCCTCGCGCAGCCACGGCCCGGCGTGGGCGGCGGTGGGGCTGAACTGGCAGGCCAGTAGGGTAAGGCAAAGGGCAGATCGCATGGCAGGCTCCTGCTGCGATCTTGGTTAATGGCGGTTAACAAATCGTTGCTTGCCGGGAGGAAGGTGAAAACCCGGCGCCGAGGGCACCGGGTTTTGCAGTTGCAATGTCAGGGTCGCCCGACGTGGGCTCAGACGTGGGCCTTGTTGCCGCGGGGGCCTGCGATGAGCCAGACGATGAAGCCCAGCACTGGCAGGATGATGATGCCCAAGACCCATGCGATCTTGGCCGCGCCCGAGGCGCTGGAGGTGACGACCTGATAGATGGCGTAGATGTCGGCGATGAGGATGATGAGCCCTAAAAGTCCATATTCCATTGTTTGATCCCTCTCGAATGCGTGCGTGTCTATTGAGTGATCAACCCAACGCCGCGCGCAATTGTTCCCGGACCGCGCCGCGCCGGGGCTAAGCCGATCCCCGCCAGTCTGCCCGTATTGCGGGAACCGGCACCGCCTGCCTTGGGTTTTGTGGGTACAGCAATCATGAGAGGAACAAGCCATGACTGACACGACAGCACCCGCATCGCTGGTTTCTTCGGACAACGTGAACGGCACCGCCGTTTTCGGCGCGGATGGGACCGAAATCGGCCATATCGACCACCTGATGATCGACAAGAAATCCGGCAAGGTCGCCTATGCCGTTATGGGCTTCGGCGGCTTTCTGGGGCTCGGGGAAGAGCATTATCCGGTGCCGTGGAACGCGCTGAACTATGACCCCTCGCGCGATGGTTTCATGACCAACATCGACGAGGCCACAGTCAAAGGCGCGCCGGAGCGGACCGAGCAGTGGCACAGCGACCGCGCATGGCAAGAGCGGACGTTCGATCACTACGGCGTGCCTTATTACTGGATTTGATGGGCGCTCCAATTGGTTAGGGGAGGCGATGACGCCTCCCTTTCGCTGCAGCGATATTCCGGGGAGCCCATTGTTTTCGCGCAGCGGATCGGGTCTGATGAAAGTGCGGCTGGTTTGGCCGTGATTGGAAAGGAATCCCCGATGCGCCGAATGATCGCTCTCGGCCTGCTGCTGACCCTTGGGGCATGCGGCGTGCCATTCGTACCCTTCATTTGATTTAGGAGAACTCTTCGATGGAAGCCTTTCTTGATACGCTTGGCGCGGTGGCGCTGATCGCGCTCGTGGTGGTCGGGCTTGCCGCCGGGGCCATTGCCGGGGCCGTGGCCGGCCGGAACCGAGTTCTTTACCTCGTTCTGGGTGTCGTCGGCGCCGTGGCGCTGCCCTTCATCCTTGCCGCGCTGGGCGTGACGGTGGTGGCCGCGGGGGGCTTGCTGTTGCTGCTGGTCGTCGCTGCAATCGGTGCTGCGCTGGTGTTGGCCTTGGTGGCGGCGCTGCGACGGTAGTTGCGGTGTTTTAGTGTTGGAATTGTTCAAGGGCCACCCCGAGCAGTGCGGCCCTTTCTCTTTAGCGTTTACGGCGTTTTACATTGCCGCCACGCATGCCGCCGCGGCCTGAGGTGCTGCGGCCTGAGGCTTGCTGCGCGGCATCGACGGCGCGGTCGACTGCCTGCTGCCGCGCCATCGGATCATCGGCGACGGCAAGGTCCACGGCCTCCAGCCGTTTGACTTCGTCACGCAGGCGCGCAGCCTCTTCGAACTCAAGGTTCTCGGCGGCCTTGCGCATATCGGCGCGCAGCCCGTCGAGCACGGCTTGCAGGTTGCCGCCCGCCATCGGCTTGTCGACCTTGGCGGTGACGCGGTTCATGTCCACGTCGCCCTTGTAGAGCCCGGCGAGGATGTCCTCGACGTTCTTTTTGACCGTGGCCGGGGTGATGCCATGTTCCTCGTTATAGGCGATCTGCTTAGCGCGGCGGCGCTCGGTCTCGCCCATGGCGCGCTCCATCGAGCCGGTGATGCGGTCGGCGTACATGATGACGCGGCCTTCGGCGTTCCGCGCGGCGCGGCCGATGGTCTGGATCAGCGAGGTTTCGGAGCGCAGGAAACCTTCCTTGTCGGCATCGAGGATGGCGACCAATCCGCATTCGGGAATGTCGAGCCCCTCGCGCAGAAGGTTAATCCCGATCAGCACGTCAAAGGCGCCCAGCCGCAGGTCGCGCAGGATCTCGATCCGCTCGATCGTGTCGATGTCGGAGTGCATGTAGCGCACGCGGATGCCCTGTTCGTGCATGTATTCGGTGAGGTCTTCGGCCATGCGTTTGGTTAGCACGGTGCAAAGCGTACGGTAGCCATCGGCAGCCACGCGGCGCACCTCGTCGAGCAAGTCATCAACCTGCATTTCCACGGGCCGGATCTCGACTTGGGGGTCTAAAAGGCCGGTGGGGCGGATGACCTGTTCCGTGAAAACGCCGCCGGTCTGTTCGATCTCCCACGCCGCGGGGGTGGCCGAGACAAAGACCGACTGCGGGCGCATGGCGTCCCATTCCTCGAACTTCAGCGGGCGGTTGTCCATGCAGGAGGGTAGGCGGAAGCCATGTTCGGCCAGTGTGAATTTGCGCCGGTAGTCGCCCTTGTACATGCCGCCGATCTGGGGGACGGAGACGTGGCTTTCATCCGCGAAAACGATGGCGTTGTCGGGGATGAACTCAAACAGGGTGGGGGGTGGTTCGCCCGGTGCGCGGCCCGTCAGATAGCGCGAGTAATTCTCGATCCCGTTGCAGACGCCAGTGGCCTCCAGCATCTCGATGTCGAAATTGGTGCGCTGCTCAAGCCGCTGCGCCTCCAGCAGTTTGCCGTCGGCCACCAGTTGGTCAAGCCGGGTGCGCAGCTCTTTCTTGATGCCTTGGATGGCCTGCTGCATCGTCGGTTTCGGCGTCACATAGTGGCTGTTGGCGTAGACGCGGATTTGCTCGAAGGTGTCGGTCTTCTCACCTGTGAGCGGGTCGAACTCGGTGATGCTTTCCAATTCCTCGCCAAAGAAGGACAGCCGCCAAGCGCGGTCGTCAAGGTGCGCGGGGAAGATTTCAAGACTGTCGCCGCGCACTCGGAAAGAGCCGCGCTGAAAGGCCGCGTCGTTGCGCTTGTACTGCTGGGCGACCAGATCGGCGATGACCTTGCGCTGGTCGTACATGCCGCCCGCTTTCAAGTCTTGCGTCATCGCGCCGTAGGTCTCGACGCTACCGATGCCGTAGATGCAGGAAACCGAGGCCACGATGATCACGTCGTCACGCTCCAACAGCGCGCGGGTGGCGGAGTGGCGCATCCGGTCGATCTGCTCGTTGATCTGGCTCTCCTTCTCGATGAAGGTGTCGGAGCGCGCGACATAGGCCTCGGGCTGGTAGTAGTCGTAGTAGGAGACGAAGTATTCCACCGCGTTGTCGGGGAAGAAGCCCTTGAACTCGCCGTAAAGCTGCGCCGCCAGCGTCTTGTTGGGGGCGAGGATGATGGCGGGGCGCTGCGTCTCTTCGATGACCTTGGCCATGGTGAAGGTCTTGCCCGTCCCGGTGGCGCCCAGAAGCACCTGATCGCGCTCGCCCGAGTTCACCCCTTCGGTTAGTTCCTTGATCGCCGTGGGCTGGTCGCCCGCCGGGTCGAATTCGGTGACCAGTTTGAACTTATGGCCGCCCTCCAGTTTGGGGCGGTTGCGCACGTCTGGGGCGGGGTTTGCCAGCATCGGCATCCCCTCGGTCTTGTCGGAATGGGCATAGGGCATCGCGGGTATCCTTCGTCAAGCTTCCCATAGGTGCCCTCTTTCACGCGGGGTTCAAGGGGCAGGGGGGCGCGAAGGGCGCTTTTGCCGCTACTTCATCAACCGTTTGCGATTCTGTCGCACCTTGCGGGCCAGAGGGGCGAGCGAGGCGTCCATGATCTGATCGGGGCGTTTGCCCAGCATCATGGCCTGCGTCCCGGCGGTGAAGGCTTTGACCATGGCCGGGCCTTTCTCGGCCACCATGCGGTTGCTCTCACCGGGGCGGGCGGGCAGCGCGCCTGCCATGCCCAAGAGGCGCAGCGACATCACGATCTGGGTTTCCACCGCGAGGGCGGCGATCTGGCTTTGTAGGGCGAAGAGGGCGAAGGGGGTCATATGGAACACTCCAATGGGGTGATCTTGATGTAGTCTCTGCACCGCAGCATGGTAGGGTTTATTTGCGCGGGCCTGCATTCCCTTGCCCCTTGGCACGGAATATTAGATAAAGCCCGAGGTTATTGAAGCGAGAGTCCCGAAATGCGCGCACGTATCTACCAACCCGCCCGTACAGCGATGTCCTCCGGCACGGCCAAGACCCGTGTCTGGCTGCTTGAGTTTTCGCCCGCGGAAGCGCGCAGGGTCGATCCGCTGATGGGCTGGACTTCGTCAGATGATACGCAAAGCCAAGTGCGCTTGCAGTTCGACACCCGCGAAGCCGCCGAAGAATACGCCCGCGATCACGGCATCGACGCGCAGGTGCAACTGCCCAACAAGCGCAAGCCCAACGTCCGCCCCGGCGGCTATGGCGAGAATTTCGCGACCGGTCGCCGTGGGGCGTGGACGCACTGAGGGTTGTAAATCGGGATAGAGTTGCCTCGGAATCGGCGCATAGATTTCGCGAACCTCTCCGTATCTCAAGATGCTGTGCGTGCTGAATGAAATTCAGCTATATATAGCAGTTCGGGAATGGCGCAGGCTTCGTGTCGTTTTAAGGCTACATGACCTGTTCGATCTGAGGCTAATCTAAATGAGGGTCAGTTCAATCAAGCATTGCAATGTGAAACCCAGCATAAAGTGTCCACTATCGGGTTTTTTTGACCACTCCGGCACGGATCAAATCACCATCGACAACCCGGGTTGTCGGTGGTTTCTTTTTACTTCAATGACTTAATGCTGATTTGGCGATTTGCGCCTACTGACTTTGGCCTGGGCCCGCGGAGTGCCCTGATGCCATTGACCTAGGCGGTGCAATGTTCTCATAACGTTCTCAAGGATCCGGATCCTCTGACTGAAACCCTTGGCAGCCCCGCGCTGCCAAATGCTGGTCGCCAATCGAATGGCGGACCGGCTCAGAGAGGACTTCCAATGCCCCGAATACCGTTTGCCGATGTCAGGTTCCCTCCCGAAGACCTGCCAACTGAATTCGAGCTCAACACGCGCCTGAAACGTTTCCTGTGGCGGTACAGGGAGAACATGGAGAATCCTCCCGATGAATTGAGCGTGTCGGAAGAGGACCGGGCAAAGATAGAGCGCCGGACGCAAAAATATCTCCGCAAGGTCGTGAACCAATCCGGGTTGGCGCACCTCGACAGAAATGACCGTGCGCGGGTCGAGGTCTTCCGGAAGGGTGCAATGCTTATGCCGGTCGAGACCGAACATCGCGCCGACGAGATCGCCAGCGCCATTCATACCGCCATGCCGTGGATGGCACCTGCCACCGATCGTCTTTGGCGGGACATGCGCGCTTCGGTCCGCAACGGCGATCCTGCGCCCCTTGTCCGACCGATGCTTCTCGTTGGTCCGCCAGGGATCGGGAAGAGCCACTGGGCGCGCCTGCTGGGGGGCCTACTCTCCGTTCCAACGACAATCATCGAAGCCACAGGGGAGCCCGCCTCGTTTGCTGTGACGGGGTCTCAGCGAGGCTGGGGATCGGCGAGCCCGGGTAAGGTTCTGGAAGGGATCATGGCGTCTCAAATAGCCAATCCTGTAATCGTGATTGACGAGATAGAGAAGGCTGGGGATGTGCAGTCATTGGGCGGTCAGCGGTTTTCTTTGACCGAGGGTCTTTTGCCGCTCCTTGAGAGGACTACCGCGCGCCACTGGTCATGTCCGTACTTCCGCATCGGCTTCGATATGTCCTGGATTACCTGGATCCTGACAGCCAATAGCCTGCGTGGTCTGTCAGCACCTTTCTTGAGTCGCTGTCCACCCACGGAACTGGCTGCCCTGACGCAAGAACACCTGATCGGATTTGCCGAACGGGAAGGAGCGCGTCGCGAACTTCCTCAGGATGCCGTTGATGCGGTCAAGGAGGTCATCGAGGCCATCCGGACCCCGCACCACGTCAGCCTGAGATCGGTCATTCGAATGCTGGATGCTGTCGAGCAGGCAATGAACCGCCCCGTGTTGCACTGAGAAGAATTATCGCGAGGGGATGGCAATGCCCCCCGACCTCCGTCGTTCATCAAACATGCCTTTTTCAATTTGGGAGTTCCTCGTGGACAAGAAACCTGCGCAGCCCCACTGGGCCAAAAAAATACGTTCCGCCATCAAAGCCGCCGATGGTGGCCCTTCCGAAACTAACCTCGCCGAGGCACCTGTGCTGAACTACTGGCGACCCCACGTATCTCGCCACGGCGCACCAATCCTTTGGGGCATGGTGTCGGGGCACCCGAGACTTGCGGGCGGTTGGATCATGACCTCACAGCTCGTCGCGGTTGACGCCTGCCGGGGTTGGGCACGCACGGCATCCCGGTGGTATGCGCTGGGTCGCCAATTCTCCGACTATGAGAGGTCCATAGCCAAGGGCCTCGGGATGAACGAGGCACCGTCCGGATTCGTGCAGATCGAAGTTCCTGGGTATCGGCCGCTCGATGACTTGTCGCTGCTTGATGAACTGTTGGGGGCCTGGCGAGAACGTATGGCGTTCCACGACAATGGGGAGGGATGACATGCGTGACGAGGATGGTCCCAAGTACTTCGATTTCGAAGAGCGGCAACGGCAGAAAGCGCGAGCTCGGCAACGAGACGAGGAGCGGCTGGAACGTGGGGAGATTTCCCGCGCCGAATTGCAGCGTGAGAACATGCCATTTCGGAAGCTCAGGCGCGACAAGGTTGCCATCTACAGGAACAAGAAGACTGGCGAGTTCGTATGGACGTCTTTCGAGCGGAAACGCGAGGCCGAAGATGGCAGTGAGGATTGACGTTGCACAACAGGGGCCGGCCGCAATTCGGCGTGTGACAGGCTTACGTTCTGGTGGTGTGACAGCGGGGACTTTGTGCCGGCAATCTCTCGCGCGGGGCGGCACCTTGGACATAGGATCGCGGGAGTAAGGTTTTATGTCTGGTCCCGACCGTGCAGGGAGCTTAAAAACTTACATTCGCCCTGTCGGTACGACGCGACGGCCCAAACCAGACCTTCGAGCCAAGCGCGGCGAAAGCCCAGTCTCAGCCCCTTAGCGGACGTGCCATTCTGTTGTTTGGGATGTCTTCTGGCCCACACCAGTCGTGATGTCGAAGGCGGCAGAAGGCCTGTGTCACCCCAAAGAAGACGGTGGTGTGCGAAGCAGCGTTCAAGACCGGTCGCTTCTATTTGTCAATGTCGTCGAAAGTCGATCGCATCGCATGAGGCCGCACGGTTTCTTCCTTCTCGCGCGTCACGATGTGAGTCCAATCCGTATCGCTCTCGTCCTCCTCGTCCCGCTCACGTTTGCGTTCTTCGATCTCATCAATCGAGCGCCCGACCTGATCACGGGCTTCTTCGACTAAAGCAGTGGCTTCGGTGTCCACGCCAATCGCCTCCACGCGATCCAGAAAGTCGAGCAATTTCACGAAATGGCTATCGGGTTCGTCGTCGAGATCGGCATCTGACGAAATCTCATCGATCCGATCTTCGAGGGATGGCAAGATCGTGGTCCGCAATCCCATACCCATGCCGACCAACTGTAACGGCGACAGTAGGCCGAGCATGTCCTCTTCTTCGAAGAAAGAGGTGTCAAGCTCATCTTGCACCGCTGACACGAGCCTGTCTGCTGCTTCCTCGCGCAGATGGTCTAGCAAGAGTCCTAGGCGATTTGCGCGTCCGTGGGTGGCAAGCTTAGGGTCGTCGACAACGGGACTGGACCGCCAAGACAATCGCTCCAACAAATCTGGATTTTGCTGAACCGCTTTGAAGAAAACCACCTCGCTGGCGCGATAGTAGAGAAAGTGGAACAGCATTCGATTTCGATGAAGTTCATCGGGGGTCCGGCCGAGGCGGGCGACCAGAGCGTCGTCCAGTGTGGTCGGGATGACCAGTGCATCTCGGATGAGCGGGCTTCCTTCGCATGTAAAGCTTCCGAGGATGGTGTCGATAGGAGCGCCGCGGATCAACGCCGCCATCATATGTGGCTTCTGCCGCATGACCTCAGTCAGGGCGTCCGAAATCGTCGGGTGTGCGAAGGTCCACCTGGGGCCGGAGAGCTTCAGGAACGACCCCTTCAACTCGGCGAAGCTATCTTGAATCTTGGTGATTGAATACCCGGTCAGATCTGCGACAGCCTTCGCAGCCTGTTGGTCATAGTCACAAGGATCAAAACCGGCTTGATGAACATAGACCAGAATAAGCGCCGCCTGCAGCTGATCATCCAAGGCGTTGACAGTATCGATCAGGTGCTCGGTCGGCTCTTCCATGAAGCGGACAAGCGATGTCTTGCGTGGTGCCAGCCCTTTGGTAAAGTTCGGGTCCCCGAGCCGTTCGGCAATGCCGGGAAGAAAATTCTCGACTGCTGCCACGGCCGCAAGGTGCGGTTTCACGTTAGATCGCCAACTTTGACTCTGTTCGCCGAAATTGATGTGGTTATACAGGATCTGGGATTTTTCAGCGAAATTTAGATCGCCCACGTCTACTACGGCGCTTCCGTCTGTGAATTGCGCTAGATTGCGCTGGCCTAGTTGCCGCCGCGCACCCTCATAGATGTGCTTACGCGACGTCAGCAGAAAGCGATTGCCGTGCTTGATCGCCGCACGCAATTTTGAAAACGCTGAGGCCCAGTCTTGGACATAATCGTCGCGCAGCACGTTCGGACCGAATGCGTCATCGATCCAGAAGAATCGACCGGGGTCGTTCGGGTTCCAGCCCGTCTCGAAATCACGGGGACTGGTGAGAGCTAGGACCGTACTGTCTGGGTTCTCGGATGCTATCGTTGAAATGATCGCCCCGATCGCCGATTTTCCGCTCGATGGATTGCCGAGCAGGAGCACAACTCCATGATCAGAGATGGCATTGACGGCTTCGCGATGGGCCTTGGTCGGAACATAAGTTCGCAGCTTCGGAATCCAACTATCGAGGAGCGCCCGACTCTGTTCACTGAGCCGCTCGTCGACGATCGAAGTCAGATCGCCAAGACCATAGACCTGTGGCACGAGGGCGCGCAGGCGAGCGCTGCTCCGGATGACCCTGACGATATATTGGCTGCCTAAGATATGCGGCTTGCGCACTCCGAGCTCTCGCAAGCGAGCGCGCATCTTGGCAGCGACAGGCGCATCGATGCTCATGTTGGTCATGAACACGTACGTGTCTGCTAGACCAGCATGTACCAGCTCCTCGACGTGTTCGATCTCGCCCGACAGGTCGCCCGCCTTCAGCGCCTTGCGCGCTTCTGAGGTGTGCTTGCACTGAATCGTGCCTATGGCGGGGGCGCGGGCATCAGGACTCGACGGTATCAGAAACACCGCGTCCTGGCCGCCATCCTGAGCTTCCCGGAAAATCTCGACTGGACGGCTAAGCACCACCTCACAGACCTGCGAGCACAGATCCTGAAATGCACGCCAGCCGATCGTATGTAGCGCGAGATCGCTCCATGGACCGTGCGCGCGACGCTCTCGGGCTGACACAAACTCAGTCATTTCAGTGTCGCCTTTCACGCAACGGCGACCATGGCTTGCGCTTGTGGCGGTTCAGGCAGGTCCTCATCGCGGAAAAAATGCCACATTGAGCGCACAACCTCCTTCAGCATTTCGCTTTCGTGACCCTGTTCCCTCGCGCGCTGCAAAGTCTGATAAACGACTTCGGGGATTTTCTGGGTGTCATTGTTCGGCTCCACGCCGAAGGGCTCGCAGGCAGCTGCAAGGCACTCGGCGTGAATTTCCGGGGTGATATCTTGTTTGAGGCGGTGTTCCAGCGCATTGCCGAAGTGCGCATAGCAATCGCTGACAAGGTCATCGGTCGGGGCGGCATCGAACACTTGATCCGGCTTTGCGAGCTTGCTCAAGGCAAGGTCTGTGGCGGGCTTGCGCTTAGCTTCGGGCAGATGGTAATCACAATCCCAGAGCAGGAAAGTCGGAATGCCCAACTCACGGAAAATGACATAGGGGCGGTCGAGATTGGACTTCCCCTCAGCCGACAGGATAGCAATCCCTGCGGCCTCAAAGTTCACGCCCAGCATCCTTGCCGTCGCCGTCAGCGCCGCTTTATCGCTGCGGCCCTCAACTATGTGAACAAGCATGCAATTTTGACCCCGTAGAGGGGTGATCGGCGTCCAAAAATGACCCCCTTACACTGATGTGGA
>NZ_JBIFFQ010000013.1:0-86091 GCF_043557285.1 Sulfitobacter sp. 1A13421
GAGCTCATTCTGAGCACTCACGAAAGCGAAAACCCGACCGCAAGTAGATTCACAATGGGCCGCGGACGGCGCATACTATGAACCGATGGAAGTATCCGTCTGTTCTAAACACGCACTGAAAAATCGTATCGCGTTCTGTCGTATCGGCAGGAAGAGGGAAGGCAGAGGAGGGTGGGCTTTGCTCAGGAGGGAAAGCTTCGATGATCAAGTTTGCTGCCCAGATAAGGTTGCAGATATTGTCGGCTTCCTCTTCATCGCAGTCAATCACAAGCAATCGGCCATATTGCTGCCCTTCCATGAGGACTTTAAAATCCTTCAGGGCACTTACTTGAGCGAGTTGAGAGCGGCTGTTTTCAGTGAACTGATATCTGGTGGTCGGGTCCTCGATATCGCGAACACGCCAACCCGCCTCCGCACATATCTTATGGATCAGATCGATCTCAGTAGGTCTAAAGACGAGGAAGCTACAGAATTCAGGCATTAGACCCCATTGGTGTGGTTTTAGCTATCGATCAGCTTTGCTTTCTGGCTATCAAACTCTGACTGAGTGAGAGCGCCAAGCTCTTTAAGCTTCCACAGATCGGCAATCTGGTCACCCACAGATTTGTCTTGGAGAGGAAGAGGTACCACCGGAGCTGGAGCCCTGCCTTCTTCTGCTCTGCGGATGGCAGTCTCGAGGTAACCTGCAAACTTAGCCAGCAGCTTGGACTGGTCCTTCAGAAGACTATCTCCGCTTTGAGTACCACCACTCTTGGGGCTTTCGTAGAAGGTGAACTCGTGACTGGGTTCATCGGTGCTATCGACAGTGAACCTAAGTGACAGCTTCTTGATGCCAGAACGGGTGGTCGAGGAGCCGGATAGGCCGCCGATAAGGGCACCTACACCCCCTAAGGCAATGGCACCTACCGCGACGCCCACAGCTTGGCTCCCTCGGTTAGTTTTAGCTATCTGAGTGCCATCCTGAATGACCTCGGCCTTGATGATACTTGGAATAACCATCATTCATCTACTGTGATAAGTGAGACGCTTTCCGGTTTTCCAAAGAGAAAATATTTTATAGCAGTGAGTTGAGAGCCTTTGTGAAGACCGCAGAGAAACGCGCGAAAGTTGGTGATGCCCTGAGGGGCGGCATATCATGGCGGTGTCTAAGCGCCGTCAATTCTCAACCGAGAAAGGGATATGCCACATGTCGGAAGATACCATCACCACCCTGCCTGATCCATCCGGATTTTCTCCGGACCCTTTGATCGGAGTCATCCGGGATGGGGCCCGCAAGCTGATCGAACAGGCGATCGAGGCGGAACTGGCCGCGCTGATGGCCTCGTTTGCCGGAGACAAGCTCGAAGATGGCCGCGCCAGATTAGTCCGGCACGGACATCTGCCGGAGCGCGAGATTTTGACTGGGGTGGGTCCGGTGCCGGTGAAGGTGCCTCGCGTGCGGGATCGCGGCGCAGGCGAAGACAAGATCAGCTTCACGCCCAGCATCCTGCCGCGCTACCTGCGCAAGACGAAATCGGTCGAGGAACTGCTGCCCTGGCTTTACCTCAAGGGCGTGTCCACGGGCGATTTCAGCGAAGCCCTGGAAGCGCTACTGGGTCCGAACGCCAAGGGCCTGTCCGCCAAGACCATCACGCGGCTGAAGGCCGATTGGTGGAAAGACTACGAGGCTTGGCAGAAACGCGACCTCGGCACACGGAGGTTCCTCTACATCTGGGCTGACGGGGTTTATTTCAAACCGCGCATGGCCGAGGAAAAACAATGCGTTCTGGTGATCGTGGGGGCCGACGAATATGGCCGCAAGGAGTTGCTGGCGATAACCGATGGCTTTCGCGAAAGCACCGAGAGCTGGCGCGAGGTGCTACTCGATCTCAAGCGGCGTGGCTTGAAACAGGACCCCAAGCTGGCCATCGGCGACGGTGCTCTGGGGTTCTGGACGGCGCTGCGCGAGGTGTTCGCCACGACCAAGGAGCAAAGGTGCTGGGTCCACAAAACCATGAACGTGCTCAATGCGCTGCCCAAATCCATGCAGGCCAAGGCCAAGGGCCATCTGCATGACATCTGGCAAGCCGAAACCCGCGCCGAGGCAGAGACCGCCTTCGACTTCTTCGTCGAAACCTACGGTGTGAAATGGGACAAGGCGGTGGCCAAGCTGGTCAAGGACCGGGACGCGCTGCTGACCTTCTACGACTACCCGGCCGAACACTGGAAGCACATCCGCACGTCAAACCCGATCGAAAGCACCTTTGCCACCGTCCGGCATCGCACGAAACGCACCAAGGGCTGCCTCAGCCGCAAGACCGGACTGGCCATGGCATTCAAGCTGATGATGTCAGCGCAGGGAAAATGGCGCAAACTCGACGGCCGGAACCGCCTGCCCGAAATCATCGAAGGGGTTGAGTTCCGCGACGGTCTCCGCCACGTTCAAATCGCCGCCTGATCAAGCGTCACCAACTTCTGCGCATATCTCAAGACCGCATCGTCTTGATCACTGTTTCCAGCCTCAGGTGCATCTGTTCCCTCGACATCCGATACCTCAGGCTCACTCTGGTCTACCGCGTCGGCTTCCACCTCATCCTTCTTCCGAAGGCGGGATGGGCCGTATTCGCTCATAGAGTTTTGCTGGAGGCCGACAACTTCATCCACAGAGCTAGCATCTACATCGAAGGTGTCATCCTTCTTCGCAGTGGCTTCTGCTGCCGCCTTGGCTTCCCGATCCTTCTTAAGCTTAGCTTCAACGTCTTCCCTGATCTTCCTCGCTAATGGGGACTCCTGCTCTGGCATCCCCTTCTTAATCTTAGAGGTAGCCTTCGCCTTGGCTTTCTTGGAAGCCGGTGCCTTTGAGGTAGTTTTTACTTCAGCCTTTGGTGTGACTACTGGCGCTGGTTCGGAAGCAACCTTAGGCGCAGCTTTAGGAGCGGGTTTTGGGGCCGGTGCAGGTTTCGGAGCCACTACGGTAACCTCCTCTACGACATCGTCAGCTTCCACCTCGATCTCTTCTTCTTGGGCGGAAGGTAGTAGACCCATAGCTTGCAGTTCGAGATCAGAAAGCGTTCCAGCTTCGAGTGCCTTCTCATAAGCATTGTATGTTTTGCGGATGGTCTCCTCGACGAACCCTGTCTCACCTGTCAGCTTTTCGGCTAGCTCTTTGATGACGCGGAAGGAGTAGCCCTCGATCTCCTTCAGATGCCTGATTTGGACGAATGTATCACGAACGAAGATTTTGCTCTTGGAAGGGGGCTGCTTCACCATCTGTTTGCCGACCTCAAGGGCGGCGTTCAGGTCTAGATTATATTTGCGCATCGGTCTGCTCCACTCGAGGTTCTAAAGGAGAGATTGCAACATCCCGGATATTTACAAGTGGCAGGTGATAAATTTCCCTCCGATTCCCGGGCATTTACCCCTAATATACCTCAGCTTACCATCTGATTACGCCTGCTTTCCTCTAGGTTTCCGCCTATTGACTCCGTGAGGTTTCCGATAGGTTTCCTATAGACCTTGCAGCAGGAATACGGGTCGTCGAATACCGCTTTCCATCAGGTTTCCTACAGCTTCCAGTTAGGCTTCCTATGAAGGTTAGAGAAAGACCCATGGCCTTGGTGTGTTGGTGTTGGTGTGGGTGAAATGTTGACAAATGAGCGTGACAAGCAGCTTTCAGGGCTATAAATTGCTCAAAAGGTAGCTTTTAGGGCATTTAAACCTATTTATTTATCTTTAATAACAGCTATCCTCCCCTTCCTTCTTGGCATCCTTTTAAATGATGGATGAAAGCCATTCATTGTTGGGAGTATCCTTATGGTTTGTGTAAGGCCCCTTATGCTGGGGGTTCCTCCATGTTTGGAGGTTAGATGCCCTTATTTTGTTGGATGAAAGCTTACTGACAGAACGGGCTGACAAGCCCGGGCATAGGGAGGTTACCTATGTCTTTTGGTAGTAGCCATTAAGGATACTGGAAGATGCCTGATATTCCATATTTGTAGGCTTTTAGCGGATCTTTAGGGCTACAGAATGGGGCATGCTGGTAGCCTTATCGTAGTTGTGGTGAAGGCTTTCTGTGATGATGAAGTAGGCTTCCTTTGGTCGTCCTGTAGGCTTCCTTTTAGAGGGCCTGGCTGGAGCCTGATAAGAGGATCTTGGGGAGGGTAGCTGTTGAGTATGGGGGGTGCTTGCTCTGCTTGATTTGGAAGCCGATCATGGTGATGAGAGGAAGCTGACAAGCCCATGCTGGAAGCGATCTTGTTGTGATTGGCTACCATCTGACGAAGGATGAAGGGCTCCTAATGCCTTCGGCTTTGCCTGTCTGGCCGCTTAAAGGGGTCATTGGAAGGTCCTCGATCATGAAGAGGGCAAGAATTCCTTCATGTATCAATGAGGTAGGGGCCTACCTGAATTATAAACGGATACTGTTCTGGAGCATCTATGGAGATCCTATAATATGATAAAGTTATCAGATACTTACATCATATTTTTAAGTCTTTATATTTTACGGATTTGTGTTTCCAAACTCCATTGTTGGAGTACTTTTCTCCGGTGTTTTGCGAACGAACTGGCGGATTTTTGTTACCTGCATGGTTCTGCATGCTCGCTTACCCCTCGATCATCATGAATTTAGGAATTCCTGCACCTGATTGGTGAGGACCAAGCCCAGGTAGTTATGGGGGCCTATCAACATATTTGGCGGCCTGATGGCTGCGCATGGAGGGTAGCTGAAGGTTGCTGGAAGGTTACCAAACAGGGTTGAAGATGCCTTCTAAGAGGCTGTTTTTAGGTCTCAAACTTGCATTTGAGGGTGCCGTTAACATATATGATAGAGAGCTTATAATTTTAAGATAAATAAATAGGAATCAGTATGGATTTAGGTCGCCAGAAGAGGACGAGGAAGCCCTTTACCTCTCAATTTAAGAAAATCAAGCAAACACCACAGCAAGAGCACGAGCGGGCCCTTCTCAGGGATCCTGTGGTAGATCTCATGCAGGATCGAAAGTTCCCTGCCCGGAACGGTCGGACGATGACACTTACGCCCGAGGTGGCCCTCGTTGCTTTCAACCGCGCCCGCCGGTTCGAGATCTCCTCCCCCTCCATCAGGAGGAAGGAATCCGCCACTCAGAATAGGTATTCTAAAAATCTAAACACTCTTCGCGAAAGCTCAGACGATGGGATCAACGACCGCTGCCCCTTCGCAGGCTTCATGAACTACGAGTTCACGCGCTCCAGCACCTTCTACGGCTTCAAGGCCGCACTCCAAAGCTACGCTGTAGACCTCCTCGAAAAGGCAGGCCCCGGCATGCTCTGCGCCTTGGCAGCTAACAAAAACATAGATGCCGTTGGCAACCGCATCAGCCACATCTTCAATGTTGACAAAAACGGAGGGTCGCCACTGCCACCCCCCTCAAAGAATACCAATGTTGACAAAACCCAGGCCGCATACGCCCGCTATACCAATGTTGACAATCTGAGCATCAAAGACAGCATTACCTGCTTCTCAGAGCTCTCCGATCAGGTAGTGAAGGCAGCCGCGTTCCTTTGGTTTTATCCGCCTCTCGCAGAAGAGAAGACAGCCCATCTGCACGATGTAGTTGGCCGCAAAGACACGGAAGATTCCACGCTCAAGCTGCGTTATAAGCAGCACCGTAAGTATCAGGGCGCCTTTCAAGCTCCGGGCTTCTTTCTCTATGAGCCAGAGTTCGCGGCCGCCTTCCACGAGGTCAGCACAAAACGCGCAGCGGGTATCGAAATTTCAGACGATAATGAAGACCTGAAGGTCGTTCAGAAGAAAAGGTATCAGGGTAAGGGCTACAGGGAAGAGGACTTCATCTTCTTTGATGAAAACAAAAAGCCCGACACGAAAGGTCTCGTTGTAAGCGAACTGAAGCGCCTGGACGCCAAACTTGGTGATGGCATCGAATGGCGCCAGCGCTTCTTTAACTCGCTGGAGGAACTCTCCCCGAACAACCAGCAAAAGCGAGAAGACCGGCAGAAACAGATTGCTGTTTTGAGCCTCAGTGGTTGCCGACCGAAGGAATTGGTCATGGGCGTCCGAGTTCATGTCGAGCCAAGCAAGCCGAACAGCAAGTCAGTGGCAATGGTTTTCCGTGTCCCGGGGGCGAAGTTTACCAACCGTGGCGACGAGACTGAGATCAGTATCTATGAAACCCTGAATGCTGACGAGAAAATCTATCAGCGTGAGCTCTACAATAATGAGAAGTACCAGACTTCCTTAGAGAAGGGGCATGAGTGGCGCTACATCAGGGTTGAGTCAGAGTCAGCCGAAGCACTCTGGTTGCGAGATTACGTCACTCGAAATGCAGATGGGCAAGCAGATGATCCGCAAAATATGGACAACATGGGCTTCGCCGAGCAGTTAGCCTTTGACGATATCCTCGAAAACGATCCGATTGCATCGCTAACCATCCAGCCGGATTACGTCTCGAAGCATAAAATCAACGTGAACAACGAGGCTGATAATCTTCGGGTTGTAGATAGCATCAGTGCATGGACCAGGTACCACGCTCGTACGCATGTTTTCCCAACCATAGAGGGGTTTGTTACCGCCTATTGCTGGCGCCACCAGTTCTCTTCGGACGTGAAACTGTATGCCAAGAGCTATGAAGAGCGCGCCAAAGCATTGGGTCAGGTATCTGAGCGAACACAATCTCGATACGGGCACAAACGCTCCGGGCGAAACTCTGCACGCGGCGGCAAATTCAGTAAGATCACCCTCAGCGCATCTCGTGGAGTTCGCAATAACTTCCGTAATGCCTCCAACATCGACCACACCTCACCAAGACCCTAATCCAGAAGGACCAACACTATGAACGAAGAACTTGGATTGGGAAGGCCACGAGTTCAAAGGTGCCCTAGTCTTCAACCATGAATCTGAAACTTTCCGCATAGAAGACGAACGCTACATCCAAGTTTTTAGCACTCGAATAACTGAAGGCAAATGCAGCAACGAAACCAGCGGTATCACGATGATAATCGGGATGCTTTTGACCAAAGCTTCACTCGCTTCCGTCCGAACTCAGGAAGAGCTCAAGCTCAAACAACAGCTAAGACAAGAGAAAGATCTGGTTTCGGAGCTACAGAAGAACAATGCAGATTTGGCAAAAGAAGTTTCGCGATTGCAGACGCTGGTCCCCTCGCAGGAATAGCGTGTGGCTGGATCATCGATGATGGTACCCCCCTACCCCTTCGAGAAGTCGATCAGCTTTTGGCCCCTTGGTGAGACGCGACCATGAAGACTATAAGCTGGGCGTAGCGATCTACAACTATCTGAAGTCGTATAACTATGATGCGACGGATCCTAGCTCCGTCAATAACCCTAAGTACCTGCATCTTGTAACCCTGAAAGCTTGCAGAGAGCTGGATAGGATCTTCTCGGGATACCGTGGCTGGAACTCTATGGACTTCAGTGTTCGCACATACTTTATGTTCTATGCGTGCGACATTTCAGTGCGAGATATCACACGGATGAACTTGCTTCTAAACCCTCCTCCCGACGACCTTGCGGAAAATCTTAGATCTCCTCCACATCTTCATTAAATCCAAGCGGATCGAAAGCGGAGCCAGCAAAGCAGAATACAGGGTCGAGTAATGAAATGCCCTGCCCTCATTTTCACTCGAGGTCGGGCCATTCACAAGTTCTAAGCCTTTTTAGGCTTTAATTTCCAGCTCTTCAAGCTTCGCTACGTGCTCTGGGTCATCGCGATCCAGCTTCTCGACACCTACGTACTCGAGAACCCACTTCGGAGTGCGGCCGCGCCCGGACCACTCTTCAGTGCAATCAGCATTGCGATACTTGGGCTTCAGCTTCGTTTTCGGCTTCTTGTCACCTACTTCAGAGGCTTCGGGCATATCCGAAAGAAGTTCTCCAACACTGATTTGAAGGCCAGCTGCCAGTTCACGAATTTGGTCCTGAGCGGCACGGCGCTTTTTCTTCATCATGGCCTCCATCGCACCATCAAGTTTTTGGCGCAGAGCAGAAAGCTCATTCAAATCCATGTGGTCAACATCGACCTGAGCGACAGAAGACGCATTCTCAGTTTTGTTAGCGTTCATTTTTACCTCTAATAAGCTAAGTGATGAGAACCTCTATCGCATAGATAGAGCCAACTTCAAGAATAAAAGCCTATAATTAAAAAAAGATACCTAAAAGGTATTGCAATTCTGCCGCCCTCAACAACTTGTTAACCATAACATTGGGTGAGGATAATACAATGTACAGTTCAGCAATCAGTAATATTGAAGACGAGCTTTCTTATTTTGGAGATTATTACTACATAGGTGGTGGACGCTATGAATGCCGCGACACCGGCAACATAGGAACCTATGATGAAATCGTACCTCAAAATACAGTAAAACGCTCCAGCGGCCCTGTAAAACAGGAAGCCAAGGACGCACGCGCCAAACTTAGACCCTTTGGCTTTAAAGCTCTGACAGGCTCCAAAAAGCAAAAAGACTGGGCTGAAAAGATCCGGCTCGAGATAATGACCCCCCTACCCTCTGAAACAAAGATGTTCTTTGCGGCAATGGAGGTTCTCCCAATTCACCGAGCCTCATTCTGGATTGAAAACAGGCACAAGAGCTCAACTAACTTTGCCGAGTTCGAACGCGGGCTCATCAATCTCTGCGCAGATCTGAACAGAAAGGTCGAAGAAGGCATGCTTCAGTCTGAGGCCAACAGTATCTACAACAACTTTGTTAGTGAGTTCGCCTCTTCTTGAGCTAACGATATAGGAGGCCAGTATGGCGCTTACACAGCTGACGGATACCGAACAAAACGGTCATAAGAAAGCTTTTGGGGAGTTGGTGGCCGACTGGCGCAGAAGTGCTGGTCTCACCCAACTTGCCCTTGCAGAGGGTCTTGGTGTTACGCGAGGCTTCATCCAGGCCATTGAAGATGGCAGGAAGCGTATCGCCTTAGAACGGATGGAGATCTACGCACATGCGCTTCGGAAACCCGTTGATGAGCTCTATGAAGAGCATATTCGAGGCCACGACCCCGAGCTATACTGGTTCCTGCGCCGGTTATGGCAGCCAAACAACCAAAGCTGATACTCGTATAAGAGTCTTAGTGCGGACTTGTAGTAATGTCATCTCGTAGGCTTGTAGGCTTGTAGGCTTGTAGACATTACATCAAGTCTACCCGTCTACAATGCATCAGGTAAAAGGGTGGTATCGACTCTTAACGTAGATGACCTTCCTCGAAGCCTAGGGCCGAAGTGGCAGTCAAGATTTAACAGCCTCCTTCCCGGCTCACCGCCCACTACAAGTCTAGATGTCTTGAATGTGCAAGGTATCAACGTAGTCATTCCATCACGCCTACACGTCTTCAATACATCTGATGTATTGGCTACTTGTAGCATCGCTCCGAATACGGTTCCGCGCGGACCCATCGTGTTATCTATACCCCTTAATTTATTAGGGGTTCAGCTATCAGGCTAAGCGTATACATTCCTTCAAGTCACCACTCCTACAAGTCTACCTGATGTGTTGTAGACTTGTCGGCACTTCATCCGATGCATTGTAGACAAAGCAACTTGTTGATTTGAATCTCGGCATCTCGTATGCAGGTAGCACAAATATAAAAATACGAGGCAGAGCATGGCAGACAGTAATGAAGGCCAAGGACTGGTCATCACATTCTCGCAGCGCAAAGGCGGCGTTGGGAAAACACTGACGACCTTGGGGTTGTCGACAGAGCTGGCATACCGAGGCTACCAGGTGGTAGTTTTGGATTGCGAGGAAAAGCAGACTGCACTTCCAGATTTCGCGGAAGACTACAGCAGAGCGAACTACTCTGTGATCAGCGGCGTCAAAACCGACAACATCGGTAAATGCGTTCGTAAAGCAAAGCAGGAGGGCGCAGATTTCGTGATTATCGATACGCCCGGCGGCATGGACACAGTTGCCTATAAGGCCATTCAGTTTGCCCACTTCTGCATTATCCCTGCGTCTATCAGCTATGTGGATGTGGCCGCAGTGCTCGATACCCATAGTGACATCGTAGACGCCGGTGAAACCCTCCCACATGACGTTCCGCACGCGTTGCTTTGGACGAAGGTAGATAGCCAGTTCCCAAGCAAGGAAATGCTTGAGATCGAGAAACAGGCTCGGCACGACGGGGAACTCGACGTGTTCCGCACCAGGATCGTGCGCCGGAACATCTTTGAATCCATGTTTAGCTATTCTCAGGACATCTATGAGCTGGCTGAGAACAGTGCTGTGAACAAAGGCCGAAGCAAGCCTCAACAGATCGAGCGGTTTGCGGAGAACTTCCGTGAGCTAGCCGACGAGCTTCTTGAAAAGCTGGCAGCCACTGGCGTCATTAGCCTGACAGGAGATGCAGCATGAGCGATATCATCCCAACAACGCCCGAAGAGACCGGCGAAGATCGCATTGCAAACAAGCTCAGCAGGAGAGGGAAGGTGCGGTTGACCGAGGAGCCGAAGGATAAGCCTAAGGTCCCTGGCATTGCAGGCCGCACAAGGACTGCCCAAGATGACCTCCTAGAGCTCGAAACCGCACCAAAGGAAGTGAAGCGGAAAGGGCGCCCGGGGATGGCCGAAACCGAGCGTTTCACATTCTCGATCCCCAAATACCTGCACCGTCATCTGAAAATCAAAGCGGCACAGGAGGGGGTAACATCGCGCCATCTCGTCCTGAAAGCACTGCAAGACGCAGGTTACCCGCTAGAGGACGTAGATAACCCACCTGACGGCAACAAGCTTCCAAAACGATAACTTCACAGCTTAGACAAGACGATAGCCTAGCCTTATCTATATGATTTGGCTTGGCTTTTTTATGGCTACGCGTATACCCTTATACAATACATCAGGTAGACTCTATGACATGTCTACAGGTAGCCGATGATACAGCTATAGGGCACATCACGTAGATCAATTGTTGCAACCCATTGTAGTAATTGGGTTTTCAACAGAAATGCTCTTAAGCTGCCGAAACTGCTTGAAAAATTAGGTTCATTTGGAGATTATCGAAGGAACGTGAACCAGCGAGGAGGCGAGCAGAACAGATTCCCCCAGAACGCGAAAAGCTCCAGGTTGCCGCCCGGAGCCTTTCATAAGATCTACAGATGTGATCCTACCAATTCCTCATCAGGATAGCATCATCACCCATTAATACAAGCAAGAATTGCGGTTCTTGTAACTGGATAGATGTGCCTAGAGGCTTGGCAAATCATAGTAGTTGTTGGGCTCTAAACCACAATACATGGCCCTAAGACCCCAGTGATGGGGTTGGCGGATGTGGTAACCGAGTGCGATACTCAAGGTCACGAATCTGTAAACAGGAGAGGAATCGACCACTTAAACGACGAAACCCCCCGGTGTTGACGCACCAGAGGGTTTCTTAAAACAAGCAGGCCTTCGATAGGACCAACTCTAAAGTCAAGATTGATCCTACCAGCCTCCATACCGATGACAAGTGAAAAATATGATTTTCACAACGGGAGAGGTTTGCCTGCTCAAACATAAGCCCCAATGAGGGAAACGAGCATGGACGATCAGAAGAATACTGGAAGTAGGCACCTGGAAAGAGTCGAGAGACTGACGGGTGCAGCACGCCGATCAGTGGGCATCGAGCCAAAGCTGGGCATCGAAAGCTCAACTTCGGGTCGGTCTACAGAAATTACATGTATCTATGTAATTCCCGTAGACCCGGCAACGAGAGGGTGTGGGCTCAATGGCTAACTCTAGTATGCGGCGATCAGATAACCACAATTTATGCTGTTTTCACCTATCCTGCGGGGTTGGCGTGGCACCTGATTCACTAGATGATTGTGCCCACACGAATCTGACTTACCGAAAGGAGAAGCCGACACAGGAGTCCTAAAACGCGAAACCCCCAGTGCGCTAACACCAGGGGTTCCAAAATCAAAAGCAGTGCGGTGCTTCGATAGTCCTATTTTCACTGACTATCCTAGCAACCTCCCAAACGAAAACAAGCAGAAAATATGCTTTTCTGCATCGGGGAAGGTTTGCCTGCTCTTACCAATCCAGCCTCCGAAGAGGGGCCCTAGAGGAAAAGAGCTATGAAGAACGAACAAAAAGAGACCAGCAGTTTTCTACTCGCAAGAAAGACATTGAAAAGGGTGGTTGAAGATACACGGTTGCCGCATACGGCAATTGCGATCTGGGCAACGCTTCTTTCATTTAGCAACAACAAGACAGGGAAGTGTAATCCGTCGCACAAGACGTTGATGAAGCTGACGCAGATCAAATCGAAAGCCACGCTGTTGAAGTACCTGAAGCTTCTTCGTGAAACCGGTTACATCTTGGTCGATAGCGGCCGCCAAGAGCACAGATCCAACCTCTACGTGGTCAAGTTCTTTGACGACCGTCAATCAGCATCAGAGAAGACCGAAGTAGGGCTCAATCATTGCACCCCTGTGGACGAAACACCCCCTCCAACGATTCAATCAATGAACTTTACAGGGGCCAACGGTTGTACCGAGGGGGTGCAACAGATGAACACAGAACTAAACTCATCTAACTATACTCAAACTAAATCAACTAAGCCGCCAGCAACGGCATCAACACCTCGCAAGGAAGTCGTTCCCCAGCAGGGCAGGGGGGAGAGTGAGGATTTTGAAGATCCAAAAGCAGAGGAGCTTCGGAAGAACCCGGCTTTCTTGGAGAAGCTCAAGTCGCTCTCCTACCACCTTGGCGCAAACGTGCAGGGCTATGAGCAGGCGGCAATGGCGCAGGCGAAATCCGTCCTCGCAAAATATGCCCATCTCTTCCAAGATCGACCCCTGCATACCACGGAGGTGACTGCGTTCCTCGAGGGGTTCTACGCCTCAATGAATTGGGATGCGCCAACAGCTGAAGAAACCAAGGACCTGGTTGATAACCTCGTTTCGACGATGAGCTACCGGCAGTTCAAAGCGGCTTGCAAAGGGCTTCAGCTTACGTTCCAGCCTCACTGGAAGATCCCGCCAACCTTCCAGAGCTTCGTGAAAGCCTCAAAAGAAGGGCAGGGGGATAGCGTGGAGAAGCTGATGAGCGCTCTGAAGACGAACGTCGGTATCTGTGAGCAACGTGGCTATCCAAGCCGAGCTACTGTGCGGGTCTATGCCTGATATGCACCTCGCAGCGGAGGATTGAGATCATGAGGAAAGCCAATGAGATCGAGGCATTTCCAGAAATCCCGTTTTGGTCGTTTTACATAAAAATGGTACGTTCGGCTACCAAAGTAGGGGCAAGTGGTAGCCGAACGTACCATTTTTGAGGTGTTTTTATGCTTCAGGCATAAACTGCTTAGGAACGAGCTGGCACTAGCTTCCGATCATTCCAAGTAAGATGTGAGAGATGCCAAACTGGGGGCAAAAGGCCTGATAAGGTGGATCCTATGATGACAGAAGATGAGAAGGCCGCGCTGACGCGTACTGCTCCTAGGCTCCTGAAAACTTGGGGGGTAGGGGACGCTGACGCCGCAAGGCTGTTGAGGCTGCCCGATGCCGAGTGGAAGGCTATCAAATCGGGTAACGATGATTGTCAGCTCACAGACGATCAGTTGCAGCTGGTCGGCGCACTCGTTGGCACACACGGCGCCCTAAAGATCATCTTTGCTGGGGAGGCGGACAGGGTGTCGAGTTGGGTGCATGCTGCCAACTCTGGCCCGATCATGCAGGGGAGAACGCCGATAGAAGTTCTGATCGAAGGCGGACTTCCAGAGGCGATGCGGATCCGTAGTTATCTGGAAGCTGAAGTGGCTGGATAGCTTTAATTCTTCGATGCGATCCCGTTATTCATATTTTTGTATGCCGATAACAGCCAGCGGCGCGGTTTTGGAGGGAGTGTGGAGGGTATAATCTTAGAAACCTCATAAAATAGCCTTGGTTAATCTTGCACAAATATAGTTCCCTTAATGTTCTTATGCCAAATTAAATATATTGACGATATGTTCCTAAAATGTTCACACTCGATATATCTGAAATGACATACGGAGATTTTATGAAAGACCATTTGCACCAGGTTTCCTCTCAGGAACGTCTCGGCGCTTGTATCCGATCTCGTCGTATCGAGCTTGGCCTTGATCAGAACTCGCTGGCAGAAGTGGCAGGGATTACCCAAGCCAACCTATCGCGGCTAGAGCGGGGGAAGCTTGATGGGAGGCTAAGCACGTACATGCAGCTTACAGAGGCCCTCGGAATCGATCTCTTTATCATGGGCAGGTGATGGGGACTTGTGATTATCGCGCTTATTTTGGCCAAGATGGTGACAAGCTTGTGATTTTGCTTTGCGGCGGCACGAAGAAGCTCCAGTCTGCGGACATCAAGCAAGCCAAGGCATTTTGGGACGCCTACAAAAAACGAAAACAGAAAGGAGGCTGACATGCCACTAACAAAAGATTTCAAAGAGACCATCAAGGCACGCGCTGAACGCGATCCTGAGTTTCGTGTGCCACTGTAGGATTCGAGACTCTTGCCGAGGACATGCAGAGAGACCCCAAAAGTCTAATGCGCATGCTCAGCGCGAATGAAAACCTCGCGCTGATAATCTGCTGGCCATGGTTGCCCGCCTGAAGCAACGCGAGAGCGTGTTCTTTTCGCTGACACCCAACAACGGGTTTCACGCGTAATCAAGCATTCAAGGCGCTTTGCATGCAAGCATGCAAAAAGCAAAGTCCTCTAGACTAATTGGGAAGTTACCTTCCTGACAGCCCCAAGCTATGAGAAAAGAAATAAAACGCTTTTGCGTCAAAAAAATTGAGTGAGCAGGGACAGTATGCCGACACTACGATGGTTAACCCGAGATGAAGATGTACGCGCGGCCGATAAAGTGCCTTACCGACTTTTGGAGGAGCAGTCTGAGCTAGGCTATGGCGACCCTAGGGCTGGCAACATATTGATCCAAGGAGATAATCTGGATGCTCTGAAGGCATTGCAACCATATTATGCGGGGCAAGTGAAATGCATCTACATCGACCCACCTTACAATACCGGATCGGCCTTTGAGCACTACGACGATAATCTTGAGCACTCTCAATGGCTTTCAATCATGCAGCCTAGACTCGAACTTCTGCGAGACTTGCTCGTAGCGTTGTATCTATCTCGGCGGCTTTCATTTTGGGGAGGCAAGCTATGCGATCTTTTTCGCCCTTCGCTGCGTGGTGCAGCAAGGTCCGCTGAGCGGACTTTCCTGCCGTTCGTTGCGACCGCTCAGTTTGCGCTGCGATTGCGAGGGCCTTTGGAATGAAGGGCGGAGAGCGGTCATACGCTGCGGCTAGCGCCAAAGTCCGCTAAAGGGCATAGCGCACTTCTAACACGCGAAATGTTCCGGCTGTACTCACCCAAAAATAGGCGAATGAACTGAAATGTCTACCATGTAGAACTTCCACGAACACCGAAGTTTGGCTATAAAGTTAGAGGCAAGAAATCGAGAACGAAAGAACGAGTATATGACAGAGCGTTGGGTAGGAATTGTTGTAAGTGGCGACAAAGTAATTGCCGTAGATGCTGAGGTCGCGAAAGATGGCCCCATTGTTCTGCAAGCCGACCAAACCTTTCAGCTTCAAGACGGTGAGAAATCGGATTCCCTGAATCATCTATTTCACCAGATTTCCGATTACCTTCGTGAAAATAAAGTCTCTCGTGCAGTCATTAAAGCGAGCGCTGTGGCCAAAGGCGGAGGGCTGTCACACCTTCACAGCGCTGAACTTCGGGGCGTCGTCATGGCGGCAGCATCGGAAAACTGTAACGTGAGTGTCTTGCAGAAAGCTCAAGTCAGTAAGCGTTTTGGTGAACGAAAGGCCGACGAGTATATATCGGATAGCGACTTCTGGGACGAAAACGTTGATGGAGTTAAACTGCGAATTGGCAGTCGCGAGGCGGCATTGATGCTTCTCTCTGAAAGGAAGTTGAATTGACTGCCCCGAAAACAACGCTTGGAAAGAAGCTTGGCGCTGGTCACTTCGGAAAAGTGTACCTTGCCAACGACCCGGTGCATGGAGAAGTCGCGGTTAAGGTGATCGAGCGAGACACCAGCAAGCCTCCTGCCAAATGGGACGAGCAGAAGGATCGATTCCTAAAGGAGGCGCAAAACCTCGCCAAAGCGACACATCGGAACATTGTGCGCGTCTTCCACCTTGAGGAAGCCGATGGCGGAGATAGTGTAAGAATCTGCATGGAGCTGTGTCAGGGAGGATCACTCCAAGGCGCTTATGATGCTGGTCCGATGAACCTATTGCAGGTACGCAATATTGGTTCGCAAGTATTACTCGGCCTAGGCGCATTGCACGCGCGGGAGATGCTCCACCGAGATTTGAAACCCGGCAACATCCTTGTAGATGAACATGGGAAAATCAAAATCGGTGACTTCGGTTTGGTAACGGACGACCTGATCCTTGGCTATGCCGATGTCGGAGGCTACATCTATGTTGACCATCTCGCCTACGAAGTCTGGCATGGGCAAGGCACCAGCGAAAAAAGTGACGTCTGGGCATTTGGCATGACGATGTTCCGCCTACTTCACGGTCACGATTGGTACGAGCGAGCACCGAAGCCACGCGGTGAGATTGTCAACGGCGGGTTTGCGGATACTCTGGAATGGCTCCCGCACATCCCAAAACGATGGAGGCGGGTCATCCGAGAGATGCTGCGTGACGACACTGCGGCACGCCTCCAGAACGTAAGCGCGGTTCAGGCAAAATTCGCAAGCCTGCCCGTCGCGCCGGTATGGGACTGCAAGGTCGCAACTGATAGGGTTGTTTGGGAGCGCTTGAAGAAAGGACGTCGGATCGTTGTCGAATGGTTGCAGCACTCGGGAACTAGGCATGAGTGGTCAGCGCGAAGCGAACCGACAACAACCGGCAAAACCCGGCGGCTCGCTGGATCGGGCGGCGTGATTGGTCGCCGATTGGCATTGAAGCAACTAGAAGACTTCTTTGCTGGTAGCAGTTAGACTGTCTTTCTAAGGTCTTTTGGCAGAAGGTATCCATTCTCGACATCTGCGGCACTCAATTTCCGCAGATCAAACTTGCTTTTAGCAATGCTACGGCGCTCGGCAGCACATGCGCTACAATAGCTCCTTGCGGCGACGACACCCCCTTGTGGATGCCATACACGCCCGCAGAATCTGCACTTTGGTAAGCACAAAGTCATCATGATAGCACCCGTTGGATTGTTGATCTTCCCTTGCGTACAAGAACATACACAGAACAGTCGTGAATCGCAAATTTTATTTGGGTAGCGCTTCGAAGTGACCCAAAGTAAATTTAGTCTGCAACATCAAGGGAACGGCTGTTGATCGGCTGACCTAGCTGTCACGCAAGAGATTAGTCGGATGGCAATACCAAAGCTGCCTCGTCGATCAAGGCATCCATCAATTTCTGCAGCTTGAAAGTCTCGTAGGGGCCATCTCGAAGCATCTCAGGGGGCTGATCGTAGAAATGCTTCTGGTATGTTTCTTTAAACTGTAGGGCTCCGTGCCAGGCATCAATATCTTTCTTGTAGTTGCTCCATAGCACCTGCGCGGGCGGATACTTGGGCAAATTCAGATCGAGATAGCACTCGATCGCTGCCGCTCGCCCGTTAATGTCGGTGTAACTGACGCCTTCCGGACCAAGCGCTGGAAACCGACGGAATTCATCGACGTTGGGCAGCAACATTGCTCGCATATTTGGTGGTAGGTTAAGGGCGTCGAGCTTCCGATAAGCATCCACGCCTTCCGCATCATTGTCGAGAACGAAGAGCACCTTGTTGTGTATGTCGATGCGGAGAATCCCTTCCGCAAATTTGACTAGATTGCCCGTTCCCCAAAAATGGTGCCGCTCGTCGACGTCTACAAAATTGAAAAAGTCGGTGACATCAGCGCGCAAAATGTCGAGGGCGCGCTTGATGATCCGGGCATCCGAAGCGCCCTCGGTCGCGATTAGAACCTTTTGATTCCGCCTCGCACCGGGTTGAAAGAGGGAGCGAGATTCATAACCTGAATGGACAAGTGGGCCGAACTCCCAGACGACATCGGCATTTTGATTGGCCGGATTGAGGCCGAAAACCTGAAGCATCGAAGATGCACTGAGAATAGCAACTTTCGCGCTGAAATAGCTTGCCTCAGACCAATACATGTCGGCGTTATCTGTCCAAGGTAGACGTTGGAAATCCTTGTCGGCCACCAGCTTTCCTTTGGCCTTTTCCTCGTCGTCAAATTCGGCTCCGTTTTCGAGGGCCGACAACGGATAGCGACAAGCCAGAGAGCAATATTCCTCAAAGGTCAAATAGTTAGGTTTTTCTGGAGAGGTTGTGTGTGAGTTGATCTCCAGCGCCTCGGCCATGACCGCCTCATACTCAGCACGTGCCGTTTCGATCGTCGAACCTAAGAGGCGCAATCTGGGTAGTATACGCGCCAGAGGCCTCGCAAACACTTCCTCGAACTCTACCAGATCTGCGCTCTCATCAGGGTGCTCTTCGTAATACTCGTAGTCGATTCCATCCAACTTGCGTCGCGTTTCGTCGCCCTCTTGAAACAAGAAGCCGAAGTCCAACCCCATGTGGTTTTTGGCATAGGATAACGAGATACCGGCTATTGTAAGTTCAATCGAGGTTCCCATCAGGTGAAGTTCTCCCCAGAATCAACGCTCCATTTCATTTCGCCTGTATCTGGATCGCGCCATGCGTGGAAGTCAGATGGATAGTCGTTTCCTACAACCTCGAAGATGCGAACTATCTCGTTTGTGCTCAGAAAATTGAGCCGAGATTCTTTGTCGCGATCACTTGTGAAGAACGCTCCATGCCCTTCGTCGTCACCCGACAAATTGAAGATAAAGCTATGGACCATTCTATGCGAAACATAGAGAAGATCGCGAAACTCTTGTAGGGGCCTTTCAAGGTTATACAGATCCCAAAACTCATTGCGATTGTACCAATCAACGATAGGCTGATCGGCCTTCTTCGGGAACCATCTCAAGGCAACTTTCATGTCGCGAGTTTGAGCGCTAACCTTTGCTGTGGCCTCTAATATTTTTCGGATCGAATAGAATCCTATGAATATCTCGCGCTCAATTTGTGCAATTTGCTCGTCGCTGATTTTCTCGGCATCCATATGCCTTTGAATAAATTTCGCGCCGGTTAAAAGCGGCTTTTTCCAGTAGTAGCTCTCGGTTATCATCGCGCGGCCTTAACATGAACACCTTCGCAACTTAACAATCCTGAGATCGGTGACAATGCACGGCGCGACCCGTCAAAGCGGGCTGTATCGTGCAATACTGTCATCTGACCGCAAGTCTGTACCGCGCGTGGCACAAACGCCGCAAAGGGCTGAGACCGGTCATTCGACTTGCCTGCTGTGAATGACGGCATTGGGCCGTTTTTGACTGCGGCGAGACGACCGCACAGGGGGTCAGGAATTGATATCGCTGCGCGGGGGCGTCGGCGGCGGCGATGCCCAGGAGGACCGGAATATGCGCGCCCGCTGCACCAAGCCGTCGGCACGACGACCCGTCGGCTACCAGCACAACCGGCGGAACCAGTTCCGCTGCCAAGCGTTCCTTGAGCATGGAATTGAATTGTGAACGTCACGGTGCCGGACCACCCTTGCTCCTGGTTCACGGGTTGGGTGGAAGCGTCCGGTCCTGGGACGGCATCCTGCCGATGCTTGCTCGCGAACGCGAAGTCATATTGGTCGATCTGCCTGGGCACGGGGGGTCTCCGGCGCTTTCGGGGCGCCAGACGATTGCCGCCTATGCGGATGCGCTCGAACACTTCATCGACCGGAACGGGCTCGCCGGCGTCGATACTGTCGGCAGTTCTGTCGGCGCGCGGCTGGTGCTGGAACTGGCACGACGCGGCATCGGCGGCCACACGGTCGCTTATGATCCGGGTGGTTTCTGGCGCGGCTGGGAGACGGCGTGGTTCCGCTCCACGCTTGCCGTCTCGGTCCGGCTGGTGCGCCTCTTGCGGCGGCACATTCCGGCGCTCTCGCACAGCCGTGCCGCGCGGGCCGTTTTGCTCGCGCAACTGTCGGCGAAGCCCGGCGCTCTTGATCCCCTGCTGGTCCGGAACGAGCTGACGGCCATAGCCGAGACAGACGTGTTCGACGCGATGCTGCGCGAACTGGCGCGTGGTCCGTTGCAGGAGGGGACCGCCACACCTCCGGGCCGCGTGACGATTGGCTGGGGCCGTCAGGACCGTCTCCTGCTGCCACGTCAGGCGGAGCGAGCACAAGCGGCCTTCCCCACCGCGCGGTTGCACTGGTTCGAGCGGTGTGGCCACTTCCCGCAATGGGACCGCCCGAAGGAGGCCGCAGAGGTCATCTTAAAAACGATAACGAGATAAGGCGCGGATAGCGGACATGACCTCTCACGCGCGGTCCAGCTCCTCGAGAAACTGCATGATGAGACGGAGATAACTCGAGCGGATGCTTCCTTTGTCCGCTCCGCCGACCTTCACCTTCGAAAATGATGCGCGAGGGATGAATGGCCGATATCTTGAAGCTGCATCGCAGCGTTCGATCATCAAGGTAATGGCAGGTCTGGGCCGGCCGCGACAGACCGGCCCCTGGCGCTTAGATCTCTACCGACTCTGCGATCGCGAGCGCATCCTCCAGTTCGACGCCGAGGTAGCGCACGGTGCTGTCCATCTTCGTATGGCCAAGCAATAGCTGCACTGCTCTAAGATTGCCGGTCTTCCGATAAATCTCAGCAACCTTGGTGCGACGCATGGAATGGGTGCCGTAGGCGCTCGGCTCGAGACCGATGGAGGCCACCCAGTCCCGGACGAGGCGAGCATACTGCCGAGTCGAAATGTGCAGCCGTTCGTGGAACCGTCCCGGCCAGAGATGTTCCGACCCAATCATGAGCGGGGATTCGAGCCAGGCTTCGATTGCTTTCCGAGTCCCTTCGGTAATCTCGAAGCTCACGGGCCTGCTTGTCTTGCTCTGGACAATCTCAGCGCGGTGCCTGACCTGCCCCGCGGCGTAGACGTCGGCGACCTTGAGCCGCACCAGGTCGCAGCCACGCAACTTGCTATCGATGGCGAGATTGAAGAGCGCCAGTTCTCGGGTCCGATGGGCGATCTCCAATCGGACCCGGATCGCCCAGACATGCTTCGGTTGCAGCGGTCGTTTCTGGCCGACGATGCGCCCCTTGTTCCAAGCGGGACGGCAGGCACGGATTGCTGGTAGGTTGGCGGTAGGCATAGCGGTTCCTCCAATCCACCGGTCCCGCCACGTCTTCGGCGTTTCGCCGACGGCCAACTTTACAATCGATCTGCGGCGAAAGTCGGCTTCGAGCCCAAACTAACAGCGTAAGGGACGAAGGCCTTCGCAATTGCAGCAAAAGCTGATCCGGCAAGAGCGGCCCTTAACGGCCATTCGCCTCTACTCTGGCGGACGTCCGCTTTGCGTTGCGGACGGTTATATACCTTCGGCCAAGGTCAGACTGGAGATATCCATTTAAGAGCGATGCCCAAGCTTCAATCTGTTTCTTGAGGCTTGGCTCTTCTGATATAGACTGTTGTGTCGATACAGCTAAGCCTGACGCCCGACTTTCCGCTTTAGGTGCCCACAACATGGGGAGAAGCATGCACTAAAGGTTCAAGCGGGGTTCCGTCGTTCTCTGTGGCATGGCGGTCAAAGATCTTGAACCCGCTTGGCAAGATCGTTCCCGGCATAGCCTCCGAAACAAAAATATGCTTTGAATTCTCTTTCGTTGGCAATGCCGCTGAAGGTTTATCCAGGGTTCCTGCCAAAATTCCGATCCGGTTGGGCCAGCGCTCGAAAGTCAAGACTACCTTAGTGCCGCAGTTCGGGCAGAAATGGACATTGATGTCCTTGCCGCTGCCTTCCGAAGGCAAAGTGTAGACCGAGGGGCTAACGCTCGTGAATTCAAAAAATGAGCGTTCGAAAATTGGCTCGATCATTCGATCCGATCCTGTCGCGCGCTGACAGAACCGACAGTAGCAAACTGTGACCCAGAGTGGATCACCTCCGGTGTTGTAGCTGACGCTACCGCATAGGCAGCGGCCTTCAAGTCCCACAGACATTCTTCTCTCCTTCCCCTGACGCGAAAGATGAATAAGCCGCTTATAGGGTCGCCGGGTGAAAACCCTATGGGCTACCTTTAGGAGTTAGTTTTCACGTGCAAATTGATGAACATTTCAGGTTCACCTTAGTGCTCCTGCGACAATAGGATTTACCTCCTCCGGCTTGGACCTAATCGCCATGTGCCCTCCTTGAGCTACCGTGTCGAAGGTCCACTCAGGGAAATGCCCCTCCATCAGCTGAACGATTTCCTTGATTGTCCGAACAGTATCTGCGGAAGAGATCACCGTAGTGTCTCTCGGAAGCACTTGGCTCCATTCGGTGAAGGGCGTATCTTCGTGCATTACCGCGTCCCACTCGAAGAAATTCGGCTTTAAGGCCTGTGCGAATTTTGTCTTTCGGTCGTCGGGCATCTCGTTCCAACTTCCGGGACCAGCCCAATAGTTGGCGAATTTCTCAGCTGCCACTTCCCACCGCTCTGCACTCCCGCATTCTTTGATCGTATCCCGAAGACTAACCGCTTCGGCATATGCTTCGTGACAGCCTTGTTCCCGCAAGAGGTAGAATGGGTTCGGTTCGATTAGAACCAGGCGGCGCACCCGATCCTTATAGAGCTGCGCCGCCTTCATCGCGACGCTTCCCCCAAACGAATGTCCAACTATAGAAACCTTAGTCCCGTCGGCTGGCAGGAACGGTTCCACCAGCTGCGCTTGATCCCTCAAGGTTTGCGTCTTGCCCTCATTCCAACCTGGGGTGGTTCCATAGCCAAATAAGTTGATAGCAACTACATGATAGTCGTTGGAAAGCACTTTCATGAGCCCTCGCCATTGCTTGGCACCAGCAACGCTTGAATGGATCAAAACTACGGTTCCTCCATGGCCTGCTTCGATAAAATCAGGCTGTTCTATCAACATGAGAGCACCTAAATATTCAGGATATTTTTCCTCATTAACACAAAAAGTGGATTCGCGATATGCGCTACATACCGGAGCAACTGGGGGTGCAGCATTTGGTTATTTTTCAGATCACGAATTGATCTATTAAATGTTATGCGAGCACACTGGCCCCTCTTTGCGTGCATAGCACCCACCTCTGCATAGCTGCCCCTGACGCATCGGGCGGTGAATGGCGGTGCTCCTCCGTTTGTCGCCAAACACCGCCGAGTGCCCGCGTCGCGGAACATTCATCAAAAAATGCTTCTTTGCGTAATTCCGGAGATCGGAGCATGCTTCCAGCATCAGTCGGCAGGTAGGTAAGCGGTCCTAACTCGTGAGGAGCTTGAGAATATGTTGTATTCAAACACCTCCGTTGCGTTGGTAGCCTCCCTTTCCCTTGCGATGGTGCTACATGCCGACATCGCGGCTGCCGATGAGGACGTTCTGCGCTGGCGCATGAATAGCCTGCTTTACCCGAAGCTCTTTGGTGAGACCGAAGAGCATTTTGCCGAAGAAGTCCGGCGGAGGTCGGACGGCAGCTTCATCATCGAAGTGCATGACCGGATGGTCCTTGATCAAGACAGCTTCGGTGCTCTGAACTCTGGATTGCTCGACGCAGTGTGGGGCTCTGCTGGTCACCATCATCGCGAAGATCCTGCCTTAGCGATCTTCAGCGGTTTTCCCTTCGGTCCGGACTCTGAGGGTTTTACGGCATGGATGCGCGAAGCGGGCGGCATTGAGGCGCTCGACAAAATCTACGAGCGCCATGATCTGAAAAGCCTCTATTGCGGCATCCTTTCCATCGAGGGAGGCGGTTGGTTTCGTGCGCCTATTCAGCATGTGGAGGATCTCGACGGACTGCAAATGCGAAGCTTTGGTTACGGCGCCCTCACGCTCATGAAGTTGGGTGCCACGACCTACGAGCTTCCGGCCTCGGACATCCGTCCGGCTCTGGCAACTGGGCTGATCGATGCTGCCGAGTTCTCTCTGCCTTCCATCGACGCTGACCTTGGCCTATCTGAAGTGGCGCGGCACCTTTATCAACCGGGATGGCAGCAGCCGTCCACCTCACTCGAAATCCTCATGCCTTTGAAGAGTTGGATGGCGCTTTCCGGCAGCCACCAGACTGCAATCAAAAGCGCTTGTGACGAAACATTGTCGTGGACCCTCGCCTCGGTAACAAAACAGCAGGAAGAGGCAATCGCCCGGTTTCGCGCCGATGGCGTAGAGTTGCATGACTGGCCAGCGGAAATCCTTGTGGCGCTGCGGAAGGCTTGGCAGGAAGTGATCGCAGAGGAAACCAAGCGCAATCCGTTGCTTGCCCAAGCTTGGGACAGCTATCTGCGCTTTGAGGACAATTACGGTGCTGCACAACCGCGCGGTTACGCAGAATAGAATACCTCAGCCCGGCAGCCCTGCCAGCCTGAGACTATCGAGAAAACTCTCCAGGCTTGCGCGGTCTGCCCACCCGTCCAGGGACTGCTCAACGGCAGCTATGCTTCGTTCCGGACGGCGCCCTGCGGCGGCGTCCACGATCGCAATCGCCTCCTCAATGCGGCCAGTCTGCGCGAGGCTCGCAGCGAAGAGCCATCCGGGCCACCACCGCGTGCCGGTGAAGGTGCCAGCGCCGTAAAGCGGCCCGAAGGCCTCTGCTGCGCGGGCCGGCTCGCCTGCGATCAAGTAACTCATCCCGGCGACATGCAAATACCAATCTGGCGGGGAGGGGTTGAGGCGCATGGCGCGCTCAATCATTTGCACGGCCTCGGCATCGTGACCGGTCAGCGCCAGCACATGCGCGAGCACGGCAAGATTATCGGGGTCGTCAGGGTTGATTGTTGCAGCTGCCCGCGCGTTGGCCATCGCATCGACGGGCGAGCGCATTTCCGGAAACGGTGCGAGTAGCCGCATCTCGGCGAGCAGCCGATGAGCGCGGGCACCACCGCCGAGTGTTGCTGCCCGTTCTACCATCTCGCTCGCCAGAGCCATCTCACGTCGGCCTCCGCCCCAGGAGAGGTGCTGGACTTCCAGCCAGTAGGTTAACCCGAGGCTGGCCCAGGCTTCTGCATTTGCAGGATCATTTTCCACTATTTCCATAAGCAGCATCCGCGCGTGCTGATTCTCCTCCCGGTTCTGCCAGTCCCGAGCATCGAGCAGTTCGTCCGCCAGCAACATCGCCGGGCTGGTGGTCACAGGTTCGGAGCTCGGGCCTTCAAGATCGCTTCCCCACCAAATAGCCAAGACAGCAGCGGCGATGGCGATTATAAGGCCACCTATCCACGCCAACCGCCACCCTCTGAAGAGGGTTTCCGGCGGTCCTTTATTCGTCCTCGATGCTCCAACAAATGCGTCAGAGCCGCCGTGATAAGGGTCCCGTAAGGCAGGGTTAAACGCTAGGTAGATGTCTGTGACCGGAAGACTGCTCAAAGTCTGCACCCCGTTCTTTTCAGCCTATGCTGCGCGTAGACACAAACATTCCAAAAGAGAGTTTGGTTTGCTTTCACCACTGCGTGCTTTTTGGCGAATTCATTGACCACAACGCTATTCAGACGCGCCTGTATTGCGAAAAACAGCGCAAAAACCCCTCTGGATGCCCATATTGGGCTGCAAATACCGATCTTTGAAAACTTGCGAATTGCATGGTAGGAGAATTATTCGAAAATCGTTTAAAAACATGCAGTTGACTCACGTCGCGACCCGGTGTCACATGGGAGGCAAATCACCTTCCCATGGCTGAGGGCGACCGGCATGACACTGACGATTCCATTCAACAGCGGCCGGATCGCCATCCTTTCGGACTTGCATGCCAATACGTACGAGCACAGAGGGACTGATCCGATCACCTCGCTGGGTCTTCATGGCATCGTGAACGACACGCTTGATGCGCTTATTATAGCCGGGGACCTTACGGATGGGCCAGCGCCCAGGTGGATCCGGGGGCTCGCTCAACTAACGCCCCATGTCGCTCCGGAGCGCATCTATGTGATGACCGGAAACCATGATTATTACGGCGGCACACTTTCGGATGACCATCTGCTTGCTGAACACGCGCGGTCCGTCGGCGCACATTACGTGCAGAAAGAAGAATTACACCATGGCGACACCCGCATCCTATGTTGCACGATGTGGACGGACTTCGATCTCTTGGGGGATTCTGAAACGGCGATGGGGATCGCCGGAAGCGTCATGCGGGACTATCCTCGTATATGGATTGATCCCCCCGTAGGTTCTGCTGAAGGGAACGGGGGCACGTGGCAATCTTTAGCAAGGGAAATAGAGCCCGCGGACACGCTTGCCGTTCACTGCGACCATCGCAAATGGCTTGAGGACAAGTTGATGTCCCCCCACCCTTGCGGGGAGGCCGGCCGCACGGTTGTCGTAACCCATCATGGGCCGCTTCTGTCGGTCGCGGGGTCAGTAGATGGCCTGACCCCCGCATTCCACTCTGACTTAGCAGACCTGATTGACAGGTTTGCCCCCACAGCTTGGTTTTTTGGACATTCACATCGCCGGCTGCGCGCCATGGTTGGGCAAACCGATGCCGAAACGTAAGCGTTGGATATTGTCGGGAGTTTCTCCGGTCAGAGAGTGAGTATCTGATCGACGCAGGTATTTGGGAAAGCAAAGACGAACCCTAGTGCAGCTGACCTGAAGATTGTTGAGGCAACATGTCAAAGCGACCTAATCCTAATCACAGATACTGGTGGCGCTCCCTAAGAATATTGGTTCCCGGAAAATGACAAAGAAATTAGATAGAAATAAGTTAGAAGGCCTCACATTCTTGAGTGATGGAACACCAACATCATTGCTCAGACAGAATGCGAAGGCGCTAAAGAAAGCTAAAAACCTCAAGCTTCACGAGGCGCAGGATGAAATCGCAAAGCAGTATGGCTTCAACAGCTGGAGCGAAATGTCTGCCTATAAGGTCCATCCTATCGCTGAAAATGAAATTTTAGTGGGCTTTCGGCAGGAGCTAAGCGGCCGTGATCATGAGGTCTACTACGATCATCTTTTTGTTGAGGCTATGGCGCAAAGAAAAGAGCAGGTTGCTTCGTCCGTATTCATCGCAACGGGTGTTGAGGATGTCGACGGTGAAACCTTATATGTCACAAATATACATTTCATCCCCCCGGAACGGGAGGCGGATGAAGATATTCGGGAGGTCCGTGTGCGGGATGTGCAGGCCTTACGCGCGCTGTTGGATGGTGGCATGACAATCCGTCAGACTTTAGCCGTTCTGGATGGCCTAGGAGTTTTTGACCTCTACCAGAGAAATGGCACGGAACTATCAACTTAGGGGAGGTCGGTACCATAGTTTGATTTTGGGCGGGAAATCTGAGTCCTGACAAGGCTCGCGATGCCCTATCCTGGATCTGAAATGAGGAGCCTAGCGGGGTGGTTGGGGCGCAATATTGAGTTCGGCAAAAGTCGGTCCGCTTTTGTCGAACGACTGCCTCATGAATCGCGGGCGGGATAGGCTTTGCAACTGCGAAGGACTCTGAGGGATGGAATTCTCTGCAGTATCTGGAGCTTGCACTTCGCACGCTGGCCAGACCAATCATGGCGCGTGGTCTGCGATGCGATTGCTCAACCGGCAAGACGGAGACGATTGCCGGACGGACGCAAAGCGGGATGGGGGTCACAGGTATTCACGCTTTGCAGCGCGGTTTCCCCTTCGTGCGCCCCTTCGCGGGGCCGGCGTGCTACAGCGTCTGGATGACGGGGGGGGATGCGGCGGTAGGGCACCATTCCGACCTTCCCAACTTGCATGGCTTTGGTACTACAATAATGCCCTCTAAACGCAAACCTTATGGAAATTGAGATCGAACGAACATTCTCAGTTCCATCAAGTTAATACGTAGTTTTCTGGAGCCCAAATCGGCGGCGCCTCTTGACCCAAAGCTTCACAGGTTGAGATCTCGATGACACGACACATTGCGTCGAGGGACAGGCCATTTTGGACGTTGCGAAACGGAAGTTCCAGTTCATTGGTAACGGCCTGAAGGCCAAAGAAAACATAAGCGACTACCGCCGCGAATACCGGCGCGAACCAGTTCGTCGCCTCGATCAGTGCGAAGGGCAGCAACCAACAATACAGGTATGTCGTGCGGCGCACCATCAACGAGTAGACGAAGGGCAACGGCGTCGTCGCAATGCGTTCACATCCCGCTTGCGACAGCGCCAATGAGGATAGCGTATCGGAAATGCTCATCTGCCCAAATCCGTTGATGGCCCCACTTTCACCAAGCGTCCCAATTTGGTCAGCCATCGCCCTCAAGGCTGCATCCGCGGGGTTGGCATGCGCGATCAGGGCCTTCGATTGCGTCTCGCCGATCCAGCCTGATATCTCGGCACTCACGTCTACATCTCGCAGAGAGCCACGGTGTAGATGGCTGAACGCCACGCCGAGAGACAAGATCTCTGCACGGTCTCCGCCCTCTCGGACAAAGATGCTCAGATGACGGCCCAAATTTCGAAGATCGGCGATGATCGCACCCCAGAGCTTACGGGCCTCCCACCAGCGATCATAAGCAGCATTATTGCGAAAACCGAGAAACAGAGACAGCGCGACGCCAAAAATCCCCATGGCGGCCATGGAAATCCTTGGCAATACGATAACGTGATGATCCACCAGCAGCACAACCGCTGTCAGCAAAGCGACCCCGATAATCCTGCTGGTGATTTTCGGAACGATCGATCCCTGCATGACAAAGAACAGCTTCAGCGCGCTTGGTGGCTCCCTCACGATCATCCTGACTTCCTCTTAAACTGTAGAGCAATGATATTTCGGTTCATCGCAACCCTTTCCCAAGGTGATCAAGCAACAGTCGCACCTTTGGCGAAAGATGCCGGTTCTGCGGATAGATCGCCCATATGCCATCGTCCGGTGCGCGATACGTATCCAACACAGAGATCAACCGCCCGGCCCGAAGTTCTGCCTCGACATAATAATCCGGCAGCTGGATGATCCCCAAGTTCTTCCGCGCTGCATCAACCAGTGACGCGCCACTATTGCAGCGTAAATTACCTTTCACCCGGATATGGCGGGTGGTCCCTTTTTCCTGAAACCGCCAATAGCCCAAAGTGCCTTGAAGACAGTTGTGCGTGTCAAGTTCGGACAGGGTGTGCGGGGTTCCGTGAGCGGCAAGGTATTCGGGCGCAGCGCAAGTGAAATGCCTGCGAGAGGCCAACCGCTTTGCCATCATGGAACTGTCTTCCAACTCTCCCAGCCGAATTGCGAGATCGTAGCTTTCCGCTACAAGATCGAGCAGCTGATTGGTCAGCTTGAGGTTGACCTCAAGGTCAGGATAGCATTGCAGAAAATCGTTCACTAATGGTGCGATGCGGTTCTCGCCAAACGTCACTGGCGCTGTAAGGTTCAGCCGTCCTTTTGGGCTCTGATGCAGATCGGTAATCGCGCGCTCGGCTTCGGCCAGCCCGTCAAGCACCTGCCGGCAATGGTTGTAATACACCTGACCAGTCTCAGTGATCGAGACCTTGCGTGTGGTGCGGTAGAACAGCTTGGTGTCCAGTCGCGCCTCAAGTGCGCCGACTTGGCGGCTGACCTGAGCCGTGGAAATCCCCAAGCTGTTGGCAGCAGCAGTAAAGCTTTGTGCTTCGGCGACGGCAACAAATTCTGATACCCCCTCCCAACTCAGCATGATGATCCTTTCGATCTTAACAGCGGCACGATTATTGCCATTGGGTAACGGTGTTTTTCAATAACCCCGGATTATCGCCAATGCGAAACAGTGTAAATGACAGTCCTATACAACGTCACCCGCCAATTTAGCCCTAACCGCGAAGTGAGACCCATGACCGATATCATCAAATGCAAAGCGGCCGTCGCCTGGGCCGTCAACGAACCGCTCTCGATCGAGGAAATCGACGTGATGCCGCCTAAGGCTGGCGAAGTGCGCATCAAGATCATTGCTTCAGGCGTTTGCCATACCGATGCATTCACCCTGTCCGGGGACGACCCCGAGGGCCTGTTCCCGGTCATTCTCGGCCATGAGGGTGGTGGGATCGTCGAATCCATCGGCGAAGGGGTCACCAGCGTCGCCGTTGGTGACCATGTAATACCGCTCTACACGCCAGAATGCGGCGAGTGCAAATTCTGCAAATCCGGCAAGACCAACCTGTGTCAAAAGATCCGGGAAACTCAAGGGCGCGGCCTGATGCCCGACGGCACCAGCCGCTTCTACAAGGATGGCCAGCCAATCTTGCATTACATGGGCTGTTCGACCTTCTCGGAATACACAGTGCTGCCCGAGATTTCGCTCGCCAAAGTGAACCCCGAAGCGCCGCTCGAAGAGGTCTGCCTGCTGGGCTGTGGTGTCACTACCGGTATGGGCGCGGTGATGAATACCGCGAAGGTCGAAGAGGGATCGACCGTTGCGATCTTCGGCATGGGCGGTATTGGTTTGTCCGCTGTTATCGGTGCGACGATGGCCAAGGCCAGCCGGATCATCGTGATCGACATTAATGAAAGCAAATTCGATCTGGCCCGTAAGTTGGGCGCGACCGACTTCATCAACCCAAAAAATCACGACAAGCCGATCCAAGAGGTCATTGTCGAAATGACCGACGGCGGCGTGGATTACTCGTTCGAGTGTATCGGCAACGTCAATGTCATGCGGTCGGCGCTGGAATGCTGCCACAAGGGCTGGGGTGAATCTGTGGTCATCGGGGTCGCCGGCGCGGGTCAGGAAATCTCTACCCGTCCGTTCCAGCTGGTCACAGGCCGGGTTTGGCGCGGGTCTGCTTTCGGCGGCGTCAAGGGCCGTTCGGAGCTACCTGACTACGTCGAGCGCTATATGAACGGCGAGTTTAAGCTGAACGATTTCATCACCCACACCATGGCGCTGGAAGAGATTAACGAGGCGTTCAAGCTCATGCATGAAGGAAAGAGCATCCGCTCGGTCATCCACTTCGATAAATAACCTTCCCCCGGTCGCGCCTTCTGTCTGCGCGGCCGGAGCGACCCATTAGGAGGCGTCCCATGTCACTTTCAATTGAAAGCGTGAACAAGAACTTCGGTGGCTGGACCAAGCATTACAGCCATCATTCCGAAACGCTGAACTGCGACATGCGTTTCGCGATTTACCTGCCGCCGCAGACAGCAAAGGGCCAGAAGGTTCCAGTTGTCTATTTCCTATCGGGCCTCACCTGCACCGACGAGAACTTTATGCAGAAGGCCGGCGCGCAGCGTGTCGCCGCTGAACTGGGGGTGGCCATTGTCGCCTGCGATACCAGCCCCCGCGGCACTGATGTTGCTGACGCTGATACCTATGACCTCGGCAAGGGTGCTGGCTTCTACGTTAACGCGGCCCAGGCGCCTTGGAACCGGCACTATCAAATGTATGATTACGTTCTGAACGAGCTGCCGCAACTAATTGAGGCAATGTTCCCGGTGACGGATCAGCGTTCGATCTTCGGTCACTCCATGGGCGGGCATGGTGCGCTGGTTCTCGCGCTGCACAACCCGGAGCGGTATAAATCCGTTTCGGCCTTCAGCCCGATCAGCAACCCTACTAATTGCCCTTGGGGGCAAAAGGCATTTGCTGCCTATCTGGGTGAGGATCGCAAGACATGGGCTGAATACGATGCGAGCCTACTTATGCGCAAAGCCTTAGGCGCTGTTCCAGCTCTGGTGGATCAGGGTGACGCAGATGACTTTCTTGAGGAACAGCTAAAACCTCAAACGCTCGAAGCGGCAGCAAAGGAGAGCGGCTACCCACTGACATTTCACCAGCGCGAGGGCTATGATCATAGCTATTACTTCATCTCCAGCTTCATTGAAGAACACCTGCGGTTCCATGCTGACCACTTGCACCCGTGAAGAATTGCGTCAGTATCAACAAAGACCTCTGAGGTGATTTCCGCCCCCGAATGATTTAGGTTAGCTGTGCGACTGAATTTGCCTCCACTACGGGCCTTACAGGCATTCGAGGCGTTCGGCCGCTTAGGCTCTGTCACCGCCGCAGCCCGGGAACTTGGGGTGACACCGGGGGCGATAAGTCAGCAGATCAAGCTGCTCGAAGACCAGCTGAACACCCCGTTGATTATGAAAGACGGCCGTCGCGCAGCACTTGCCCCCAAGGCACACTCTTATCATGGAGTGCTCGCGGCGGGGTTCGAAAAGCTGCGGCAGGCACAAGTGCTCCTTGCACAACAGGCATCCGACCTCGACATCCATGTGTCAGGTTTGCCGACGCTACTGTCGAAATGGCTACAGCCGCGGCTGCACAATTTTGAGGCACGTTTCGGCCCCGCATCAATCCGGCTAGAAGCAACTCATGGCGAGCCAGAGCCAGAGTTTCTCGACCATATGTTTCGACTGACCTATGGGTCTGTTTCGCAAGCATTCCCGCACGCGCGGGCCTTGTTTCAGGACGTGTGTTTTCCGGTATGCTCGCCCGATTTTCTAAAGGTCCATCCTCAGGCTCTTGACCCGGTATCCCTGTGTGAAATGCCTTGGGTGGATATCGACTGGGGACCTGCATATGCCGGCGTCCAAGGTTGCAGACATGGCTTGCAGCACAGGGCCTACCGAAGCCGATCAAACGTGCGGCATCTATCCATTCGCTTTCCAGTTCGGCGCTAGAGGCTGTGGCGAGCGGGCAGGGGATTGGTTTAGCGCAAATGTCCTTTGCCTCGGCCGATATCAGTCTCGGCCGGCTGATCCGGCTTTCCCAAGCGTCTATTCCCATGCCCGAGCCTTATTTCATTTGCTGGGGTGCGTTTGTGCTCGATGACGAGAAACGCCGCAGCTTCCTCAACTGGGTTCTGTCCGAAGCGACCGGGTAACTGTTTAGGATTTCTAAACGATAATGCATCGGAAGGTCGGTTTTTTCGATCGAATGGTCGACGTATCTTCCGGCCAATGAGCCACCCATTTCTACATCAGTAAGGAAGCCGCATGTTCTTGAAGAATGCATGGTATGTCGCCGCTTGGAGCGATGAGATCGTCAACGACCTGAGGCAGGTCAAGGTTCTGGGCGAGAAGATCTGCATGTTCCGCAACTCTGAGGGCGAAGTCATCGCGATGGAGGATGCCTGTCCGCATCGCAAGCTGCCGTTGTCCAAAGGGCGGATCAAGGGCGACAATGTCGAATGTGGCTACCATGGTTTGACCTTCGACTGTGCGGGGCAATGTGTCTGGGCCCCGGGCGGGGGGCGCATTCCCTCGGCGGCGCGGGTGCGCCCTTATCCGGTGCATGAAAAATATGGGCTGATCTGGATTTGGATGGGCAACGCCGCCATCGCTGACGCTGAAGATATCATCGACATCCCCAACTTCGACAGCCCCGACTGGGGCATCAATCGCGGCGCGGCGATGGAATTGAACTGCAATTACCTCCTGATGTGCGACAACCTACTGGACCCCACCCATGTGGCTTGGGTTCATGAGACGTCCTTCGCAACGGCAGCAACAAAGGACACGCCGCTGCGGGTTACCAAGACCGACAGTGGCGTGATCGTGCATCGATGGATGATGGATCACGAACCCGCGCCATTTTACAAAAAGGTGGTGGAGTTTGAGGGTAAGTGTGACCGGCTCCAGCATTACGAAGTGCGCTACCCCAGTCACGCGCTGATCCGCGCGGTGTTTACCCCTGCAGGCACCGGCGGCGTTGATGGCACGTTGCATGAAAAAACATTCGTCATGGATAGCTACAATTTCATGACCCCAACGAGCGAGACAGAGACGCGGTACTATTGGTTCCAACTCCGCAATATCCGCCCCGATGACGAAGAACTTTCAAAGATGATGAGCGAAGACGTGCGCCACGCTTTTGAAGAAGACCGCGCGGTGCTGGATGCCGTGCAGATCGGAATGTCAGAGAAGACCTCGCCGCATATCGACCTAGGGATCGACGCGGGCCAACTGCGTTACCGCCGTCAACTGGAAGCGATGATCGCCGAAGAGGCGATGGTTGATGCAAAGATGAGCCAGTAAGTCATGGCGACATTTCGCAAATTTCGCGTGGCGGGGAAGGTTGCTGAAAGCGACATCATCACTTCCTTCTACCTTGAGCCAAGCGATGGCCAAGCGCTTTGGGAGGCGAAGCCCGGCCAATATCTTACGCTGCGCGTCCCCGGGCCGGACGGGCCGGTGCTCAAGACCTATTCGATCTCTAACAACCCGTCTGGGTCGCAGCAGTACCGGATCACGGTGAAGCGCGAAAACGGGCTGGGACGTGCGCCGGATGGGGTCGGATCATGCTGGTTGCACGACCGCGTCGAGGTGGGCCATACGCTCGAAGTTGCTGCGCCGCGCGGCACCTTCACCTTGAATGAGACAAGCGACAGACCGGTGTTGCTGATCTCCGGCGGGGTGGGGCTGACGCCGATGGTGTCTATACTACACAAATTGGCAGAGACTGACCGGGAGGTGCATTTCCTCCATGCCTGCGAAAATGGGCAGGTTCATGCACTGCGTGACGAGGTTCTGGGCTGCGTCACCGATCGGATACAGGCGCGTTTTGTCTATCGAAACCCGAGTGAGTTGGACCAGCAGAGTGAGCTTTTCGATGCAGAAGGCATGATCGATAAAGACTTCCTGCGTGCGTATCTGCCCATTGGCGATTACGAGGCGTATATCTGCGGCCCGGCGCCATTCATGGCCGCCATGTATCAGATGTTGCAGGAGCTAGGCGTGTCGAAAGACCGCATTGCCTATGAGTTCTTCGGCAAGGCCGCTTTGCTGAAGGCGGTTAAAAAGCAGGTGGTACCCGCGGTGGCTGCATCGCGGGCGGCAGCGGCCATTCAATCGCTAGCCTACATCACCAATCCTGATGCATGGGCCTCGGACGATGAGGGCCGTTTGGCGAAGGAGCCAGTGGCAGCTAGTGCGGGAACCCTATCGAACACCCAAGTCGAATTCCGCGCTTCAGGTGCCACTGTTGACTGGGACGAGGCGGCAGGCTCGCTGCTGGAGCTTGCCGAAAATGCTGGGCTGGATCCCGAATTTGTCTGCCGCGCGGGGGTCTGTAATTCGTGCAGATGCGGGCTGATCTCGGGTGACGTTGAATACTTCGAAGAGCCATTGGAAATGCCGCAGGCCGGGCAAGTGTTGATTTGTTGCGCCCGCCCAAAGGGATCAGTCGTTCTTAACCTGTAGATCGCGCCAAGGAACCGTTCGGCCGCGGAATGTGGTAACTCGCTGCCGGGCGTTTCCAGAAACTGTCCTTTTGCGCAATGACAAGGGTCAGGGCACAGAGTAGAAGCCGCGCCGGAGGCAGAAACCTAACCTGCCTTAATCACTCAAGCATCAACTTGCGATGGAAGCCAGACCGTGTAGCTTGAGCCGTGCGCTACGCGTCCGAAATGGATCCAATATGCTTGAAACCTGCACTTTCTGTCGAATAGCTGATGCACGCCTGCCCGCGTATAATCTGCTTGAGGACGATCTCGTGCTCGCCTTCCTCGACCTCCACCCGATCCGGGAAGGTCACGCGCTGATCGTACCCAAACAGCACTACCCGTGGTTCGAAGACATGCCGGAGCACGTCGCTGCCCGGATCATGTCAACGGGGCAACGGCTGGCGCGTGCGATGAAGAGGGAATGGGGCGCGGAACGCGTTGCGTTTTTCTTCACGGGCATCCATGTCGCCCACACCCATGCTCACGTTGTACCTATGTTGCACCGCCATGATGTAACATCGGTCCGGTATCTCGAAGATGGGGTCGAGGAATTCTCTTTGCCACCGACCCCGGAAGGCACGGTGCTTGCTCAAACGGCAGACCGGATCCGGGCTCAGTTGGGTGAGATCCGCTAAACGGAGTTCGCTACGGCTGATTACTTTGCATACTATAAGCATTGCGTTCCCGTACTGGGTTAGCCCTGTGCCATTGGGCGCAGACTCCCCGGTTTACCCAACTCCCCCCCCATGGGCAGGTCGCCAGAGTAAGGGTGGTCCGACAGCAACGCTTTCAGCAGGAAGTTGGGTACCGGTCTGCAAGCAGGATGTGGTTGTCGTCAATGTTAACAATCACATGGCATTAATGGGTTTGGAAGGATGGGGCGCACGATCCTGCGCCAGATTCTGACTCAGCCGAGTCATGCGGATATCTGGGCAGATCGTGCCCTCATTTGCAAACCTGCCGGGCTGGGCATGGGGTGTAATCCTGGTGGCTGGTGCTCTTGCCGCCGCGAGTTTCATCCTCATTGCTGAAGCCTTTCGTCGAGCGGATGCGGGTATGTTGGCGCCGTTCCAATATCTTGAGATCATCGGAGCCACAGCCGCCGGCTATCTGGTTTTTGCTGACTTCCCGGATGCTTTAACTTGGGTCGGCATCGGTATCATCCTGAGTTCCAGGCTCTATGTATTTTGGCGAGAACAAATACCATCAAATCGCGCTGGCATGCTGTTGAGGCGGCGCAGAACGCGTCGTATCCGGTCGCGTTGATGGTTTGCGCTGACCGGCTTGCAGATGCTGGTCAGCTAATTTCTATCTGGTCTCTTTTCCATATTGCCGATGAATAGATGAGTTTCGCTGGACGGAACTCGCCGTAGACTGATCACTTTGCCCACAATACGCGTTACGTCCCCCACTTTGTTGATCCCGCGCCATTGGCCTTGGGCTGTCCGGTTTACCCAAGCCGCCCATGGGCAGGTCGCCATAGTGAAGGTGGCCAAACAACAATGTTTTCAGAAGGAAGTTGGGTACCTGTATGCGATCAGGATGTGGTAGTCAGGTCTGCAGTGGATCCTATTTGGGGATGTCCTTCACGATCCACTTCACGAACTGATTGCGCTTCCCCAGCGGGGCTTGGGCTGCCGCAAACGCACTTTCTGATAGATCGAGAGCGGCGGGATCGTTAAGAAGTCTACCAGCGGTTCTATGAAGCGAGAGGTTCCTACTCCAATGTCGATGACAGGGGACATTGTAGTCAGACTCGCCTCTTTCATCAGATTGAGTGCAACCGATGGGTCATCCCGATGCAAACTCAATTCGTCCTCTGACTTTTTGCTGTAGACCTCGTTCCAATGATCAGTGCTGTTCATGCTGATACAAAAATTTGTATTGGATTAGCTTAACCTTAAATGGCGACAAAGTCCGCTGACTGACGTTTCAGCCAGCTAAATGTTGCGAAAGGGACAAATGGTGGGTTGGCCCGGACCATCTGGCTAGTGATTATGTCGGCTTTGGGCCGATATTGACTGACCTGGCCTTTCGGCTTGATGGGCGGCGGGCGATCGTTCGCTCACTGCCGACTACGAAGCGAAATGCCCTTAGTTTCACGGCGATCCTAGGCTTTTTGACCAAGCTGTTTCCCACACCTGTTCCAGACCCTCTGACATCGAGGCTTCGATATCGTGGATCTCAGCAAGTTTGATTTGGCGAATTTTGAAAGCTGCCACCATTAGTGCTGTATAGTTCTCGGGCGGCAATGTTGCATCAATCGGCTCATTTGGTTTCTTGGGCAGCAATAGGTTGTTCGGCAAGCCGAATCTTTCGATTTCCCCAATTGGAATTGCGGGGCTGCGATCACCGATTGCTAACTTGGACCAGTTGCTTCGGACCTTGGTTGTAAGCAGGTACATGAACAGCACGCGGGGATCGCAGTAGCGAAGCCCGTCTTTCGCGGTTGTTGACCTGCGGGAACGGAATATCAGAAGTGACTGAGCAGCCCATATTTTAGAGGCGTCAACTTCATTGCCGTTGACGTAGGCAACCCGCCCGACTGGCGCCCGGTGAGCAAACAAGACGTCACCCGGCTTCAAGAGTTGCTCCTCTAACCCTCTTTCTAACGTCGCACGTATATTGATTTGTCGTGATGCCCCGGAAATTTCGCCGTTTTCAGTGAGGTCGCCTGCGCGCACCTCTCGCAACTGCAGCGTGCCAACGGGGTCAGCTTTGGTTGTCTTTGGCCGAATGATCTCGAAAAAATCGGCAAGCCGGTGCCTGGTGGGTTTGTAAGTGTTCTGGAAATTATCAGAAAGGCTACGCCCACCGGTGGGACCCTTGCCGAGATACCGGGAGGGTGCGAGCGAACCACCTGCAGCAAGTATTTCGTCAACAGCGACGACATCGGATTTCCCACGAAGGTTCCTTTGGTAGAGTTCCATACCTGTAAAGCGGTGTACCGTATCTGCGGACACCATCTGAATTGTTTCGTTTGCACCGTATGTTGCACCGAGTTTAATCAGGAACTGCCTTGGCGACGCAGTGTTGATCTCAGAAACCCTACTGATGCGCCCGCTCTCCAATAGGCGTTGCCGGGTAAGCAAGCGTGATTGTCGCGTCGACGAAACGAAGCTCTCTGAAACGAACGCCAGAGATGGCGAGTCGGCGGCAAAAAGATAATCGAGCATGACGCTTTCGAGATCGAACTTTCCGCGGTCTACCGCCCGCGGGATTTGAGTTCTTCGAACGCTTTCCTCAAGTTGAGCCCCATTCTCCGCACGAAATTCTGCAGGTGGAAATGTGATCTCGAGGTTGGGGTTTTCAGTGAGTGGTTCATTGTCCTCAATTATAGCCTTAAGCACCCAGGGTGGGTTGTCCTCTGCGTAGAGGCGTAGCCCCAGAAATAGCGCTGCAACCGCCAGAAGGGGTGCGTCATCGCCTATCCCTGCAAATCTGACCGCATAGCTGGGCGCATGCTTGCCACGGTCAGTTGCAGCGACCCGGGCACGCAAAAGGCACGGTATCAGTGCCGGTCTAAACGAAAACCGAACAATTCGTGCTGCGTTGCTGATTTGTGCGATGTCAGCCGCCAGTTCAGGGCTCAGCGCCATCTCCTGGCCGATGACCCCTGCAATCAAGCCAAGGACTTTGTCAAAGCGCTCGTCGTTTCCAAGACTATCAAGATGGCGAACAGTGTCCTCGAGTGCTCCGCGAATGGGCGGGGCGTATGCGGCAAGGTCAAATCGTTCTTCGAGAAGCTTGAGGCTGGCCAGGTCGTCCTCTTGATTGCGAAAACTTATGCCGAACTGGAAAAGGCGGGTTAGGCCTTCGTGGCTATGGATATCAACTTCTGATGGTATTTCTGTCTCTGACATTTGGCCAATCTCTTTTTCGCCTACAGTGTCCGAACCCGCAAAAGAATGTAAGAGCGCATCTTTTCCACTATCTATCAGCGCCTGATAGATAGTTGTTTCGCGTCGTAGCTTTTCTGGCCACGACACGCTTCTTCACCTACCTTGGGGTCAGACAAACACACAGGCCGATTACCGATTACTTGGTAAAAAAGGCTGCAGGCGGAGAGGAGATTGCCCATGGCGCAAGACAGACTGGAACTCTCCGCGAGCCATCAGCCTACAGCTGCACTGTCGTTCTTCTCGGAGGGCGAATCGCAAAGGTTGGAGGCCGCCATGTGCGATGATTTTGTACCGAGAGTTTTCCCGCTCTGGACTCATGAGCGTGAAAAAAGTTTTGAGGTGACGACGTCAAAGCAGTTCTTCGCAGCCTCGAAAAGCCGCCTTCGACTTGTTGGAAGCCCTACACTTTGTGACTGCGATATTCCATTTCACTACATAAAGGTGACCAAAGAAAATAAACCCGAAGCTGAGGCGCGGATCATGGCCGTGGTCGAAGAAGTAGGCGGAGAATTGATCGTGCTCGCCCGCTATATGCAGGTTCTCTCTGATGCCATGTGCCAGAAGATGAGCGGTCGAATTAACAACATTCATCATTCTTTTCTGCCTTCGTTCAAAGGAGCGAACCCCTACAAGCAAGCCTATGAACGTGGCGTAAAGCTTATTGGCGCGACTTCGCATTATGTGACCGCTGATCTGGATGAGGGTCCGATTATTGAGCAGGATACCGTGCGAGTTACCCATGCGCAGAATGGGTCGGATTATGTTTCGCTAGGGCGGGACGTAGAAGCCAGCGTGTTGGCTCGAGCTGTCCATGCTCATGCTAACTACCGCGTGTTTCTAATCGGGAATAAGACTGTAGTGCTTCCCGCATCGCCTGGTAGCTACAGCTCAAAACGTATGGGATGAAAAGTACATCGTCGGACCAAGCGCAGCGGTCCCGCCTGCGCCAAAAGTATTGGGGGCGTCCGCATACCGTGTGGGCCGCTATGCGGAAACTTCCCGCCGTTCGTTGCGGGCGCTCAGTTTTCGCTGCGGTTGCGAGGACTCCGACACGAAGGGCGGAGAGCCGACTTTCGCTGCATTCACGACGAACGGCAGCTATGCGAAGAGCTTCGCAATGCTTTGGGCACCGAGTTGCGACCCGAGAGCAGCAAGCAAGGGCATTGGAGGAAACACACTGGCTGACCAGCGTGACAAGTTGCAGCAACTATGCCACTGCTATCGTTGGTCGGAAGCGCATGAAACAAACATTCTCGGTGGAAGCAAACATGAATATCTCTGAGGCACTAAGTGAGATCCAGTCTGAACGCCGAGCCGTGGGATTTGACACCTATGACATCACAGTCAAGCAGTTAGTTGATATGGTGGAAGAACAGGCGATCCACGTTGCGCCAGATTATCAGAGAAGGTTTGTTTGGGATCAGGTCCGTCAATCTCAGTTAATTGAGTCTATCTACCTTGGAATACCAGTGCCAAATCTTTTCATGGCGACAAATAGAGACTCTACATGGGATGTTGTTGACGGCTTGCAGCGACTCACAACTATCCTCAATTTCGTCTCGCCAAATTTGGTATCCCCCCCGGGAAAAACGCTAACTTTGAAGGGGATGGAGAAGATTCCCTCTCTGAACGGTGCCAAATTCGACGATCTGCCCCCAAATCTAAAACTTAATTTCATGACGCGCCCCTTGAGAATTACAGTTCTCAATGACAATAGTGACTTTCAGGTGAGATTTGATCTATTTGAGAGATTGAATACCGGTGGGATTATTCTCCACGATCAGGAGATTAGAAACTGTGTATTTCAGGGCCGATTTAATCATTTCCTGAAAGAATGCGCCGCTAAAGAAGATTTCAATTATGTCATCAAGCGATCAGACAAAAGCGGCCGAGGTAACGTGGAAGAGCTTGCGCTGAAGTTTTTCGCATATTTGGAGAAGCGAGCTGACTTCAGGCACTCTGTAAAAAACTTCCTGAACGACTACATGGAGGCAAAATCTGAATCCTTTGACAACGAAGACTATCTCAGAAGCATTTTTGACAGAACATTCCAAACTCTAAGGCAGGCCTTGCCTAACGGAATTGTGCGGGCCAGTCGCCCAAACTCAACACCACTCGTGCTATTTGAGGCGGTCTCTGTCGGGGTGGCAGATGTCCTATTGGCTGGCCAGCAAATAGACCCGCAAAAGCTTGGCGATGTTATAGAGAGCGAAGATCTTAGGGCGGTGACGACAGGAGCGACCAACAGCTTACCCAAGTTGAATGCAAGAATCGATTTGGTCAGTGCCTCGGTGGTATAATGAGTTTTTCTTCTGCCAAGGCTGAGGTGCGGGCACGTTTCTCTGAGGCAAGAATGCTCTTAGAAAACTTACGAAAGTCTTCTCCACCCGCCTTCACGCCGGTTGACGAGACCCAAAAGGCCCTAAGAGGGCTTTGGCTGGTCTCGCTGTATGCGGCAGTTGAGAGGTCAGCAAACTCAGTGGTAGAGGCGGCTATCGCGGATATCTCATCCAAGTCGATAAAGAGCTCCGATAGTAAGTTCAACTTGCATGGTATTTTTCACTACAACAAGGTCCAAGCTGTTCACTCTTGTGGTCGCAATTCCTTGTTTGATAAGTCCGCAGACCTCTTTGAGGTCGCTTTTAGCGATGCAACCTTGTCGGCCACTGACAATCCTTTAGCCGAAAGCCTTCAGAATGTTGATGCCAAGACTTTATCGTGGATATTGAAGCTGTTCGGTGCGCCCGAGATGACACCAGACGTTGCATCAATTGGGCGCACCAATACACTTCGTGAACGAAGAAATGCCGTAGCGCATGGTCGGGAAAGTGCATCCAAGGTTGGGGAACGCTACACCATCACAGAACTCGACAATCTCTACAACGCAGCTGACGAGGTTGTCGCGGCCTTTGTCCTTTCTATTGAAGGGCACTGCGCAACAAAGGGGTATTTGAGGCAGATCGCCTGACTTACGCCGAAAGCTCCAATACCGCGAGAGTGGTTTCGTCCTTGGCCGGCGATCTGTGAGTTCGATCACCGCCAGATTATGCACCCGTAGCGAATAGCCGGTAAGCGGGCTGCGTCCGCATCATGGAGAAAGAGGGTTGGATGTCGGCTTAGGGCCGTCTCTTGCAAAGCATACGATGCTGCGACTGCGAATAGCTTCACCCCTCACGCGGTAGGTCTGGGCTCGAAGCCGACCTTCGCCGCGCGCTGCACGAACGACCGCTGTCAGCTTAGCGTAGGATTTCACACTCTCCCGCAAACGACCCGAGCAGGGGCACACGGGCCAAAACCGACCGGATCGACGCGGAACTGATTGCGCGTTTCGTGGCTTTCAGACCTGATGCCGGGCGAACCCTCCCACATGGAAAGTTACGTCTTCTCAGAGCCTTGACCTCTAAGCGGGCGCAGCTGGTTAAAACCCGAAAACGCCTTCTTGGGCAGATCAAGGCGCAGGGGAAGCTCGGATCAACCGAGATGTTTGCAGCCATGGACGAAGACTTCAAAGGCTTGCTCGACAGGCAAATTGCCGGGCTCGAAGCTCAGATTGAAGATATCATCGCGGCCGATGCGAGCCTTGCCATGACTGCCGATATCCTGCGTTCCGTTCCTGGAATCGGCCCAGTTGCCAGCACAATGCTAATTGCAGAAATGCCAGAACTCGGTCAGATCAGTGGCGAGCAAGCTGCTGCCCTGACAGGCTTGGCCCCCATTGCACATGACAGCGGGGCGATGCGAGGCAAGCGTGCAATTGGAGGCGGTCGGCGGCTGCTGCGACATGTCATGTTCCAGGCTGCTCTCGTCGCCAGCAATCACAATCCAGTCCTGAAAATCTTCGCCGGTCGTTTGCGGGCCGCAGGAAAGCCACACAAGGTCAGCATTACAGCTGTCGCTCGAAAGCTCGTCACAATCGTCAACGCCCTCTGTAAATCAAGCCAGAAATGGGCCGTTCCAGAAAGTTGAAGATACAGTTGCTAGACCGTGTAACCGGAACACCGCTTACCGTGTTTTTCTCCTATTCTGAAAATGAATTAGTCACGTGCTGCAGAGCACAAAACTACAAGACAAGACCTGCAAAAACTTTTGAAAGTGCGATTGCCCAGAAGATGAGCGCCGCGATAGCCCACAGACTCAGTTTTCGGTTCGGACGCTTCGCATTCGAAGCCTTGATGTCAGCTATAACCTTCTTAAATTTTCTTATCAACATAAAATCCTATTGGTGAACTATATAATTGAAATTAATATCCTTTTCCTGTTTGTTAAAATATGTAAACGTTCGCCGCGAAGCCTTCGTTCCCTAAAAAATTCAGCTCAAACGGATTGCTTTCGACGAGTTGCTCAGCGTCTGCAGAGCCCCTTCTTGGGGGTCTGCTCCGGCTCAGTGCCAAATCCTACGTTAAGGAATATTTGTCCTTGACGCTGGCACCCTTTGCGGAATTTACATTGAGACAGGAGCTGAGATGCACGACTTCGCTATCTGAGAGCCTATTTTACATCCGTTTCACAAACCTGCGTTTGTGAAAGCCGCCATTCGCCGCGATGTGCATCAAATCACACAGTGCGGACAAAGTGAGCTTTCGCTGCGACTGCGCCGAGGTCCACTTTAGCGATGTTCGGAGTTCCTACTCAACACGATCTGGCAAACCGCGATCGTTGTTCCACCACCTGTTTGGATTGTCATTGTTCGGGTCATAAGCTGCCCGGCTCGCCCAGTCCTCACGGAGAAAGATCACTGGCTCTTCGTAGTGATGTGCAAAATGGATTGCGTCCATCACAGCGGCCAAGACCTTGGGGTCTCGGTCGATGGAAATTTTCAGTTCGACCATGGGATATGTCTCAGTATCACCTGCGGTATAGGTATCAACATGCGTTGTGGTGGTTGACCCTTCGGTCGGTTGCGACGTCTCTTGACCAACCGCTGAGACGCTGGCGTTGCGTTGGTAGCGTCCATAGCTAAGCGGATACACCTTTATGATCTCATCCAGGATGCGATCTGTGTCTTCCGGCAACGTTTGAACCTCGATGGTCCAGACTGGCACGAAATGGCCGGATTTCGCTTGATAGTTTTCAAGTAGGCTCATGTGTTGGTGTCCCCGGATTGATTTCTATGGATTTCGGGCACCCAATCTTCGGGACCACGGTTCCAGAATTTGTTGGGATTATCTTCGTCCATTCCCGAGCGATGCAAGCTACGTTGGACGGTACGGACAACGATCACGGGTTCTTCATAGGGATGATGATCGTGGACCGTTTGGACTACCTCCATGACCTGCTCTTGCGAACCAACAAAGAAGGAAAGCTCTTCGCATTGAACCTCCAGCACAGTCTCAGACGCTGCGTTACGTCCGCCAGGCAATGACCGGAAACGCTGAAGGCCCGGCGCAGTGGTAAAAGACACACGATCATAGTCGCCATAACGAAGCGTATCTGTACGATAGATCGCCTCTAGCAGCTGTGCCGTATGCGCCGTTGGCACTTGCAGCGATATTTCGAAACCTTCTTCGATTTCAAAACGTTCTGATTGGATGGAAAGCGTCATGTAGCTGGCCTCTTGCACTTGCGGTATACAACCGCCACTAGGCCTCGATTACAAAAGGTATCGGTTCGGCGATAACCGAACTTTACTGAGGATCAGCTTGGCCTGACAGGTCAGCCCGCTTGACACCAAAATATCGCTCGAAGGTGTCGTATCCTGTTGGTTCAATCGCCAAAGCTCTCCCGTTTCTCGGCCGTGTGACCCAATTCTGTGATAGTGCATGCGACAACAGTGCTGTACCCAACTGGCCAGAAAAGTGCTGCCGCCGCTCCGACCAGTCGAGGCAGCATTTGACATCTGGGAGCGGGGTACCGTTGGACCAAATACCGATCTCAGCAAAAGTCTGTGCTCCGGCCTCCGTAACCCTTGCTGAGGTGCCCTCAACACTGACCAAACCCTGACTAGTCATTTCACGAGCGAGCAAAACACCTAATCTGCCGGCGATGTGGTTGTAGCAGGTACGGGCGATTAATTCGGGAGCGATGGATGTTCCATGTGCCCGATAGAGATGGTCGGTCGGAGAAAGTGCCGACATCTGTTCGAGCACTTCGGCAATCTCAGCACTTGCCACTCGATAATAGATGCATCGCCCACTTTTCTCTGCGGCTACAATACCGGCCTCGATGAGTTTGCCGAGATGACCACTCGCTGTGTTAGCCGCCACTCCCGCCACTGACGCCAACTCCTTGCCGGTGTGGGAGCGCCCATCCATAAGCTCGCACAAAATGCGAATGCGACTGGGGTCTGCAAGGGCCGCGCCGACGATATCAAGTCGTGGTTCCATAGACATATGGCAACAATAAATGATGAAGGGCGTTGGCGATACCAGTTGTTGTTCGGTCCTCACCGAACAATCCGGACATTCGTTCAAGGTGCAGCATTTGGGAGATTTGGGCTCAAAGCCGACCTTCTCTGCACCGCAGGATGTGCCAAAACTCAACCGTTTCTGTCACAGGCGATAACGACCGTGTTGGGCCGGGGGTATTGTCCAAAACGCTGGGCATGAACTCGCCCGCAGTCAGTCATGTATCCATAACCGAACGGAAAATCCACTTAGATAACAGCCCGAAACTGGTCAAACGAACCGGACTATCTCTCAATGTCGTCAGTTGGCTCGTCTCCGCAAAGATCCCAATAGTAGATGGCCTAAGTCTCAGCCCCCATTCCGAAGAACTGCAAAAGTTCTCTAGTTTGGCCCGTTTTTATGGCCATGCTGTAGGCCTTCTGTGGCCCTCCAGTAGGCGCCCAGTAGACAACTTTGGTCGTTCTGTAGCCCGGTATGGACCTCATGCAGAGGGAAGAGCCTCTGAGAGACCTTATACTGATCAATATAAGCAGGACTGGCGAAACGCAGGGAGCTGCGCATCAGGGGAAAACCATTCTGAAATACGCAGTTAACCATCAGCCCTGCTCTTTGATGCCCTACGTGCTTTCCAGTCAAGAAATAATTGTATTCGGGTTTACAGAGGTCAGATACGCATAGCATCGGGCGCAGTGCCGCTCTCGACCTGACTACGGAACCAATTTGGCTGTCGGCCCTTACCTGTCCAAGTTTGCTTTTTGTCGTCTGGATTGGCATACATTGGTATTGAAGGCTTCGAAGCTTTCTTAACCTTAGCTCGCTTTTTCGCAGGAGCTGAGGGTTGCGTTTCAGAAATTTCCCCCAGGGAGAATCCAAACTCTGCGGCCGCCTTTTTAGCAGCCTTTCTTGCCTCTCTCTGATCTCGGGCTCGAGCAGCCTCTAATGCTTTTTTTACATCAGACAAAAGCCTTTCGAGCTCTTTTCGCGACATTGCTTTCAGATCATTTTTCGTATGCATATCAACCTCTATTCCAGATATGCGTCCATATATGTATTACTACACATCAACGTCGACCCTCTAAGAACGCGGGGGGCTTAGTATTTTTGTTCCCCGGCAAAACACCTAAGACATCTGGTGTTGAACTCTGCCGAGCCCTGTCCAGCGACCTTCTGTGGTTGTTCTGTAGGTCTACTGTGGCCATTCTGTAGGCTCCCATTAGGCCTCATGGCTCGGGGGGTCTTACTTCGGAGGCTTTATAGCGATCGTGATAGAACGGGTTGGCAGTCAGAAATGCAGACATCTGTGCACACGGGCAAATCATTCATAATAGCGTGAATTCAATTCTCTCAAGGTTGTATAGCGAGAGGTTAGAATTGAGATCAAAGCCTTGTTTCAAGCGGTAGCTTTTAAAGAAAGCTCGTTCCCGCGTGGTCGTTGAACTTCTCGAACTCCGCAAAATACTGTCTTACCGTGTTCACGTCTTTGTGGCGTGTCTGCTCCATGATCTTCGACAAGGGAGCGTTTTTTAGGGCTGCCGTAGTGACGAAACCGCTTCTGAAAGAGTGTCCAGAAAACAGCTTCGGATCGAGCCCAGCATCAAGCGCACGGTTCTTGACGATGCGAGCAATAGCGTGGCCTGTGAGGTGCATGCGCCGGGTTCTCCTACCGCCTTTCACAACAGGCCGGAAAACGGGCCCAGAGGTGATCTCTGCGGCTTCAAGCCAGTCTTGAAGGATGGATACAGGCCTGATGACCCTGCCGTGCGGGACAGTGATAACCTGACCAGTTCGGTTCTTGTCAGTCTTCGATCCTTCGATAGTGACGGTGACCCCACGAGGCCCAAAGGAGAGGTCCTCCATCGAGAGAGCTGAGATTTCACCACGGCGCATTGCAGAAGCCATCCCGAAGGCCAGCAGAGCGCGATCTCTGTAATCGGACAGGGCATCTCCAGTGATCTTCTCGATCAGACGGATAATTACTTCGTCAGTGGCTGGATGCTTCTTCTCTACCGGTTCACCGATTTCTCTACGGATGCCTTGCATGACGGCCGCAATGATCTTGGCGCCGGGTGTGCCGGTAGGAGCCTGCTGCCCCATCTTACCATGATAGTCAGCTATAGCCGATATTCGGCGCTCTATCGTCTTTATCTTCAGCCCTCGGTTGGCTTCATTCGTCAAGAAGTAAGCTACCGTCTCTGGTGAAGCTGGGAGGGGGCATAGATCGTTCCGTAGGCAGAAATCTTCGAAGATCCTCCAGTCAGCTGCATAAGCTCTGATGGTAGCTGGCGCTTGGGAAGCATCGATATAGCGCTGAGTGTCTTCATGGATCGATGGGGGGTAGCCAACGCTCGTGGAAGCTTTCTCGGTTACTTTGAGGGCTACTGACGGGCGATCTGGCATATTTCTGATCCCTGAAATTCGGAGTTGTCGGAGCGTAACACGCTGAGAGCAATAGCTGAAAGGTATGTTTGCTGATTGCTTACATCAAATGCAGGTTACTGCGGCGGATTTGTCAGCATAGGCTGCATGTTAAACTTAGGTAGAGCGGCCTAGAAAAATTCATAGCTTTCAATTGATAACATACCAAATGTTCTCACCTCTTTCTGGATCATCATATGAACCGGAAACAAGATTATGGAACTTGAAGGAACCAGAACGCCAGAGCGAAATCCTGAGTGAGAGCTCTAGAAGAGTTTAAAGGTGGATCTCACCATTTTGGTTTTAATAAACAGTCAAAATAATGGGTGGCTTTTTGTGAAATTCTAGATAAAATCTAGAATAAGGCCATAAATGCTAAGATTTATTGGCTTGGCGCGCAGGTAGGCCTTTACTTATTCCAAGTGCGGCTTACCGTATTTTCAATCCATTATAGTCGAGCGCCGGAGGCCACATTGCCTAAGTCCAAGAATAAAAAAAGCGATCAGGACTCAATTAAGCCGAGTGAAAAGGAGGCGGCGGCTAAAGAGGTATCTGAGAAGAGGTCACGACAGGATATTTTGGAATCGAGCGTCAAAAGCATGCGTGTGCATGAAGCGGCCCGCAAAGGATTGCTCAAACGGTAGCCACTGCATTCTAAAAACCCGATATGCGAATAACACTCGCTCCTAGGGTTGAGTGCTGGGTACAGATTTCCCTTGACCGGTTGTGCCTCTTGGAGATGCTAAGGCGATCATTTTATGGAGGATCGTTATGAAAAAGCTTATTGCAATCTCTGCGTTGGTCGCTGGCCTGGCTGGATGCGCTGAACCTGTCGAAAGGATGGCAAAGACGCCATCTGGGAGGCCTGAGGTAGTCTTCTCTACACGGAACACGGCATCCGTAAGTGAGAAGCTCACAGCGCTCTGTGCGCAGAAAGGCCTGCTGATCCGGGAGTCCTCGCAAAATCAGGTGGTCTGTGGCGGCACCATGGATGGTGGGGATGCTATCATGACTCAGTTCCTGATTGGGAACTCGTACAGCACGACGCCCGAGCGCTATGTTCGCTTCTCCATCTTTCCGTCCAACGGCAAGACCCGCGTACAGGCCTACCAATGGGTCGAAACCCAAATGGCTTTCGGCCAAGTTAACAAGGTCGAACTGAATGGAAACAGCCAGTTCAACGATGTTCTGAAGGCTTTGGTCGCAGTCGGCGGAAAGCCTGTTTCGGCCTGAACAAGTAGGTGAAAGCGCTACGGCCGCCAAGGACAACAAGGCGGCTGTAGTATGTCTTGGGAGGGGTTGGGCAACGATATGGTTTCCTTCAAGCTCACCATAGGGCATTTTAGGCCACATGAATGAATGGGATAGAGAACCTGACCACCTTGAGTTCGAGTCCCATGGGCTTCGGGCTTTGGTCCTGCGCAACCCTACTTTTGGGCATCTAAACGGCTATCTAGCTATCCCCAACACCCATGTTTTATGGGGTATCGATGATGTTCCTGCCGAAATTTCTTCCCACAAGGGCTGGAGCTACGCCTCCGCATGTCACCCGCACACTAATGAGGAAGACGGTTACTGGTGGATCGGCTTCGATTGCGCGCACGGGGGGACTTTTTGCCGAATGAGCCGGATTACCTGAAGGTTCTCCAGTTGAAGCCTTCACCCCGGCCTCGCAGGAAGGTTTACCGCAACTTAGGCTACGTGCGCGGCGTGCTTGAGGAGGCTGCCTTTCAAGTCAGTACCTACATGGGGCCAAATATCGTCATGTTCGGAGGGAAACCACGATGACCGATGCAAAGAAGACCGAAGCCTCTGAGAAGGCTTCTACCCCGACCAAAGGGCTCTCTGCTGACGAGCTGTTTGAGGTAGAGGCCCAGGAGAAGATCTTGAAAAGCAGCCTGGACAGCATGGAGACCCGCGAGGAAGTCTACCGGGGCCTTGCGAAGCGGTAAGTGTTGAAGGCCTCTCGGTGACGCATTACGCTGCCTTATGGGGCATGCATGAGGGTTTCTGAGGCATGGACGATATCTGGCTTACAGACGCGGGCTCTTTAGATGCCGAGAGAGCCGACTCTGGATTGAGCTACCTCAACTGGAGCAAGGACGAAGCCCTTAGTGCTCCTATCTTTCAAGGCGCCCACGAGATAGGGGCCCGTGAGCTGGCTTCTTTGTCAGTCATTTCCTACGAACACCACGCCTTTTTCAAAAGGGTGCATGGGATCGAGGCTAGCTATAAGAACGATGTCAATGGGACCGGGGAGCAGTTCCGTTCGGTTTCTATTAAGGATGCTGGAGGCTTCTTAATTGCGGAGTTTTCGTCATACTTTGATTCAGCTCTTGATGATATATTCGTCTATGAAGCCGATCTTTGGCGAGACCAGAGAAAGAGTTCTATGCCAACCCTTAACCGAGGTAAGCATAAGTTTGATATTAAAGGATTGTATCTTTGTTTCCCCGATCAAGCGAAACTATTTAATTGGGTAAGGCTCGCTTATCCAGTCATCAATTCGCACATCCGCTTGTTCAATAGAAATAGAGATGACCTAATCCGCTGGACAGAAACCGGATTAGACATGCGTGTTGTTTGCTATATGCCCGATTGCAGAAATTCTTCCATACTTTCCAACGAGCAGTTGATGGCTCTCCGTAAAAAGGGCGAGGTCTTAGCCAGCCTGAGCCTGAAATTACGGTGTTTGAAGTGCGGAGCGCAGCCAACCGGTCATCGACTGGTGCATAAGTTACTGCCGGATATCTCTGATGCGGTATCCACCATCCAAAACGCGTCCTAGAGCGCTTTCATCGACCTTCGTATCGTCTGAGTAGATCTTCGATGCCGTATGAGCATCCGTATCGTCAGGGCAGTTACCAAAAATCCCTTTATTTTTAGGCATCTGAATGCTGGCTGGGGCCGAAATCCATCCTAAAAACAATGCCGCTGGAAAGCCTGATCGGGGCTGAAATCCACTACATTTTGAAAATGTAGTGGATCGGGCCATTCTACGGTCTTGCTGACGCCGGTCATGTAGTTGAGGGTCGGTAGCTGAAGGCCAGTCGTCCAGGTGAGCGTCGAGCCGGACCTGCTCGGAGGTATCGACCCGATCTTGCGAGTGGTTCGCAAAACAGCGGGCCGACAGAACCGGCACCAAAAATATGAAAACGAGCAGGCTTAGAAAAATCGATTAAATCCGATAAGTTTCATTATCGAACCTAATTTGTTCTTTCTTCAAAGTGACTTAGAGGCACCCGCAAATTTCATATTTTCGAGCTTTTTCATATTTTTGGGAGACTTCGGCTCGGTTTTCATATTTTTGCGCTACAAGAGTGGCGAAAACAGTCTTGAAATTATCCCGTCAGGTCTTGGGTCACCCTCCATCAAGGACAAAGACATCCTCATTTTCTGCATCAGTCAGCTGATGCACCGGAAGAACCGTGGCGAAGAAATCGGAAAGCGCGTCAGATTCAGCGCACGAGAGCTGATGATGGCCACCAACCGCAACACTGATGGGCGTGAATACAAACGTGTTGAGAAAGCCTTTCAGCGTTTACAAGGCACGCAATTTAAGACCAGCATCCGCACGGGCGGAAAAAAGGAAGTACGCATATTTAGCCTGATTGATGAAGGCGGATATGTGATGCGCGAGGAAGGCGAATGGCGGCTCGACTACTGCGAGGTTGTCCTGTCAGATTGGTTCATGCGGGCGATTGAAGCGAACGAAGTCGTCAGTGCATTTCTGAGGACTATTTCCGTCTCCGCCGACCGCTCGAACGTCGCATCTATGAGATTGCTCGTAAACACTGCGGTAGCCAGAAGCGCTGGCACATCAATCTATCCAAGCTCCAAGACAAGACAGGCAGCAACGCTCCATTAAAGAAATTTCGCCTTAACATTCGCCAGATCATTGAGGGTGACCACCTGCTCTTCTACAGGCTAGAGCTAACCTGTGCCGATCTGGTTGTCTTCCGCCCGCGCAAACAGAGCGCGGCCATTACGGCAGACATTTCTCTCCCAGAATGGGCGGAGGAAAAAGCTCGCGAAATTGCGCGGGAAAAAGGCTGGGACTATCAGACCCTCCGTGCAAATTGGATCGGTTTTGCACACGAGGCGATTAGTAAGGGCAACCCACCACAAAATGCAGGCGCCGCTTTTGTTGCATATTGCAAAAAACAGGACACTCTAAGATGAAGGTGGCGACAGCGATACGCACTGCAAAACGCAACAGCGCAACATTATTCAATAGTAGCGATATTGTATGAAATACACTTTATCAAAAGCTGCTGCAGCGCGACAGTCATGTTACATCGCGGCCGCCCTCATGGCTCAGAGCATGGGCTGCGCGAGTGGCCAAGCGTCGGGGAAGTAAGAGGGCAATGGTCGCGCTGGCAAGGCGCATTGGTATTGTTCTTCATCGCATGTGGCGGGACGGCACCGAGTTCAATCACGCAACCTCACCAATCGTTGGAGGCATTTAGACAGCATTAGAACGCTTGGAAGCGAACCATTGAAGGCTGCTTGACTGCGGCCCTTCGAGGTCCCCACCGGGACGTGGTTCCGAAGATGCCGTGGTCAGGACTGTCGCCGAATGGACCTTCGAGCACGCTTATGAGATGGGCACTTCGGGCACCACACTGGATCAGCATCATGTTGGCAGCCATCGCGCTGACCACGGACCGAAGCATGAACCCGGGGAAGATCTTGTATTGAAGGGTTGAAAATACGAAGCGCTTCGAGGGTCTGCTCCCAACCTTGTCATCACAGTACGACGACGAAAACTTCCGCCGCCGTCAATGTTCGGCTGTCTTTTTATCATTGACAGACACGTCCCCGTTACCGAAGTCCTGAGCCTAGTGGGGATCCACGTCGCCTTGATGGTCATTTTTTTTGGGGGATACCGCACGGGTACAGAAATGGCTCTTAGCGCCTAATCAGGCACCCGCTATGGGTGGTCGATCTGCCTTGGTTACGATGGTGGAAGGTGGCCTTCCAGCAATGGTACGACTTCGCAGGTATCTGGAAGCTGAGGCGGCAGGATAGAAATATGACCGATGATCTTTTGTTTGCGCCGGGGGTCACGTTCATCGAAGTTCGCTGCTGGGAGTGCAGCCACACGGTGATGATGAAGCCCAATGAGGTGCCAGAAGGTATAACAGCCCATCAGTTTGAGAAGAGGGCTGTTTGCGAATGCGGTACAGGCTGGCCACAGATTACGAAGTACCCGAAGAAAAAGCCGACGAGCATGTGAGGTAGTCGGAGAGAAGCGACTTTCTCCTACCAAGGGGGTGTGTCAGTTTTTGAAAGGTTACGATGGTTCAAGCCCTATAGGTATAAATGTAAGATCTTCATCTGATATCTCTCTGGTTTTAAATGACATTTCCTCAATTTCGTTGAGCTTCATTCTTGCATAAGGAAACCCACGGGACATCTCAGCCCACATTTCCCTACCGAAAACGCGAATATCGTGGTTGCTCAAAGCTCTGGTGCTATGCAGCCATGGCATTGTGAAAGCTGCGTCTATCGGCTGATCCATTTTCTGAAACTCACGAATAAAGCTAATTAGCTTTACTGGAACCATATCCACTTCTAGATCATCCCGTTCCAAGCTTAAGTCTAGTGCTTCAGGGGGGATCGTACCTTCAGCTATGTAATTCAGACGTAATATTGTGCTCCCTGCAACAATGAATCCGATCTCTTCGTCTGACATGCCCTTAAGTAGCTGTATTTGATCCTTTATTTCACTTTCCTGAAGACTGCTGGTTGCCGAGAGAGCCTTTTTTCGTATCCATCTAAACACCATATATCCTTTCAGTTCGCCTTTTTAGCCCATGCGTTACGAGTAGTCCGTACGAGTATATCTTCACAAAATTGGAGGGATTTTTCCCAATTGCTGACTTTTTTGCTAATTTCTTTGACTCGAACTGCATTTGTTAGACCAAACTCTTTTACTAAAGCGACATCTTCGCTCCATTCAAGCCGTTCATTTATCGACATATCCATAACATCTGACCACATCTGGCTATAGCGATTGAATAGATTATGCTCTTCCTGATCTGCTAGTACATCGGTCCGTCGTCCGCACTTTGCTGCTACCCATTCCTCAAAGAACGGTTCAGTTGGTTCTAAGAGGGTCTCCATTTTTTCCTTGGGAATTAATTGGATATCTTCCGAAGGCGTAGCCATTGTAAGTTTTATGAACTCATCTGGCGCGCCCATCTTTGTTAATGCGTCCGACATATCCTGAAGCATATTTGCGTATGCATTTTGCGCTTCTTCTGGAGTAAGTTTGCCGTACTCTTTAGCTAGGTAGATTGGGCGATGAACACCTATGGTTGGGTATACCCTAGTCTTTCCTAGCTCGATTAAGCGGTGGTCTCTGTTGTCAAACACCGCTCGAGACGCGCCACTATAGAATATAATAGTGCATGCACTCCAGCACTTGGATAATTCAGGGAGGGGTGCATCTAGGTCTGCAAAAGCCTGTTTATGTCCAGGAATCAATGTTCCTTGGACTTCTCGTTTCAGGTTATGGGTCCATACTTCTGTGGAAGTGGTCCACGTTTCAGCGAGAACTTTTCTAACAGTTTTGCCGATTTCGATTGCTTCATGAACATTTCCCCCTGGGCTATCCAAGGACACCACTAACCTTTCTATACCAGGTTCTAGAATTGCCGCTTTCATGATCCCGCGAAATTCTTCTGCATCGCCAAGTTCTATCGGTCCACTTAGGTGAACTATTGTTTTGTTATGATATTTTTTTAGATTAAGCTCTGCGGAAAGTGCTGGCGAACAAATTAATAGAGCTGTGGCAGCTAACTTTAGAATGTTCTTCATTGGGGCGCCCTTATGGTAGGAGTGGACGGAATCGAACCGTCGCGCTGACGCTAATCTGGCGTCCAAAACGGGGGTATAAGACCCATTGCCGTACCAACGCACTCCCAAAATTCCGGTCTGAAATCAGCCGGATATTCGGAAGTGAGTGGTGAACGAGATCGAGGTCATGAGATGATGGTCCTCGATTTCTGAGCCGTGGTCAACTGGCTAGCTCTTCAAGGTGAGCACGTCATCTATCCACTCGAGGGTGCTATTCCAGCCGTTGATCTGGATCCTGGTGAAGGCAAGCGGATCGGTTTCGTCTGGATCTAGGTTCTTCAGCTGAGGAGAGATCTCGAGTGCTTGGCGCAGATGGTCAGCCCACCTGTTGCGTTGCCTGATGGCTTCCTGCTTGTACTCGATTAGCTGCGTCCGGGACATCGAGCGAAGTTCGCTTTCTGATGGCGTCATAATTTCAATGCGCCGTGACTTCTTCAGCCAATGCGACATGCGATCAGTTGTATCACGTTCGACCCTCCGCATTACTTCCTTAGGGTCAGGATTCATAGCCAGTAGATGACGAGGGCGGCGAGGGCGATGGCCGAAAGGAAGACCTTCGGGCATCGGTCATATCGGGTGGCCACACGCCTCCAGTCCTTGAGTCTTCCGAACATGATCTCAATGCGATTGCGCCGCTTGTATCTCCGCTTGTCGTATTTGACCGGCGTCTTGCGCTTCTTTCGGCCTGGGATGCAGGCGCGTATCCCCTTGTCCTGCAACGCTTCTCTGAACCAATCGGCATCATAGCCGCGATCCCCGAGTAGCCATTTGACCTTTGGCAGGCCGCTCAGCAGGGCCCGTGCGCCGATGTAATCACTGACCTGTCCGGCGGTGACGAACAGGTCGATCGGTCGTCCCTGACTGTCGCAGATGGCGTGCAGCTTGGTGTTCATGCCGCCTTTGGTTCGACCGATCAGGCGACCACGCCCCCTTTTTTGGCGGCCATACTGGTCGCCGTTCGGTGGGCTTTAAGATACGTCGCGTCGATCATCACGGTCGTCTTCTCGCCGTGTTCTGCCGCCAGCCCGGCCATCATCCGCGCGAAGATCCCCTTCTCGCTCCAACGCTTCCACCGGCTCTAGAGCGTCTTGTGAGGACCATAGGCAGCAGGCGCATCGCGCCACCGCAAGCCATTGCGATTGATGAAGATAATCCCGCTCAGCACCCTCTTGTCATCTACCCGGGGCTTCCCGTGTGACTTGGGAAAGAAGGGAGCCAGACGGGCCATCTGCGCGTCGGTCAGCCAGAAAAGATCGCTCATATCACTGCTCCATTTTCCGAGCGGTGAATCATGCTGTGCGAGCGAAATCAATGCATCCTGACCCTAGCTTTCCTTTTAGGGTTGCCACACATTTCCTTATGGGAATGGAGGTGTCTATGACTGACAAAAATATGAACAGAAAGCAGGGCGAGCCAGTCTGGAATCCTGAGGACGAGCATCGGATCCTGCCGATTGAAGATCTCCCGACGCCCGCGTGTGAGTGCGATCAGCCTTTGGCTCAGGTCTTCGCGGATTTCATCAAATACCACGTGCAGCGCCAACGTGAGTCAATCATGTATGGAAGACGTGACCCCGGTGATGTTGACCGCAAAGCTGCCGCAGAAGACTTCTTCGATGAACAGATGCGGGAAGCCTCTCCTGCTGTCGAAGATCACAACGGATTAGGAGCGATTGGCACTGCTGAGGATGAAGCGAGATTCTGGGCTCGGATGGTAGGTTTGCTAGGGGTCTGCTCCGGCTCAGTGCTAAATCCTACGTTAAGCAAAACCGGTCGTTCCTTCTCGATGCACTGAACGGCAGTTCAGAGCCCTCATTACCGATTTTCTACGATGCAGCTAAAGTCTGCTTTCGAGATAGCCTAAAAGCTTGGAGCGTCTCAAAATCGGGGCAGGTCAAAATGAATTAAGGAATTCAATAGCGACTAAGGTAAGTTTTGGCGTCGAATTCGATAGATCGGAGCGCAGCAGCCGCACCGACATCGAGGATGGCCGAGCTCCTGAGGTAGTCGGAGCCTTCCCTTTGGTAAAAACAGCCGTCGGGATCAAGCATGAGATAGGACCGGTGCATATCGATGTTATCCTCTAGTACTATCTTGCCAGGCATGTCTTGATGGCGGCTCAAAAAGCTGGAGAATTCGTCGTCTGAGATCCCTCGTCCGGTCGCGCCATGGATAGGGATCACCCGCAGAGCCTTCCATCTGTCTGGTTGCAACTCGTGAAGTGGAGAAGTGAGATCATCATTGACGTTCTCGCGACATACAACGGTGTTTACCTTGAGCAAGGTATTGGGGGACACTTGCCGGAATAACTTGAAAATTGCAGCCATCCGTTCGTAACCGACTTGTGCACCTCGGTTGTCCCGCCTCCCTATCCTACGGTTCTGTTCATCATCAAAGCTATCGACGCTGAATCCCGCGACCGAAATCATCGGCCCGAATTTGATGATGAAATCATCCGTCAATAGTGAGCCGTTGCTGATAAAGGATGGTCTCAGACCAAGATCGTAAGCAAGGGCAATGGCTTGGCCAAGATCCTTCTCCAGAAACGGTTCGCCACCTGCAAAATTGATGCGAACATTCTCGGCGATGGCGGAGCCATTTAGGAAGTCGATTCTGCGGTCATTTAGGGCGCCAAGTTCACGTAAAATTCCCGCATAGTCACGAGAGAAAATGGACTTCTGGCCATACTTGGCGTAGCAGAAATAGCAGTCGTAGTTGCATGCCTCGAGGATATGCCAGTTTACCGTCAGCTCAGGAATTCGAAGCATCTAGCACCGTTCGTCATCAAACATTCACTGATATATCAATATCATTGGCCATAAATTTGCCGTCCGCAATAAGGAACCTGAACACTCTGTCCGACTTTACGACATTATAGTCGCCATACTCGGCAAAGCGATCATTGCTAAGGATATAGGCGCTATTATCCTGGTCGGCCAGCTTGAGCAGATATTCGTCGGCAGCCGTCTTACTTGGAGCCACATGCGTGTTGACCGATGCACCCAGTGCGCGCTCAACCCCTTGGGTATCGGTCTTCAGCATCGCACGGATCGAACCATCGAAGACCACTGTGGTTTTGTATCGGTCGCCTAACTCTCGAAGTAGAGCGGAAATAGCTCGAAGTCCGATGAACGATTGCCCTTCATAGCATACGTTGTTTCCGTCGATCAGAAGGTGGCCGATGGTTCTTTCCAGCTTCTGGAGCTCATCCCGGACGCGGCGCTCAAGCTTGGGAATATTGTTCTCGAGGCTCCGTATTTTCCTCCTACGGGCATTGATAACCTGCTTGGGGCTTCCTGTTCCGAATTTTTCCTCGCACTCTTCGTGGATCATGGCTCGTTCATAGCTGTTAGGAGCTGATGAAAGTTCTTGCTCGAAGCGATCTGCGCGTGCGATATCGGCACTCAGAGTGGCGAGTTCCGACTTCAAACGATCAAGTTCTTGGGTATGTGGGCGAATCTTGGTCTCGATCCGCACAAGTTCGGCGTTGTCCGTAGCGCGCGCGGCCTTGAGCCGTTCGATTTCCGGTCCAAGAGACAAAAGTCGCTGCTCGGATTCGTTCAGATCGAACTGCGCGTGATCCAAAATGCGCTTTTTGGCAGCACTAATGTCCGCACGAGCTTTAAAAAGCGCCTCTTTCTTCGTCGACAATTTCTGCTTGGCAGAAGAAAGCTTTCCCGCAAGAAGCGAGGCTTCAGAGCGGATCTGTTTTTGCGCTGCAGTGAAGTATACCCATACCAACAAAGGGCTGACCTTAGCGGCATTTACGCCTTGAAGCCGATGGTCCAGGTTTGCCGTGTTTACCTCTTGATTGGCGATCTGCCGGGAAAGGTCTGTTGCTGTGACCTCAAGGTTGGCGATCTTGTCTTTTTCAATCTCTGGCTGGAATGCCTTGTAGTCGGCTATCGTGCGCTGGAGCTCATTACGTCTTCTCTCTAGCGCCTTGGCATGATCGGCCAGACTCTCAAGGCGAGAACGACGCCGTCGCAGCGGTTCCAAAGCATCAATCGAATTCATTATTAAAACGCGCCTATGTCTAACATCAACCGCCATTTACAACATGCTTTAAGCTCTCTTTGATTACAAGTGAGGGCGAGCCACTTGATTGATCGACCGTTTGTTGAACAGTTCGCCAAACCGGACCTCGCTGCGCTTTCCACGAAAGGCAGTTTTGTCTCGCACTGTGTGATTTCATTCGCTGCGCAGCGAATGGCGGCTTTCACAAACGCAGGTTTGTGAAACGGATGTAAAATAGGCTCTCAGATAGCGAAGTCGTGCATCTCAGCTCATGTCTAAATGTAAATTCCGCAAAGGGTGCCAGCGTCAGGGAAAAATATTTCTTAGCGTAGGATTTAGCACTGAGCCGGAGCAGACCCCTACAAGCGAGGCCGGGATCACCAAGCGGGAAAGCAGACACCTATTCGGCTGCTTTCGTAGCCCCTTCGCTTTCATTATGCGTGTAATGTTGCTTGGTAAAATCTGTCGTTCGCGCGCGATCCAGCCCCGCCGCGTCAAGCAGGGCTCTGTTAGCTTGGCGAGACGTTGAGAGGACATAATCCCACTCAACTGCCTGGATGATTACGCTCGAGTGATCCCCACCAAGCCGACGTTCTCGACCTCGACGATTATGGACATAGTCCCAACCCGACACTTCATCTGCTAGCTTCCCATGAAAATCTGCAACAACGAGACAATGGAACTGACAGTCGTCTGAAACGCGAATCTTTCTGCGCCCAAAACCTTCGATTTCCCCACCTTTTATCTCAGTGACATATCTTCGGACTTGATCCTCAATTCGCTCCTCCGCTTTGTAGTTTGCGCGACCGGGGTGTTTGAGCTCAACAATGAACACCGTCGAAAGAGGTTCTGTATCCTCGACTTCCTCAGCACCTCCTTGGTGACCCACTGGACCCAATGCATAGAGCACGTCCCACAGAAGCACATCGGGTCTCAACTCACTATCACTGTCTTCAAGAACGGCCGCCAATCGTTTGTCAGAAGAGAAACTGGACGCAAAAGCCAAGCGCTCGTCCAATAACCAAAGGTCATGAGCTGCGCGCTCCTCTTCCTCAGGATTGGATGAATTGACCCTCATCGGTACAAGCAGGGTGTGAAGGGTGTTTTCTACATGGTTCTTGTCTTCTTCAGGGCTATTTCTGAGACGTCGAATCAAGCGATCCATCAGGTCCAAGACGACTCTTCTTCTTGCGGCGTGGTGGCCCAACGCTGCCCTTTCATTGTCATGTACCCCTTCGGCAGCACGGCGTACAACCTCCCCAAAATTTTCGGGTACTTGTTCACCCGAAACCACCTTTTCTACCAAAGATGAAAGGGCTTCCTCTCTCTTTTGCTCAGCGCGAAACCTAGGAAGCGCCAATTTGCTTACGAAATCTTCTGGACTTTTTGCGTTGGCTGGCAGCGAAGCAAAAATCTCGTCGCTGTTGGCAAACCCAAAAATCGGTTGGTGTTCCAAGAATTTCTCAAATTGCTCCCGGCGGGATCGATCAAACTCGTTTAGCTGGTCAGCGATGAATTCTGATCGTGCGGCCTTGACCGCACTTTTTACAATTTCGGATACTTCGCCTTCAGGAAGGGTAAAGGATGTGCGGCTTTCAGCGACACTGTTGTCAAGTAGCTCACCGCTCACCAAAACATGAAGGGCCAAGTCATCAAGCTCATCGGCCTTCAGAGGGCCAATCGCAACAAGGTCGTCTACATTTCGACTCTCAACTGTGCGACTATTTCCGAGCAAATGGACTTGATGGCGGCCAGTCAGCCCAGAACTCGCTTTTTTGTCACAAAGAAAGCAGCTAACTTCGAGTTTTGAAGCATCATCCAGAATTATATCGCTGACCTTTTCAGGACCTCGCGCAACCAATTCAGAAACGTCTTTTGGGTAAGTCGCTGTCTGTACAGTTCCGCCCTTTGTCGTCGCCGTCAAATGGACTACTGGACCGACCTTACTTAAAAAATTTGAAATAAACTCCGCAGCCAAATAGTCTTTGATCGTTGCGGCCCGCTTTGGAAACAGCTCAGAATAAGGACCCTGTCGCAATCCTTTAAAACGAACTATTGTTCCAGTAACTTTTGACGCTGAGTTGTGGTCTAACTCATCATTCTCAAATACTTGGTTTTCTTGCGCTAGGCGAAACTCAAAAGCACGCTGTGAAATGCCAGAGTCTGTTTTATATTTGGAAACGACCTCAATCTTTTTAAATGCATCTAGCCAGTAGAGACGGCCAACTCCTTTGCCGCCACGCTCCCTTTTAAAGTCGGTGTCAATCTCGCAGAACGCTTCATATCGCACTTGATCGAGGCCAATGCCATTATCCGATATCTCAATGCTGATATCGTCTGTCCCTAGTTCGGAGACGGCAACGTTGACCACTCCATTCGAATGATTTCCGAAGACCGACACTCGGTCATCAATTGCCATGATGGAGTTGCTGACAGCTTCCAAAAATGGCTGCATCGCTTGTGCATAATTTCTCGGCTTAGTCAGCTTCCTAACCCTATTGGGTAGGTTCTCGGTCATTGTCGGCATACGCGTTCCTCAACTAGCCTTTTGAATATCGCAGTTCATTCATGACATGTCACCTGTGAACGAACCACTTTAGAAGAAACCATTGGCTGCCTTTCGAAATGCTGCGAACCCAAAAGCGTTAAATCGTTGAAGTTGGCTTCTGGTCGGCTGTGTTGTGAAGGGCGACCATAGTTCGCTGTTTTGCCAAGAGCGCTGCCTGCGCCTGGCAGTCTTTCGTCTGACGCGTGGTAAAGGTCTGCTTTCCGCCAGATCTCCCGGTGCCCTCGCATGCGGAGCGGGGATCCGGCGTCTGTGGCGAACGATGGGTTTGCCACCTGCTCTGCTGCCGTTCGATGAACACCAACTTCGCCCCGAACAGCCGCCTATGTTGCATACAGCAGCAAATGCTAGATGTTAGCACAGTATTTCACATACCGCGAAATTATTGCTTACTTCCGTTGGATATTGGTTCTTACCAACGCCGCTGAAATCGCCAAAGCCGACACCGTCTTCTTTAACGGTTGAGCGAAGGATCAACGTATTGATTCTACCGGTTTCAGAGTGGAATGCCCCTGCTATTTTGGTCTGCGCAAAGCCGCCGTCAATAGCGGAAGGTGTAGTTTGTATAACCTGTGACCTGGAAATTCTCTGGCAGCATGATCACGTATCCTGGCATTCCCACTGTATGTAGGCCTCGGTGTCGGCGGCCCATTTGTCGTCGATCTTCACCAACACGGCACTGACCAAGTGCTCGAGGGCAGCCTCGTTCGGAAACACCCGAACCTTGACGGTGCAATGTTTCAACTTTCGCTGCACGCTGCGTTCCATTGGATTGGAGTTGCGCAGGCGGCGGCGGTGCTTTGGCAGGATGAAGATGAAGACGGCGAGGCCCTTGCGTGCATCCTTCGCCAGCCATGCTGCATGTTTCGGCTTCAGGTGCCTTAATGATCTCTGGAAATTTATTTTGAAATTTCCCAATACGACTTCTTATATTAGACCAATACCCGCGCCCTTAACACAATAGGACATGAGGCGAGCTAACATTAGCCGCAGGTGGAGTAGCATTCTGCATTAACCTCAGGTGGTGTGGCATTCTGGATTTTAATTCTGCGTTAATGTTCAACTGCTATGTCCTGAAACTTAGAAGTAACTTCAAAGTCGAAGTTGAGGGCAGGCATAATTGAAAGACCAATGTACTATACTCGCAGACGTTTTCGGGGACGCGCCAAGCGCCTCTCCTAGATCCGCAGCCCGCCGTGCTGAGTTGGCTCTCATTGATGATGTGAGCCGCGTGACTAAGGTTCTGGAGCCGTCTGATGCCCTTCTTGAGTTCTGTGACGGTGATGCCGATTACGATAGCCTTGAAGAGTGCCTGGACGAGTTTTGGAAAACATTTAGAACTTCGCCCGCGATACCGCCTGCCGTTATTATCAAGGCTCAAACAGGTTTAGGTAAGACAACCACAACAATTGGAAGTGTTTCGAAGGCTATCCGGAACGGCGAGATCGGTGGAACTGTGCTTCATATCGTTACGGATCATAAAAATATGAAAGAGGCGCAGATACTTTATCAGAAGAATGGTGTTTTCCCCACTCTTCTGAAGGGTATGACAGCGTCGGGCTGTAAATTTAAAACGCAAGTTGAGGAGCGCTATAAGTTTGGCTTATCCGCGCGCACCCTTTGTAAGTCTGTTGATGAGAACGGCGAAGTGAAAAAGTGCCCGTTCTATGATGATTGCGGCTATATCCGTACAAGGCAGTCCATCGCTAAGAACCCTGACCTGAACGTCATCATCTGTTCCGCTGAATACCTGCGGTGTGGAGGCATTCCTGAGGAGGTCAACCCGGCCTTGATCATCGTCGATGAGAGCTTCTCAGATAAGCTGGTGTTTGAAGGCTACGTTAAAGCAAGTGAATTTGGTTTGGTTTGGGCAAACGATCAGAAGAGCCGCGCTAGCAACCGGCTTCGTCAGATGGTGAACGAGATTCTTGTCCTGTCCATGGACCGCAAACCAGTGGTCAAAGAGCTGATCGAGAAGCATGGTCTTCAGGGCCTAAAGCGCGAGCTGGGCTCTATCATCAACTTCCGCAGCAAGGAGAAGCGTGCGATTGCTCAAGGCAGCGCAAAGCAGAACTCCATTGTTACACAAGGCGCCATGCGGAACGAAATGATGGTCTGGGAGAGCATGCTTACCGAGGTCAATGAGGAGATCGCGCAGGAAGCTGGTAGCAATAAGCTTAAGAGCACGGGAGCCTTTCACATAATCAGAAGTGAAACCGGGGATCGGCTTGATATCAGCAGGCGCACCCGCTTTCCCTACCCCGATACTCCAGTTCTTGGCCTGGACGCCACGGCCGACGCTGAGATCTACGGCGGCGTGATGAACGACACTCACGAACTTAAAGTGGTCTCGATCAAAGCCAAAGTGAACAACATGTTTACCACTGCGATTTTTGGTCAAAGCTGGGCGTCATCAAGCTTAAGCGTCAAATCCGATAAGCCGTACGAGGCGAAGGGTCGCCTGCGCATTCCGTCTGAAGAAGGTAAAGGGCGACAAAAGAAGCTTTCTCCTTGCCTGGGCGCTATCTTGAAAAAGGAAGGTGATCGAAAGATCCTGATCTGCTGTACGAAATCGAACAAGAAGGTGCTTCTTGAAGAACTGAGCATAAAAGATGATCTTGCTGCCCCTAACATTCAAATTGAGAACTTTGGCGCACTCAAAGGTCGCAACGACTTCAAGGATTTCGATACCACCATCATTCTCGGCAAGCTTGAGCTCCCAGACTCCGTAGTCGTGCGGATGGCACGAGCATTCATGGATCACGACGAAGCGGTAAAGCTCATCGGTGATAAAGCAGGCCGCGAGCGGAAGGTGAGACAGTATTCTACTTACAGCAACCACGTCGCACTTGGACACACTCACGAGTACAAAGACGATATGATGAAGCGCATTCAGTATCAGATGCGGGAGCTAGAGAACGTACAGTGTCTGGGTCGCGTACGTGCTGTTAACCGCCCACAGGCCGACATAAGAGCCTACCTGTTGACGGACGCCATACCTGAAAGCCTCGTGCTCGATAACGCTTACCACATTGACGATTTCACGAAGACCAGTCCGCTCGAGGAGCTTGCCACCGAGTACGAGAATATTGTTTCCGTTGCTGCTTATAGCCAGCATCGTGGTGTTCGAAACAACGCTGCAACAGAGTTCTTCAAAGCCCACGGCTTTACCGCTAACATCTGCCCAGAAGGCTGGGCACTCGTAAAAAGCCGGGTCAGTGGTCAACGCGGTGCTGCAACCAAGCTGTACATCCCGACCCCTGCACTGAAGATGATGGAAGATGACGGTACGCTTGAAGCGACTATCCAGAAGCACTTGTTCCACCTCGGTAAGCTGGACTCAGAACGGACCCCAATCACCGTGACCACCTAGGAAAAATCTAAGGTTGCTTCAGTTCGGGAGAGAAGCCCGAAGTTGGAAGAAAACCCAAGTTTTTCGGGTCCAAGAGTTTAAAAAAAAATCGATTTTAATCACCTCTCGAGGAGGTTCAAAAAAGGTAACGAAACATGGATATTTTGGGATCGCAGAAAAAGCGTACTCGTCGATTTAGCAAGGGATCAGCACCAGCCCGAGCTAGCCGCCCTGCGAGCGTAATTGGCTTTCTGAAGGACGAGACTGCCTCTAACGACGAGTTCTACTTCATGGATTTCTCGAAGCTAGCTGCTCACATTACCTGGAGAGTGGCGCATTTCATTGATGACGCGAAATTAGGCCGGGGGCGCAGCTTTGCCGAGCTGAAAGATTACCTTTTCGGTACAGGTCTTCAGGTTTCGATCCGCGAAACCAAAGATAGTAATGGGAATGCGCGGAAGGCTCTCTTCTTCAGAGATGTGAACAGCTTTGGCTTTGCCCTTCGAGATACGCAAATCTGCGATCAGCTGGCGCTGGAGAACCTCGCTAAGCACGTGACGGATATCCCTGATGAAACGCCGAGCACTTCAACCCGTGCTTCTCTGGTTCCCGAGGTCGAGGATCAGGAACGCCCTACTTGGTTCTATGCACCCTCCCCTGCCGAGCGTGGAGAGAACGACAAGGTCTTAGTTGCTGCTCTGAGCGAGCAAGGGATTTATGGCGTGTTCAAACCAAAGAACCTGGGCGATGCAGATCCCTACAAGTGCCCGATGGGCATGAAGATGGTCTCGCGCGTGAAGAAGGATGGCAGCTTTGTTGATGCCCCCTATTCGAAGACATACACACCGATCAAAACCTCCCCAAACATGTACACCCTAGAGACCAATTCGGCGGCTCGCACGATGAAGTTTGAGACCATCAGCGGCCACAGCCTTGAGGGCTTCTTGGGCAGTATTTACGATGATGGATGCTTCACAGTGCACGGCAAATCGGTCTTCGCGGATCGCACTTTTTATGGCCGCCGGATCAAAGACAGCAAGATCATCAAGGTTCAACAGCAAGGCGACAAAGCTTATAGCCCCTACGTTCCCTCTGGCGTGGATAAAGCATTCCTGCACAACTACCTCCCCAAGAAATACGGGGACAACGTCAGTGAGATGAAGGGTCTGCTGAATACGGCGGTCTTCACGACGCTGGAGCTTGGAAACATCCTTCCGCAGCAAAGAACCGTCTTTGCTATCGATATCGACGATCTCGAGGTACCAGAAGACTTGGTTGGTGATATCGACTTCATCAACAATCAGCAGGAATCCGTTGCTTGGCTGCGTGAGAAGCTGCCTGAAGCGATGCAAGATGCTAAGCTCGTGCTCATGCTCTCTTCCTCGTACGGCATGGCGAAAGATAGCGGCACAGTAACATATTTGGGTCGTGGTGGAGACAAGGTCTCGCTGCGGGTGTGGGTGCAAGCCGACAAGCCTATCGATTGCCAAGACTTCCAACGTTTGATCTGGCACCACATTGACGGGATGGCTGCTGACACTCTTTTGTACTCGGATAACCAACCAGTGTACGGCAACCCACGGTTTGAAGGTTGTGACGATCCATTGGCTGGGAAGAGAATCATTGTGGTTCCCGGCACATCGACCTTTGACGTCGACATGCTGGCTGAAGAAGCTGAAGCGCTCGATCAGGAACGCAACATTGTGAGACCAGTGGCAGCACGCTCTGGTGCTGGAGGGAACCAACCCGGCCAGCGTAGCTATCAGCGGCCTGTAAGGAAGATCGTGGTGACCCCAGAGGGCGGTTTGCTTGATCAATCCCGCGCGCGCGTTCTAGAGAAGCTAACAAGCCTCGGGGACACGGTGATGATGGAAGCGTACACTCGTGGCAGAGGTCATTTCGATGCTGTTCGGAACGTCATCAACGGACACATCTATGCAGTGTATGACCTCTATCCTACGTTGCCCCCCATCTCGCAAAACGATCTCGTTCAGACCACCCGAGATGACGAGCTGATGGATGAGGTGGACTTCCTTAAAGAAGCTATCACTGAAGCCTTCTTTAATGCTGCGGAGAACCCAAGTCGGGCAACCGATATGACGGTTCTTCACCGCTACGGCGTCGGCGAGAACGGTCTCGTCATCAACGGCAAGGTGGCAGGACTTCTGGAAAGCACTACAAATCGGGTGTGGTCAGCCAAGAAGGTCGAGCACACGAAAACTCTGAAGACGATCCTGGATACTGCCAAGGCAGGAGGTGAGCTGGATCGCCAGGTGGCGAAGGAATACTTGGAAAAGTGCACCCACCCTACGGCCGCTAACAAATCCAACTTTGCCTTGAAAGCCGATCTCTTCAACGGTTACCGAGTGCTGTTCAATCCTGAAGGGATTTTCATCGACCATCCCGAGATCAACGACATCGACAGCAAGTTTGCCACCTACAGCGGTATGGATCGGTTTTTTTGGGCGCCGGTCACCAACAGCAGCAAGATCCCCTCGCAATGGAAGCAGGGCTCGCTAGATCATATTTTTGAGAAGCTTGCTGACCCTGAGGCTGCGCAAAATATGGTTTTCTGTCACAACTGCGAGCTTGCCGATATTGAGCACCTGCTGCCGAAGCCAGCAAGTCAGAGGGCGCTACCTCGGCCACGGATCAGAAATCCACTGAAGCCGCGTACCGTCGCGAGCGAAGGTGTTTCCGAATCAAAGGCTCCTGAATCTGATAAGAAAGCCGATCTTAAAGTGGTTCCAAAAGAGGATCGTCCGAAACGGATCATTAGAAGGCTAAATATTTAGCATTGTTATTCTTGGCTGTTCTTATTGCGATAAACTAACATGTTGTAATTAAATTCAAACTGCGCATCTTATTAAATAAGATGGAGCAAAATGAATGATTGAGAAACTTTGTAGCAACATTATCGAAGACGAACTAAGCGGTTATGTAGACACCCTGTTGAGGGCAGAGGAGACACTCCAAGCGCTCAACAGGTTGGATATCCACTCACCAAACGATATCCAAGGAGTGGTTTTACCCCCTTCTTTTAGTGACGCTTCAATCAGGAACGTCTTGTCAGGTTTCGGTAAGCAGTTCTACAGTTCTGTGGGTCATAAAATCATTGCTGAGAGTTCTGATTGTGGGAGCAGTGGAGATGGCTTTGAGGTCATCGTATTAACCACCCGCCTTAAAGTCGTCTTTGATACATCTACGGAGACGATTGCCGGTTATTGGAATGGGCACTCACATAGTCAGGCTATGCCGGAAAGCATCTGCGAAGATCTGGTTGACGCCTTACTATCAACTTACGGCCAATCCTCCGCATATCGATAAGTCGAGTTTAGCATATTTTTTTCATTTATTTTAAGTTGCGATAGCATATATATATTATAACTAGAGAAGAAAGCATAAGGTGGAGCGAGCATGCACGCAGAAGTTATTGAGAATTCTAATCAGAATGTATTGAGAGCGAGGAAGCGCGGTCCTGCGGTAGAGAAATCTTCCAGGTACAAGCAGGCTCTGAGCAATGCTTCAGAAGAGTTGCATAGACAGAAGCTCAATGTAGCGTAAGCGGCGGCTACGCGGCACTTGGTATCAGCTTGACGGCTGGAAGTTCCACGGAAGAAGGTCGTCGATGCGATTGGCCGGATGGCCTGCTGCAATCGCTTCAAGGGTCGCTTTTAGGTATGCGAACGGTTCGACATCATTGGCCTTCGCGGTCGCGATGAGAGATGCGATGCGGCCCCAGGCGTGGCCACCTTCATCGTGACCGGCAAAAAGCGCATTCTTTCGCGTCAATGCAATTGTTCGGATCAGGTTCTCGACGGCATTGGAGTCGATCTCGACCCGGCCGTCGTGTAGGAAGGTCTGCAGCCCGCTCCATTGCCGATGGATATAGGTCAGTTTCTCGCCGAGGCGGGACTTCGAGGAGATCCGGCGCCGTTGGCTCTGAAGCCATTCACCGAACTCTGCCATCAATGGCGCCGTGCGGGCCTGACGTGCCGAGAGGCGCTGTCCGGAACCCATCCCACGGATCTCGCTTTCAATGCGGTAGAACTCTGCGATCCGGCGCAGCCCTTCAGCGGCGATCTCTGAGCCGTCTCGATCAAAGACCTCTTTCAGCTTGCGCCGCGCGTGTGCCCAACAATACGCGACGGTGATCGGCGCGCCGCCTTTCCGCGACGAGCGCGTCAGTCGGTTGTAGCCAGCATAGCCGTCCAGTTGCAGAGTGCCGTCAAAGCCCCGCAATATCTGCTCTGCATTCTGCCCTGCACGACCTGGGGCATAGGTGAAGACAACGCCTGGAGGATCATCTCCACCCCATCCTCGGTCATCGCGCGCCAGTGCCCAAAGGTATCCTGTCTTCGTGCGGCCTCGGCCTGGGTCCAGAACGGGGGCCGTTGTCTCATCCATAAATAGCTTGCCGGACTTTTTTAGATGCTCAGCCAAGCGGTCCACGACAGGACTAAGATGGAAAGCCGCTGTGCCGACCCAATCGGCCAAAGTGCTACGATGGATGTCGACGCCGGAGCGGGCAAGGATTTGGCTTTGACGATACAACGGCAAGTGGTCTGAGAATTTGCTGACAAGCACATGTGCGATGGCGCCCTCAGTCGGCAACCCACCTTCGATCAGATGCGCAGGAGCCGGGGCCTGCCTGATACCTTCAGCGCAAGAACGGCAAGCATATTTGGGGCGAACGGTGACGATGACACGCAGCTGCGCTGGAATGACATCCAGTCGCTCGGTGCGGTCTTCGCCAATACGGTGCATCTCGCCGCATCCGCAGGGACAGCTCAAACTCTCAGGCTCGACCACCCGCTCAACCCGTGGAAGGTCTGCAGGAAGATTGCCACGGTTGCGCCGGGCAGCTTTGCGAGGCCGTGCCTCTGAGGAGGTCTGCTCAGCTTGCTGAGTCTCAACTTCAGCGACGGCCACCTCGAGGTCTTCAAAAGCCAGCTGCCGCTCATCTTCGCTTAACTTCTCCGAGCGCTTGCCATGTGTGGCGTTCTTGAGCTCGGCAATAAGGTGCTCCAGACGCTTAACCAAAACTTCCAGCTCAGATGTTTTGGTTTGTAGCCCGGTCGTCTCTTGCTTCAGCGATTTGTTCTCGCGCAGCACCGCTAAGACAGCTTCACGCTGGCTCTCGGGGATGGCAGATATATTGATGGGCGGCAGGTCGGACATGCCCGGAGTATAGCTTGATTTACGCCCAAATGGGCAGGCCTTTTGCGCCTCCGAGTCACTCTGCCGCAGCCGGTCTGCGGGGTTCTAAAGAGCGCACCCGGCGCCAGTCCAGCCCTGCAAAAAGCGCCTCGAATTGGGGACGGTTCAAGGTGATCACGCCATCTCGAATGGCGGGCCAAATGAAGCTGTTCTCCTCAAGTCGTTTGTAGGTCATAACGAGTCCGCTGCCGTCCCAGAACAAAATCTTCATCCTGTCGGCCCGTTTGGCGCGGAATACAAAGACTGCTCCGGTAAAGGGGTCTTGGGCCAATGCCGACTGCACCATCGAAGCCAATCCATCGTGTCCTTTGCGGAAGTCCACTGGCCGCGTCGCAACCAATATCCGAACGCCTTGCGATGGCATCAGCATGAAGAAGCTTCAAGCGCATGGGCGATCTCTACGATCCGAGAGGCAGATGTCTGCAGCGGCAGCTCGATGGCGATCTCTCCAAAGATCAATCTGATCGCCTCATTCGGAACGCTCAACGCTTCTGTGGCCTCTTCCGGCCCAGCAGAGACCACCAGTGGAGCGAAGAGCGGCGCGTCAGCATCCGGCGCGGGTAATAACAGCTTTCCTTGCTTGGCCTGTCGACGCCACGCCGATAGTTGGTTCGGAAGGACCCCATACCGCTTAGCAACAGCGTTCACCGTTGCACCGACCTCAAGCGTCTCCGCCACCGCCTGTGCCTTTGCAGTATCCGACCAACGGCGATGGCCGGACGCATAAATCTCAACGCCAAGCGATCTGAGAAACGAATTTGTAGCGCACATTGCGAAACGCACTCCCCATCATAAGATGGGTTCGTTCTCGCAGCGCGGATCACACCCTACAACGTGCCCCCGGGCCACCGCTTACAATGTAGCCGTGGCTATCGGCAAACATATTCAGACCCACGGCATCATTCAAAAAGAGATCGCCGCGCAGACTGGTCTTCAGGCACCTGACATCAGCGGCATTGCTAACGGCAACGTTGAGCGTTTTGGATTAAACAAGATCCTTGCCTTGGCTGTTTTCTTGGGTGTTGAGACTAAACTGAATGTTGGTATCGAAGAGCCTACTTTAGAAGGGTAAGCGGTCATCATTTGAAGTGGTCAACAATTTTCCGGAGACGAAAACATGCGCGACGATCAGGAAGTTGACCGAAAGCTGATAAGGTTGAGAGAGCTTCGCATCGCTGAAACGCTCTGGAGAGTTGACCCGTCCATTTCCCCTGAAAGCGACCGCCTAGCAGTCGCACTTGAGGACGATGATACGCGAAAGCACTCCTGATCTTGACTGTTACCGCGAAAGATATGATCCTTATTGCATGACCTCGATCCAACGCACCAGGTGCCTACGAATATCCTGAAAACAGGATAACCCACGTATTTTTGTGGGAGGTAGCACAGGTGTGCGGAGAGGATTTATACACCTTTTAGCGCCAGATTAGCGTTCTTGAGCGGGTTCGAATCCCGCGCCTCCTACCATTTTTATGGCCTGCCACATTTAGTGTAGTTTTGGTCACTTCGACTTAAGTGATTGGTTTCAAATCGTTTTTTCGCATGAGACCCGATTGGGAGTGCGGAGTTAGCCGTTCAGGTGGTGCCACGTTGTGACCAGCCCTAAAACTATTGTTAGATATCATAATCTTACGAGAAGTGTGCCCTACCGCAGCCATTCTGGAGCCTAGGTAAGGATCGCTGCTTGCCTCAATAGTGAAGGCAAGCAGTCTCATTGCTGCGCGGGCCCTGACTTGGCTGCTGGAGGGGTTTCGCGCTCCTCAGTGGGCTTCTTCGAAGCCTTAGGATCGCCATCTTTCCGCAACCAGTCCGGAAACTCCTCATCACGCACAAAGCCAGCCTGAAAGCCGAAAGGTCGACCAACCTTCATTAGGGTTTCTAAGGTCGGGTTTCCTTTACCGCTCTCCAGCTCAATGACCTGTTTCCTGGTAAGCCCGAAGGCCTTTGCAAACTTCTCTTGTGTAAAACCGATGGCATTGCGCATCTCACGTACAGCTTCCGGCAAAGCCAACTCCCCATCGCAAGCTCTTCGATGAAGCTCATACCGCCTCGCGCGGATTTCATCCTTTGTCAGAGGTTTCTTCGCAGGCATATCAGCTGTCCGTAATGTGTCGTTTACAGGTACATTATAGGGCATTGGAGGGCTTAAGGGTATCTTATGATGATACCTTAGGTGTGAATCCGGGAAAGAAGCTTGAGGCTCGGAGAGTCCAATTAACGGACCCTCCTGGATCATATTTTTAGCCTAGTTGCTGCCGAGCTTCAGCGATCTATGATCCAGAACGGAGGTGCAGAATGGGTGAACCAGAGTTAATGGCGTTTTGCGTTGAAGTCACAGGCTCAGCTGAGAATGCGGTCGACTGGCTTACAAGCAAGTCGCCTTTGCTGGAAGGGCGTCGGCCAATTGATTTCACAAGCACACCTGAAGGTCGCACCAAGATCGAGAGGTTACTGCGCGAGGCACAAGCTGGCTTTCCGATCTGATTTAGACACCTCAAGTGTGAAGCCGGGGATCGAGAGCAAAGCGCTCTTGCTGGACATCATCGAACCGACCAGCGGCTTTCGTGGCATCAAAAATCAGGTTCCAGCTATGGCGGGAAACTGTTGAGGGGATCAGAACAAAAATATGATTTCTCAGAAGCTCGTCGCCGAACTGCATTTGCCCGGGCCCATGCGAACCAGGCACCAGCCAATTGGGATTAGGCACAGCATCCTCGCCTAGGACATGGATTTCTGACGGATCGATCACGCGAGCAGAGGTCAGCGTATGCGGGGCGGTATCCAGTGCCTTGAACTTCTTGTGTACCGCAACCTCAAGGATCGCAGTTGCCGGATCCAGCGAGCAGTAAACGGCACGAACACCCTTTGAATTCCAGCGGCCGCCGACCTGAAACGAGCCTTCTCCTGAATCCCACGTAGACGCAAAACGCTTTTGATCAAGCCGCCAGAAGCGCAGATCCCCGTTCCCTAGCGGCGGTGGTAATGGCGTCAAATGTAGACTCCGTACTCCATACGAGTGAGATGATCCTCAACCGCCTCAGCTCCCGCCGCCGTCGAAAGTAGATCAATTGGTCGTCGGTTATCCAAACCCATCGCAGGTTCCATCATCCAACGCTCAGCTTCCTCTTGGCTACCAAGGGCATTCGTTGCCTGTGCTAAGATTTCGGCAAACCGCCACATTCGGCTGCTCTGATCTGAAGAGAGACGTTCCACTTTACGCTTGCGCTGTAGAGTTCGCTGGCTAATACCGAGAACCCCCTGAAGTGCTTCCTCAGTTGCCAGAACACCAACGTTTTCGATGAGATGGAACAATGCTTTGGGATCGAATCCCTTTGAGATCGCGTCATGTGCCTCCAAAGAACTACGCATGGCGGCCTTCATGATGTTGCGGCCACCCAAGATGCGCCAAGCCTGCAAAGCATGATCGTCCGGCGCCTGATCAGCGCTAGGCACCGGCTTCTTGCCAGTTTCTTTTCCAACTGTCGCAGCAACCATGTGAGATCCCCTTTCACGTCAAGTGTCGTCTAAAAAGTGACACCTGTCCACAAGATTTCAAGGGACATCCCTCAAACGCGAACGCATCCAGACCTCCGAGATCAGTAAAAGGCTACAGGCCCGCCGGTTAAACCGAGCCTGGCTATTCAGATGGCGATTAGATTGAACTAGAAATCCAGGACTTTCTTCTTACTAGCCTTCTTGCTCGCCGCTTCTCTGCTGGTCGCATAGATGGTCTTTAAGGAGCAGGCTTTTAAGTTCAGCCTCTTCGAGAACGACTTCTTCTGCATCAGCAAGATGGACCTGTCGCGGTTTGATGCCGCTCCTTTGATAGCATTTACTGCAACAAAGGAGACTGACTATGGGACTGAAACGGACGGACGAGTTCCGCCACGATGCGGTGCGTATCGCACTGACCAGTGGACTTACACGCAAGCAAGTGGCGGATGATCTTGGCGTCGGGATGTCAACGCTGAACAAGTGGATCACAGCACACCGAGATACGGATGTGGTGTCGAAAGGGGACTTGAGCCTTGCCCAAGAGAATGACCGGCTTCGGCGCGAGAACCGCATTCTCAAGGAGGAGCGGGAGATTCTAAAAAAGGCCACGGTGTTCTTTGCGGGTCAAAAGCCGTGAGGTTTAAGTTCATCGAAGAGCACCAAGCCACATTTTCCATACAGCGTATGTGCCAAGTTATGCAGGTCAGTTCGCGCGGTCTGCGCGCCTTCCGCAGCCGTCCCGCCAGCCGCAGGCAACGGTCTGATCTGATCACACTTGCACATATCAAAGAACAGTCTCGTCTGAGCCTGGGCAGCTATGGCAGGCCCCGCATGACCGAAGAGTTGAAGGAAATCGGTCTGGATGTTGGCCATCGTCGTGTTGGCCGTCTGATGCGCCAGAACGGCATATCTGTTGTGCGAACACGTAAGCACAAGGTCACAACCGACAGCGATCACAAGTTCAACATCGCGCCCAATCTGTTGGATTGTGACTTCATGGCAGATGCGCCAAACCAGAAATGGGCTGGCGACATCAGTTATATTTGGACACGCGAGGGTTGGCTGTATCTGGCTGTGATATTGGACCTGCATTCCCGAAGGGTCATCGGCTGGGCCGTCAGCAATCGCATGAAACGGGATTTGGCAATCAGGGCGCTGAACATGGCCGTCGCATTCAGGACACCGCCCAGGGGCTGCATTCACCACACGGATCGTGGGTCGCAATACTGTTCACACGACTACCAGAAGATCCTGCGCCAACATGGGTTCAAGGTGTCGCTGTCTGGGAAAGGCAATTGCTACGACAATGCGGCGGTCGAGACGTTCTTCAAGACGATCAAAGCTGAACTGAACTGGCGGCATCCTTGGGAGACACGGCGCAAAGCCGAGATAGCGATCTTCGAATACATCAACGGCTTCTACAATCCGCGTCGCCGCCACTCAGCATTGGGCTGGAAAAGCCCCGTCGCTTTCGAACGAAAGGTGGCTTAAACGAGCACTCGGGGCGGCACTAAAACGCGACAGGTCCAAGAATGCCGAACTTCGAACGCACGATCTGGTCTTGAATAACCCCGACCTGCTTTTCAGCTTCCTTCACGCTATCGATTGTGCAACCTGTGGTCTGGAAATTCTCTGACACCATGATCACGCATCCAGGCATTCCCACTTTATGTAGGCCTTGGTGTCGGCGGCCCATTTGTCGTCGATCTCCACCAGCACGGCACTGACCAGGCGCTCAAGGGCGGCCTCGTTGGGAAATACCCGGACCTTAACGGTGCGACGTTTCAACTCCTGCTGCACGCTGCGCTCCATCGGGTTGGAGGTGCGCATGCGGCGGCGGTGGTGTTTTGGCAAGGTGAAGACCGTGAGGCTCTCAGGGACATTCTTCTCCAGCCATGCAGCAAGTTTCGGCGCTGTATCGCGATACTCGGTGACCAATTCGGCCAAGCTGGTTTCGGCCTTGGCGAGGGAGGCCGCGTTCCAGAACTCGCGGAGCTCGGCACCGATGCGCTTGCGAACGGCAAGGTTCGGCGCGTGATGGATGGCGTTTTGGGCGAGGTGAAATTGGCAGCGCTGCCATGTTGCCCCGCCGAAGACCGCCCTGCGCGCGGCCCGCAGTCCGGCATGATCGTCAGATACAATGTATTGGACGCCGCGCAAGCCGCGAGCTTGGAGGCTCTCGAGGAAGGCGCGCCAATGCACCTCGGCTTCCGACAGGGCCACAGAGACGCCGAGCACCCGGCGACGCTCATCTGGGCCTATCCCGATTGCCGAGAGCACCGCAGCGTCGCGCACGATCCCGCCATGGCGCATCTTTTCATATCGGGCGTCGAGGATCAGATATTTGATCTCGCCCAGAGGCCAATTGCGCCATGCTGCGAGCTCGTCATCGAGCAGCTTTGCAGCGCGGCTGACCTGACTGGAGGACAGGCTCTCGATCCCGAACTCACGCATCACCGCTTCAGCCTCACGGGTGGAAACGCCCTTCACATACATTTCAGCCACTGCCAGCATCACGGCTCGCACCGAGCGCCGCCCGCGCTCCAGCGATTGCGGGTAGAACGGCTGACCATCATGATCGGCAGTCTTGGGCACCCGCACCGAGACCGTGCCTGCGGGTGTGTCGATGCGCTTTGGCTTGTAGCCATTGGCATACCCCTGCCGTCCGGGCGTGCGCTCATAGCGGCCAGCTCCGAGGAAGCGCTCACGCTCTATCTGCATCGCCAACTCGAACGCTCGCGCGAACACTGTCGCCATGTCGTTGGGGCCGTGCTCGATCAGATGTTCCATGAGGGCCTCAACCGTTGTATCCTGTCGCTCGTCCATTTGTCCGTCTCCATGATGAGTTTGCACTTCCATGGAATACCAGAATGGGCAGCTTCTGCCGGGGCGCGCCCCGGCAGAAGCTCATGGCGCCAGCATCAAATGAATTTCCAGACCTGAAGTTACACCACCACGCTATCGGCGATCATGCGACCCGTAAGGTCCATGAACTCACCGAAGTAGCCGGGTTTCTGGGGATCTTCAGCGATTGCCGGAAGCGCCAATGCGTTAAGCGTGCAGGCTGTTAAAAGTGTTTTATTCATTTTTGTTATCTCCTTCTACTTAGATATTTGAAGGAGACCTCAGAAAATCCAAAAACAAATTTTCATAATTTTATTTTAACCGTACTTTGGTTGGCATCGACATAATCAACAACGTCATCAATCAGGTCGCCAATCATCTTAGCTAGCGATTGATTTAATAGCGTTGGCAGGCTGGCTCGGTTAGAAAGCAACGTTTCTCGATTGAGCGACCAAGCTACTGTACTTAGGTCATCTGCATCAACAGCAATAGAAACTGCATTCATGCATCTGCAAGCCTTCTGCATCTCATCTACAGATATCTTACGAGCATACTTGAAGAAGAGATCATTATTTACCTCAAGGCTTCTCCTACGCAGATCGTTTAGTTCGCTATCAATCATATTTTTGGCCTCTTGATAGATATATATGCCTTAACAGCGAAATAATCTTAGGCGGTGCTTTAAATATTTTTATTGGGAAGGTAAACGGGTCTCCGACAACATCTAAGGTTCTACACATGCCCCCTATCCTCCGCGTCGCCCTCATCTCTTCAGCAGCTATCATGACCGGAGCGGCAGGCTGGTGGCCGTTAAGTAAGGATGCAGGGCCGAATGCGGATCTGCGCGAACAGGTCTGTGAGCGGCTTGTCGTGCTGCATGTGATGGCGCCGAGCGCCAAGTCGGACTGCTTGTATGACAAGGATGAATTTCGCTTTCACTACGCCACAGCCCTCAAATCGAGGGTTTCTCAGTTCAGCATCAGCTGGAACCGAGATATCGATATCATCAGGGGAATTGGAAGCTATCTCAACAAAGACAGCTTTGAAGAGGTCAGCTTTGAGCAGTTTGAAGCTAGCCATGGCGGACACGGAAAGCCTAACTTCACCGCACTGTTGGAAGGCACCCGTAATAACGGCCTCAACCGCACCTCCCTTCAGATCACGCAAGCGCAAACTCGTGAAACCTTTGGACAGGATAAGGCCAACCCTCTTGGCTTCTTCAGCGTAGACACTGACGAGCGAAAGGTTTTCGATCAGTCCGTTCTACCGATGGATCCCGATCTAGCCGTACCGATGGATACCTTGATGGGGTGGGAGTGCGGGATCATCGCGGAAATCGATAATGGTTGCCAAGGACGTATCTACTTGCTCAATGATGGAGGTGATAGAAATCCTAAGCTGCGCGTTGCTGCCTTTGATATCGAACCGCTGACTGACAATCAGGTCTTAGCGATAGCGATTGGTATCTATGCCCCTACTCACATTGAGAGCGACCACAGTATCGAGCAAGACGCTAAGAAGATGAAGCGGTTTCTAGCGGACTTCTGAGACATGAGTATAGATATCCCAGCCGAGGTTCAGCTTTTGGTTGATCTCTGCAAGTCCGAGATGATGGCTTGTGAGGTCTGGTTGTTCGGTAGCCGTGCCCGAGGCGATCACATAGATGACAGCGACTATGATCTGCTCGCTATCGTGCCTGATGAGGCTCCTGAGGACATAGACAGCCCAATGGCGGCCTTCCGGCTTAGAAGGCGTTCAGGAGCCCATGCTGACCTGCTAACCGGCCGCTACAGCGATTTCATGGGATCAAAAGATGTTGTGAACACGCTTGCCTACGAAGTCGCAAAAGAAGGCGTGAGGCTGGCTTAGTAGAGGCCTTGCCGATGGTGGTGGTGGCCCTCAATGCTTCATGAGAGCCACCAAAAATCGATTAGAAGTCGACCTTGTCTACGGTCTTTTCCTGAGATGCCAGCGCACGTGAGACGGAGAGAGCATCGCTTACTACATCGATTTCATCAGCGAAGCTTCGGTATGAAACACGCAGACGGCCCGCTGTTGCTTTCTCGCCAAAGCGAATATCTTCGATTCTTGCCCAAAAACCGATGAATTCGTCGTCTTCTTTAAGCTTATCGAAAGCGACATGACGAGTCATTTCAGGAATCGAGTATCCGGCTAAATATGAAATACAGCGCTTTGAGCTTAAAGACGCTTTTCTATGATAGTTGTGATCCCGATCAACCGTCCAGCCGAGGCCATTCTGGTTGTTTTCGCACGTAGGCTCAGTACCTGCGTTCTCGATGATTTGAGAGTGCAGTTTATTCGCGTCTGCCCGGGGCTCATCAAATTCTCTCAAGTACTCAACGAATGTGATGCCGCTCCCGAACTGCTCTGCCGCCGCTCGAAGTTCAATGCGCTCTTTAGTATCTTGCTTACTGAATGACCGCTCATAGAACGCATCAACTTGAAAATCGCGCTGCCCGACTTTGACTGGCTTTGTTCGATGCTGAACAAAGCCTTGGTTTATTGCAGCCTGGGTCGCCGCTTCTAGCGACTGCCCCAAAGCAATATCTTTGACATCACGCAGCTTAAAATCTGCTGCCGCCGCGACACTCACTGAGAGCATAAGGGCCACGACGCTTAAACCCAATCTTTCCTTTGAAATCATCTGTTTGTACCCTGAATTATTAACATGCCTACAAAACCATGTGCGACCTGGATACACAACCTGTGAGGGAGAGTTCAGCAGAGATTAAGTCCGGTGTCGTACCCGTCATGCATCCCTAGAAAAAGGGCCCACCCATCACTGAGTGAGCCCTTCATATTTTTGGATAGGTTAACTTCAGAAGTTGAAGCGAACACCAGCGTCTGCGCGAACGTCTTTGTTGCCCAAGCTGGCGATACCGCTGCGGAAAGAAGTACCACCACCAAGATCATGATGGACGCCAACACCGTAGGAAGCCTTATCGAAAGCCTGAGCGTCAGCAACGTAAGCTTCCACTGCGGTTGCCGAGCCAACATCAAAGCGGCCAGCAACGACGAAATGATCGCCTGCAATGCCGTTATCTGCGTACGCAACGGTTACGTCAGCAAGCCCAACTTGGCCGGAAGCAGAGGCGGTAAGCTCGGTATCACCGGGGTTGTTCGAATCCTGAAGGCCAAGGGCGAAAGTCCAACCTTGGTAGTCGTAAGCAGCATAGCCAGCGATCCGGTCGTTGGTTTCGGAAGCCGACACGTGAACTTCCAGATCGCCGGAGCGGTGAAGGACTTCAACACCGTTGGCACCCGAGGCACCGGCACCTGTGCTCGAGTAGGCATCAGCACGGAAAGCATATGCTGTGTAGTCGAAGCCAAGAGAGGTCAAACCGAGATCAATGGGGTACTGACCGGGCATGGTTTCGAGAGCACCGTAAATGTTGCCAACGCCGAATTCTGTGCTGCCGTAGCGAGCGAAATACCGGATACCATTCAAGCCCGTGCCAGCTGGGCCAGAGTTGCTCGCGAAATCGTCGGCTGTGCCAAGGACGCCGTCAGGGCCCGCGTTAATCGACTGTTGGTTATCAGTGTTGTTCTGCTGGATGCGGGCCCGGGCACCGAAGATCACGCCGTTATCAGCTTCTGCGGTCGCGTCGATCTGGAGACGGAAACGAGAGGTCACATCTGTGGAGCTGATGCCAGTGGAGTCGTCATCGATGTGCATCACACCAAAACGGCCGTAGCCGCCGAAAGTAACATCAGCAAAAGACGGGGTAGCAGAGATAGCAGCAACAGCGGCTATCAGGGGAAGTGTCATATTTTTCATGTTGGAAATCCTTATTCATATTTTCCGTTAAAAGGGCTCAACACGGGAGGAGCGCTGGCCTTCAAACGAGTAAGTGAGAGGGTTTTCAGAAAAACAAAAAAGCAGGGCGAAGTTTTTTCATCCCGCTTAATGTTTCCGTAATATCCGTGGTTTGAAGGTGTTATTGGGGAGGTGAGAGGTTCCGAGAGAACCTCTGGAAAGGATAAGGGCACCCCGAGATTCAACTGGGATGCCCTCCATCACGGTGCAGTCAGATCACTCCAGCCAGGAGGTGTCATCCCCGGCGTCGACTTCATAGATCACTTCAACTGCTTTGCGCTTCAAGCTCACCTGATTGGCAAGGTCACTTCCCGAAAGGGGGCGGAACTCAATAGCAGATGGTTCTCGAACTGCGAGCATGAAGCTGTTCTCAACCGCAACCCCGGCTTGCGACATCTCTGATACGAAACCCTGCGAACCTTCCGCTTTCTCTGCATCGGAGATCGATGCCCAATGTGCTTCAGGGTTATCGACCCCAAAGGCGTCTGCGATCAAGATATTGTCGGATTTGTTGAGAGCTAGGGCCATGGAGCTTCCGATTTCGACGCGGATATCGAGACCCCGTTGAAGGTCCCTGTCATCTACATAAAAGCCGATGATGTTATCGCGCACGCCCCGGTAAAGCTGGCTTGCCTCGATCTGCGTATAGTACTGGGTGTTATCCCTATCAGATACCGTGATCTTGGTAGCCGGATGCATGAGTTTCCAGCCGATCAACTGACGTTCTTCCCCAGTTTGAGGGTCGCTATAAGGGAACCTGCCAAGGCATGAGTTGCCACCCTGGAAGATATAGCGGCAGACATTCGAAATCGTCCGTACATCGATTTGATGAAGCCCGGTCTCCTTAGGCTTGAATTTGAATGCGAGCACCTTCCGCATCTGGTCCTTGGTGGTGTTGAAGTCGCCAAGCCGCACAGGAGCAGAGAAATCAATCAGCTCTACACGTTCCTCTTTTTCTGATTTCCCGAAGCCGGTCTGATTGAGAACCTGCACGGCCGCAGCTGTAGTTTCCACTGCCCCGAGAGGCATCCGATCTGTGATGCTCTCTGAGAGCCCGGCATCATAAGAAGGCAGAGGCAAGCCTTCCTCGTTCAGGAACACGATCTTCAAATCAGGGTTGCTGTGATCGCAGGTGAAGCTCATCTCAAAGTCGAACTCACCGGCTGGGAATGGAAGCTTCCTAGATAGACCTCCGGTAAGCTCCACTTCTTTGCCGTTCACCGCGAAGCTATCAGCACCGCACTTACGCGAAGCCTCCGGACGCACACTATAGCCGAACTGTGCTACCGCCCGCTCATCAAACTTGAACCGACCAATCGCCACCCCGCTTACCATCCTCGGCGCAATCGGGTTTAGCCTAGCATCATACTCTTTGTTGAGAGCCGCACCGCTATCAGCGAAATACTGGAAGCCAGCAAAGGGTACAGGTTCCTGAAGATGACCTTTAGCGCCTGCGAACTCGGGGCCAGCAATAGAGTAACCGGATGGCTGGATCACTTGCTTGCTTCTAGGGGTATCAGGGTACCCAAAAAGGGTATCCGACGACCGCATGCGAATTGCCACATCTTCATAATCAAGCTTCCAGACAACCTCAGAAATGAAGGCTTTCGAATCCTGAAGAACTTCCTGTCGACGCTTAGTGGCAAGCAGTTCCTCACGGTCACCTTCAGTCAGAAAGCTACCAAGCTCGTCGTCATAGGTAACCGCTACCGTAGCCCCCTGCCCTGTGACGTTTTCGAGGATCAGGGTTCTTTAGATATCACTGCTCTGTGTGTAGTAGACTGCTGGTTCCTGAAAGCTTGAAGCTTTATTCCGGTAGACCAAGCGAAACCCATCAGTTTCTTCAATCAGGATAACAAAGATATCCTCTGTAGTGGTTTGGATCCGGCCAACAACAAAGCGGGTACCATCCCCGAAAAGCTCTTCACTGAAGAAGGCCTGGTTCTCGATCTCTGCTCTATTGAAACCCTCCCCCATCGCCGCCGCTAGTAGCTCATCAGTAACCTCAGCTGCCTGGGTAATCCCCCCATTTTTATGGGGGCTCGATCGTAGAACTTACGCAGCCATTCTGAATTTCTGGGCGGGGGTCATCCCGCCGTTGCCCATGTTGGGGCGTTCGTTGTTGTAGGACCAGAGCCACTCGGTGGCAATCTTCTGGACCTCTCCAATGCTTTCGAAAATGTATAAGTCCAGCCACTCGTGGCGGACTGTCCGGTTGTAGCGCTCGACATAAGCGTTCTGCTGCGGCTTGCCGGGTTGGATGTGGGCCAGGGCGATGCCCTTGTTCTCAGCCCATTCCATGAGGGTGCCGCTGATGTACTCCGGGCCATTGTCGACACGAATAGTCCCAGGGGCGCCACGCCATTCGATGATCTGGTTCAGGGCTCGAACAACCCGTTCCGCAGGCAATGAAAAGTCGATCTCAATGCCCAGTCCTTCGCGGTTGCAGTCGTCCAGAACGTTCAGCAGCCGGAATTGCCGTCCATCCCCCAGCCTGTCGGCCATGAAGTCCATCGACCAGACCTCATTCGGGGCCTCAGGTACCGCCAGTTCGTCCGGCTTTTCCCGCTTCAGACGCTTGCGCGGCTTGATCCTGAGGTTCAACTCCAGCTCACGGTATATCCGGTAGACACGCTTGTGGTTCCACCTGTGACCCTGCACGTTGCGCAGATACAGGAAATACAGGCCAAAGCCCCAGGTCTTCTTCGCCGTCGTCAGCCCGAGCAGAAGATCGGCGATCTGCTCGTTCTCATCGTCCAGCTTGGGGCTGTACCGATAGCACGTCTCACTGACGTCGAACGCCCGGCACGCCAGCGCAATGCTGACCCCCTTCATCGCCACCGCTTTCACGGCCAACTCTCGGCGCTGAGCTGGCCGTATCATTTTTTTCCGAGCGCTTCCTTCAGGAGGTCATTCTGCATGCTGACGTCGGCATACATGCGCTTCAGTCGGCAGTTCTCCTCGGCCATAGCCTTCATCTCAGTGATGAGGCTGGCGTCCATCCCGCCATACTTCGCCCGCCATTTGTACAGCGTGACGCTGCTCATGCCATGTTCACGGCACAGCTCGGCAGCAGGCACACCGCCCTCCATCTGGCGCAGTACGGCCATGATCTGGGCCTCGGTAAAACGTGCCTTTTTCATCGGAATCTCCTCGTTCATCCTGCCGAGAAAATTCTACTTCCGCATCCCCTTAAGATCGGGGGGGATTACCCCTGCACTCCCTGGTCTAAGAAAGAGCTTTCATCAGTGGAGACCACAACAGAGTAGTAGAGACCAATACCAGAGAACGATTCCTCTGCCTGACTGATCTCATCAAACTGTTCTCGTAGCTCATCACTCGATAGATCATCATAGTTAGCCATAGCTGCACTACTGAAGGCTAACGACAACACAAAGACAGAAGCTCCGTTCATAAGATGTTTAACAATCGGTTTCGTCATCAATAAGTCCTTTTCATCTCTTCACCGTCGTAGGTGTCGAGGGATGCCGGAAAACCAAACAGAAAAGTGAAATATATAGAGTACCCGGATTCCTATGATCAGAACCGGTAGCCCATGTTGCTTGAATGCTTATAGGAAGCTTCCAACACCAGAACTCGGACAGATGAAGCTTACCATGTAGGAAGCCACGAGGATCAACGTAGGAGTAAGAATATCCCTCTTATGTAGGAAACCACGTTAAACGGTCATAAGACCCTTCCTGTTAGCTTTCTCGTATCTCCCAGAGGGATAAGCCATGTAAGCTTAGATATCAGCTTCCGTAGATCATGATTATAACGTTAGGGTATGACCCATAAGAAGATCAGATCGTTAAAATTCAACCGTATAAAGGAATCCTGATCAAGAAGTTCTAAGTTCATCCCAAGATAACTATGATCATGATTTAGCTTAACCAAAGGTCATAGTAAGCTTCCCAAAGAAAGATGAAGATTTATGGTTTCCGTAATCCATAGGTGTTCAGTATCGGGATGAGGTAAGATCATTTATGGCCGTATCTCGTATGATCGAAGACCTATGGAAGCTTCCAATATATCCGTTACATGATCCTCTTAAGATGTAAATCTTCCCGAAGAAAACATATCTCGCATAGTTGTTTAACCCATATAAATAAGGGTTTTCATATTAACCTCAGGTGTGGTTATAAGAATATAGTAATATGCTACCCCTCCTGAGGTTAATAATCACCCTCCCCCACAACACCCCTTTCAAGGGGAAAACTTCAATAGTGATGGCTCAAGTTACCCGATCTTATTAAAATCTATTGAGGTTAATATGCCCGAAGAAGAGAAGGTAAGTTCTTGGAGGTGGGTGGGTGTCAGGGAAGCTAACTATAAAGGGTCATAGAAAACACTGGTATAGATCAATTCCCTGGTAGGGTTCCCTTGGTGGGGTGGGATGAAAACTGATAACTATAATGATGGTTACCACCTATCCAGGCTTGGTCAGATGAGAACGGGTCTGAGAGTGTCGTAGGATGCCAAAAGGGCCCTTAGGGCTGAATAGCTACCAATAAGTCAAAGAAAGCCTCCTATGGCATACTCTGGAAGCTTCTAGGGGTACTGGGGGATGCCTTGGCTAAGTAGATAGCTGAAGGAAGCTATGGACGCTGCATATATGTTCTCTATATGTTCCCCTCTATGCCAGCAAGTCGACCTCCCATAACAGCACATCCTGCTAAGCCGTTTCCTACGTTGCGGGATGCCGCTAAAGAGGGTCAACTGATGCTAGTTAGATGCAGCATGTGTAAGCGTAGCCGATACTTCTTGGCAGCTGATCTCATCATAGTGATGGATCCCAAACATCCCCTGCATCTACCTCCGTTCCCATGTTCGAAGTGTCGGACTAAAGAATACGTCAAGATGAGTGTTCACATGCCTCGTCCAGGAGACTTCGGCCGGTTGCCTGTTAGACGGCTTGATAGGATCGTGCAGGTGCAGAAGTGGAAAGATGGCAAACTGGGAGTGTGAGGCGGATAACGCGCACTGAAAATGCCGCTATCATGTATCATGCGTCATAATTTCGCCTCCACAGGCCGATATCCATAGGTTGCATCAACTAAGGAACTAACACATGCGATCACTCGCCATTCTGACACTTCCCCTCGTCTGCTTAGCTGAACCTGCGCTCGCCGACTGGAATGATCGTGAAATATGCCGCGCAGCAGCAAAGGTGTACTTCTTCACAAAGGGCTTGCCCGCCGATGCAAAGGACCAGGACGGGTATTTCGGCCTCCAAGGGTCAGGTGGCGTTGTCTACGGCTGCCGCATCGACGGTAACAAAACGAGTTTTCATTGGGTCAACAAAGATGGAACGACAATGAAAAGCAACTCAACCACTTTCGAAGTGAACGGAGGTAGCCTGACGGTGAAGACCGATTTGTTAACCGAGAGCTTCACTTCGCAATAGAGGCATCATCCACAAGATAGCGCTTATGTAGATCGCTATTCCACACCCCCCAAAGTTCGCACTTAGCTAAGATAAGAAACCTTGCCACAAACTGCGTATTGTAGACTTCATAAGGCCCAAGACGCGCAGTGTTGCCCGAGAATGCGTGGGCAGTCATCTGATTGCGCAGATACTCACAGAAATTGATAGCATCGTACAGCTTGACCCGGCGATCCCGAACTTCCTGTCCATCCGCATATTCTGTCGGCTCATTCAGCATCTCATAGATCGGGACTTCAGTTTTATCGCCCCGGGCGACCCAGTCTATTGTTCTATCTGGATCGATCCCAGCCTGGGCCAAGCGTTCTTTGAGAGGATCCAACACCTCTGGGTTCCATATGAAGTCCTTCTTGCTGAGCGAGCGAGGTTTGTCGGCAGTCGCTTTGATGGAAAGGCCGAGTTCTTCTATGGCCGAGAATGCGAGATTGATCGCAATTGACGTTCCGACATGGGACTCGAAATCATTAGTGTGCTTCGCAAAGATGTGTCCATTGTGGGGATGCATAGACCTGGGGGTAACGCATTCAGTTCGGTAGCTCATTGCAAGCTTGTGAATGGCGTAGATAAGCTTCCTTTCTGACCAAGCTTTAGCTGCTACCGCGACAGCAACAGGCATGGCTTCTCTGTGTATGAACCGTAAGCGCCGTCCCTGTCCCATTGATTTCCACGGTTCCGTTACGCTGATGGAGCGGCGAGTTTCTCTCTGAGTATT
>NZ_JBIFFQ010000014.1:0-52014 GCF_043557285.1 Sulfitobacter sp. 1A13421
CCACATCAGTGTAAGGGGGTCATTTTTGGACGCCGATCACCCCTCTACGGGGTCAAAATTGCATGCTTGTTCACACCCTTTTCCTCCAATTCGACAAACGAGCGCTGGGCAGTCCCTTTAGATATGCCCAGCGCACTAACGGCCTCATTCATTGAAAGCCGGACGTTGCCGTTGTTGCTGCCGTTGAAGCGGGTATGCAGTTCGAGCCATACCTTGACAGCGGCCCCCGAAAGGGACCGCCATGCTTCGGACTTCAATTGAGCATAGGGCAGGGTAATGTACTGCCCCTCGCTATCCCTGCGCTTGCCTTTCGCCATTAGCGATGCCCTCCGCGCAATTCGTTAAGCGTTCGTACCCAATGGCTAGGCAAACTGTGTTTGCGAGCCAAATGGCGCTCAAACGGGGTGGGCGGGATGTTGAACGGTGCCTCGTGATGCGGTTTCACTCTCACACCTCCCAATCCAATAGGCTTATCTCTGCTTCGCAGGTTAGAACGTACCTTGCGTGCATTCCGGGGTAGCTGCCTTCATGCGGCTCCATGATGGTCTCTATCGGGACGCCTAGTTCACGGAGGTCGAAAACGTATCCAGACCATCGGGGCGCTGGGCGTGTGATGGGAGTGACGCCTTTCGGGCCTGCCTCTGCTAGCTGTGTCACTGCCCAGCCTAAGCGGCCATTTAGATCAAGCGTGCGGGATTGTTCGCTCAAATGGAGCGTTGCTCGGATTTTCATTTCACTGAATCCTTTACGAGTTGGGGTTCAGCGCGGTATGGGTGAGTTGCTTAGACGACCCAGCGCCCGCGCCAGTTACGTTACTGCGTGGGCGTTGCCTTACCCGCTATTGTCAGCGCGAGGGCGTGATGCCAGCCACGCAGCCACGGTGCTTTCCGGCCATGCGACAGCGCGCTTTCCGACGCGGACCGGGCGGGGAAAGTCGCCTGTGGCCATCATCGAATACAGACTCGACCGGCTAAGACCGGTAGCGATTTGTACTGCTGGTCGTCTGAGGTAGGGTTCTGACATTTGCTTTCCTGTTGTCTGTTGCTGGTACAATCAGGAAAGCCGCGTTCTTCTGCGGTGTCTACTCCAAGGGGTATGACAAAAGTCCGTACGACAAGGCATTTACGTATGGTTGCAAATCCTCGTCGGTAATCTGCGAAATCGCTGCTTCCGCGGGGCTTTTAAGTGAAACAGTTTTCCAGCCCAGCGCATCGAAAACGCTCCTCAAGGCGGGGGTGTATTCGCCCGATAGTCCGTTTGGCCCTTCGCTATAAGTTGGCCGTTTCCCAGTAACCCGCGCATACAATTTGGCGAGCCTCAGCGCTACACCGTGTGCAGCTTCGTTTTTTGAACGCCCTAGGGCAGCTCCCGATGTATCAAGTTTTTTCTCAAGGTAATTTGTTTGCTGTTCCAAAGCCGCTAAAAGTTCAGGGAGTGAAATCAAGAGGCTAGGTATAATCCCTATGGCTCTAATGACTTTGGTATCTGTATCGTAAGTGGCGTTGCGAGGAGCGGCTCCAAGTTTGAATAGGTCCGCAGGGTCCAAGCTTGTTAAGCCATCAGCCAACTGGACTGCGCGTTTCGAAATCCTATTATAGTCATCGCGCAGCTTTCTAAGTTCACTTGCCTTCATCAGTTTCGAAGCGGCAACAATGTCATCCACTTCTCGCCCTTGGCCGAGAATGGTTTGCTGCATCGTACCTATGCGCTTGCCGTCTCGTACCATAGGGATGGCAACGTCCTGGTGAACAGTCTCGCCTACCCAGCGCGAGAGTGCAGAGTAAATTGCGTCTTTAGCTTTAGTTCGTTCAGCTTCTTTTCGCGCTTCGCGAGCGGCAGCATTGTAAATCTTTCCCGGCTGAGCCGACTCTGAAAGCACTTCGACAACTCTTTTAGGCGGGGTGGGGCCGTGCTCATCAGTCATGCCAGTTTAATAACCTCGCCGGATTGCTTAGTGCATTCTTGCGCCCAGCGTTCCATCAACGTCCTGCGCTTGTCAAAGAAATCCGACCGCGCATAAGCCGCCTCGGCCTTGTCCTTGACGGTATGCGCTAGCGCTGCCTCTGACACATCGCGAGGCGTATTGGTGCATTCCTGCGTCCATGTCTTAAAAGACGTACGGAACCCATGCACGTCCACGTCAAAACCGAGCGCCTTAGTTAGCTTCGACAGCGTCATGTCAGAGAGCGGTTTGCCGTACTTCGTGCCGGGGAAAACTAATCCCTCGCCGCTCCCTAGCTTTCGCGCTTCTGTCAGCACTTCGAGCGCGCGCGGCGAGAGGGGAACGCGATGTTCCTTCTTTGCCTTCATCCGATGCGCTGGGCGGGTCCATATGCCCGCCTGTAGATCAAACTCTGACCATTCAGCCAAGCGCACTTCGCCTGAACGAGACGCTGTTAAAATAACCAGTTCTAACGCCAGCTTGGTCGCAGTTCCCGCGTCTGACGCTTTGAGCGTGGTCAGAAAATCTGCCACTTGGTCATAGGGTAGGGATTTGCGGTGCGCTTGTGTCTTGTTCTGCTTGGGAAGGGCTTGCGCAATGGCGTCTGCTGGGTTGTCCTGCCGCCATCCGTTTGCCACAGCCCATTTCATCACCGTACCGATACGCTGCCGCACTCGGCGCGCTGTTTCAGGCTTTTCGAGCCAGATAGGTTGCAGCACAGCCAGCACGTCTGCCGTACTAACCTCTGATACCTTCAGTCTGCCGATGCGGGGGAAGGTATAGGTTTCGAGGGTCGATATGAATTGCGCGGCGTGTTTCTTGTTGCGCCAAGTCGGCTCGTGGATCTGATGAACCTTGCGCGAAGCTTCCTCGAACGTGAGCAGCGCCTCAGAGGCGCGTTTCGCTTGCAAGGGGTCTCCGCCCGCTCGCGCTAGCTTGCGGTTCTCCAGCGCCCGTTCTCGCGCCTCTGCTAAGCTAACAAGAGAGGCGCTACCCATCCCTATCTCAGTTCGCTTGCCGCGAATGATAATGCGCTGCACCCAGCGTTTTGCGCCTGACTTGTCTACCTTGAGAAACAGGCCATGGCCGTCTGTGTACTTGCCGGGGGTAGCGACCGACCGAACGAATGCAGCCGAAAGCGCCTTTTCCTTGCGCTTGGCCGGTTCGTCTGTTGCGTTTGCGTCCACCATTTCGTCCCCCATTTACATCTGGAATGTGGGGGGCGTAGCTGGAACATACAAGACCTAGAAGGGGGCCAAGTAGCTGAAAAATATATCATACTGGAATGGGTTAGAATGCACATAGGCGGACACCTCCTCCGCCACCATGCATTCCTATTTGATTTGAATGGGCCGCGTTCGGCGACCTGTTGCCGTGGTTGCAGAGAAATATAGCTGCCTATCGTTTCTCTTGTGTTTCTTTCGGATGCGTCTGAATCCTTCCATTGACTGGTACGGAATGTGGAATTTTGTGAATAGCCCTGCCTGTCTCTCAGACAAAGTTGTATTTGAGCGGCAAGCCGATGCGGCTTTTCTCTATCACTGAGTTACGCTTCTGAAGGTGACGACGGTAACCGATCTGCCTTGGAACGGTTTTCAAGAAGCCAATCACGGAACCGTAGCGCTGCAGGGGATGAAGTTTTCAAGCGCGGCAGGATAAGATGATAAGCATATGATGTTTTGAAATCTCGGCAGAAAGGACTAACCAACGCGCCACTTTCCAATTCCTCCTGCACTAGCCACGAGGCAAAAAGAGATACCCCCAAACCATTGATGGTCGAGCTGAGCTGAAAATGACGATCTTCAAGCATCATTTGCGGCTGGCTGTGGACCATCTTCATTCCGTTCAAGTCGAACCATTCTTCCCACATTCCGGTATCGTCTACATGCAATAGGGTGCAGCCTGTCACATCCTTTGGTTCGGTGATCGGATGTTTTGCAAGATACTCAGGGCTGCAGACCAATGCCATCTTTTCGGGCCAAAGAGGGTGGACTTCAAAGCCATTCCAGTCGCCCTTTCCCCATTGAATGCCGATGTCCGCAAAGCTCCCGGGCTCGGGCATATAGGCATAGTTATTGTTGTGGTTGTGCATGGATAGGCGCACGTCAGGATATTGTTCGATCAAGTCACCCAACTCTGACGACAACCAGCGGCTGGAAAACATCGGCAAGAGCGCGATACGGATCGCGCCCGCTCGTATCGATAACTGATCGAGCCCAGTTTGGATCATCTCAAGCCCCCGCCCAACATGCTGCGCCAGCTCGACGCCCTCGTCCGTGAGGGTCAGCCCTTGGCCGGTGCGGTGGAAGAGCCGGTAGCCAAGATCCGATTCCAATTTTTTAATGTGATAGCTCACTGAGCTTTGGCTGATGTTTAAGAGTTGCGCGGCGCGGGTGACATTCCGAGTTTCGGCGGTGAGGCTAAACACCTGTACAGAATTGATATTCCTGATCGGTTTCACGGTGCCAAACTCCTCCGAAGTCTACGCCCTCTCGAAATCTAACCATCTAAAAATTAGATATCCAAGCGGAATCTTTGAATTTGATTTGCGCCATGGGCCGTCGCTACGCTTCTCAAACCGCAGGAGGAGCGGGGAGGGGAATATATTATGGCGACACCTGTTTTGAGGGTCGAATCTCTGTGCAAGTCGTTTGGCGGCGTGCATGCGATCCGAGACCTGTCCTTTAATGTGAACGAGGCGCAGATCCTCGGTTTGATTGGACCGAACGGTTCCGGAAAATCGACCACTGTGAACAGTCTGGCGGGGTTGTTTCCGATTACTTCTGGCGCGATTAGCTTGGCCGGCGCCAAGATCGATAATCTGCCTGAATATGATCGTGTGGCGAAGGGCCTGTCGCGGACCTTTCAGACAGCCAGTACATTCACGGAATTCACGGTACGCGACCATATCGTGCTGGGCTGCAACGTTACGCGCACGTCGCATCCGCTGGCGTCTGTATTCGGCATGGGCCGGAAATCCAGCGAGGAAGAGGAACTGGCTGCGCGTGTCGACCGGATCCTCGAGAACACTGACCTCGCGCCGGTACAGGATCACCGCGTGGGCACCATTAGTTCGGCCCAACAAAGGTTTCTGATGATCGCAACAGCACTTGCTTCAAATCCCAAAGTGATTTTGCTGGATGAACCCGCCGCCGGGCTGGTCTCGCATGAGCGCAAGAGCTTAAGCGACCTGATCAAGAAGATCCGCGATTTAGGGACCTCTGTCCTGGTGATTGAACACCACATGGCGCTGATCATGGAGGTCTGCGATCGGATCGTTGTGCTCAACTTTGGCCAAAAGATCGCCGAAGGCACGCCTGAGGAAATCCGCAACAATCCAGTCGTCATTGACGCATATCTCGGCGAGGCGGCTTGACATGTTGAACGTATCCAACCTGCGCGTCAGCTATGGCGCGATCGAAGTCATCCACGGCATCGACTTGCAGGTCAATCAGGGCGAATGCGTCGCGCTGATTGGCGCGAATGGCGCGGGCAAGTCTTCTACGCTCAAGGCGATCTGCGGGCTGGTTCCGGCTACCGCAGGAACCATTGAGTTCGAGGGCCAAGATATCACCAACCAAAGCGGCCACTCCATCGTCAAAGCGGGGATCACCATGTGCCCCGAAGGGCGTCAGGTCTTTCCGCAAATGACAACGCTGCAGAACCTCAAGATGGGAGCCTATCCGCGTAAGGATGCAGAGCAGGCAGCGGATGTTGAAGAGATGATGGACATGTTTCCTATCCTGCGCGACCGCGCCAGCCAGGCGGCGGGCACGTTGTCGGGTGGGGAGCAGGAGATGTTGGCCATTGGCCGGGCGCTTATGGCGCGGCCCAAGCTCTGCATCTTTGATGAGCCATCGTTAGGGCTCGCCCCGAAAATCGTCGCGGAGGTGGGGGAGACCATCGCGAGAGTTAAAGAGATGGGGAAAACCATCCTGCTGGTCGAACAGAACTCGGCCATGGCGCTGCGGCTTGCCGACCGGGCCTATCTTTTCGAAGCCGGAGGGATCGTGCTGAGCGGTACGGGCGCGGAGCTGCAATCACATCCGGATGTCGCAAAGGCGTATCTGGGCCACTGATACCAACGTTTCTGGGAGGAGACAGAACATGAGACTGACAGCAATAACAGCTGCAATGGTCATGACGGCGGGTGCCGCATGGGCCGAGGAAAAGACGCTCGACATCGGGGTTAGCGATGCGCTGACCGGGGGCGGGGCCGTTTACGGACTGCCGCAGACCAATGCGGTGAAACTGGCCGCGAAAGAGATTAACGCCAGTGGCGGGATCAAGGTGGGCGAAGACACCTACATGCTCAACGTCATCGCCTATGACGACAAGGCCAACCCGACCGAGGCCTCCAACGCCGTACGCAAACTGATCGACCGAGATGGCGTTAAGTATATTCTTGGTTTCTGCTGCTCGGGCGCGACCGGGGCTGTGGCATCTTTCATCGAATATGAAGATGCGGTGATGCTCGTGGGCAACGCCGCTGAGCGGTCGATCACGACCCGCGAAATCCCGAACCTCACACGCACGCGTCCACCAGCAGATTATACTGGTGCGGCGGCTGGTACCTTTGTCGCCGAAAAGGGCCACAAGCGGGTTGCCGTCTTGGGCGCGCTGGATGTGGGGTTCTACGCCAGCTACGTCGACGCCTTTGAAAAGGAGTTGGAAAAAGCGGGCGGAGAGATCGTGAGCCGGGAGGCATTTGGTCTGAAAGACCGCGACATGTCTCCGCAGTTGACCAAAATCCGCGGCCAAGAGCCTGACGCGATCCTTGTCGTCGGCTATGTTGAGCCAGCAGCCTTTATCTACCGTCAGGCAGTCGAACTTGGCATCGACGTGCCGCGCTATGGTTTCACCTCCGGTAGCGAAGAGCAGTTTACCCGTGTGGCCACTTCGGAGCAGATGGAAGGCGTTTGGGACCTGCGCCCGACAGAGTTGACGCTGCTTTCGGCATCTGAAAACGGCAAGGCCTACCACGCCAACTATACCGAAGAGTACGGCATCGCGCCCTCACCAAGCTCACCTTATTCCTATGACCAAACCTATGCTTTGAAGGACGCCATCGAGGCGGCCGGGACCGTAGACGACACTGAGGCTGTGGCTGAGGCGCTGCGCGAGATTGCGGTGCCGGATGAGGTCGTCATGCAATACCTGCCTGTCGATGACAAAATGTTCGATGAAAACGGGCAGGCCTATACCTCCAATGGCGCTTTCCAGTGGCAGGGCGGCAATTGGGTCTTTGTGCAAGACCTGCCGTCTGACGCCGCCGCGTATTCAGCATTCCTGAGCACGTTGGACGACTGATCCCTCCCCGGGCGGGGCGCGGGCAGGTTTCCTGCGCCCCATTCTTCTATCTTCTTTAATTCGCAGGGTGCGGCATGGTTGAGGTACTTCAACAGATTATTAACGGCATCGCCATCGGGGGTGTCTATGTGCTGATCGCACTGGGGCTGACCACGGTTTTCGGAATCCTCGGCATCGCGCATTTTGCCCATGGATCGGTCTCTATGTTCGGGGGCTATCTTACGTTCTTTTTCGTCACCAGTTGGGGCATACCCTTGCTACTGGCGATCCTGATTGCGCTTTTGGTCGGGCTTGCCTTTGGCGTATTGATCGAACTTCTGGCCTATCGCCCGGTACGAGATGCCAATCACATCAACGCCTTTATCGTGGCGCTTGGACTGACCATGATGGTTGAGGGGATCAATCTCGAACTCTTTGGGCATGAGCAAGTCGTCATCCCGACCGACTTCTCCCGCGTCTTCAACATCGGCGGTGTCACCATTCCCGAGCTGCGGCTCTATGTGATCCTTGCCGCCGCGCTTTTGATCGCCGCGATGACGGTATTTGTCGAACGCACCAAAACGGGCCAAGCGATCCGCGCTGTGGCCGAGAACCGCGACGCGGCGATCCTTATGGGTGTTAACGTCAAGACGATCCCGCTGGTGGTCTTTGCAATCTCCACAGCGCTCGGTGTTTGCGCCGGGGTCATGGTCGGATCGCTTTTTGCGATTGCACCGGGCATCGGCGAAGGCTTGGTGGTTAAGGGCTTTGCCGTGCTCATCTTGGGCGGTCTGGGGTCGATCCCGGGCGCCGTTGTTGGGGGGCTCGTGCTCGGCATCACCGAGGCACTCGCCGCCGGTTTCATTTCATCCGCTTATAAGGACGTGATCGCATTCGTGGTAATGATCGGCGTTCTGTTGTTCCGGCCTCAGGGCCTGATGGGGAAAGCATAATGGCTCGTAATCGCACCTTCATCCTTTATGGGCTGGCACTGGTTGGCTTCGTATTGTTGCCGCAGCTCATCTCTGTGAAATACTATATCCACCTGAGCGTATTGGCCTTGATCTGGGTCATCGCAGCGCAAGGGCAGAACTTGATCCAAGGCTACACCGGCTATGTTTCCATCGTGCAGGCCGGCTTCATGGGGATTGGGGCTTATTCGACGGCGCTGATGGGCATGCACTTTGATCTGCCAGTCTGGCTGACGATCATCCTCGCGCCCTTCGTTACTGCCTTCTTCGCGCTGCTGACAGGCTACCCCAGCTTGCGGGTCAAAGGACACTACTTCGCCATCGTCACACTAGCGTTCAACATGGTGATTTTCATCGTCCTGATGAACTTCCACGAGCTTACCCAAGGCGAGGCAGGCATCACCGGCATCCCGAAGCCCGGTGGCAAGGACGCACTGTTCAATTGGCGCGATCGAGAAACGTATTATTACTTTGTATTGATCATCGCGACGCTGATGACGGGGCTTGCCGCACTGATCGTGCGGTCGCGTATCGGGCAAATCCTCGTAGCGATCCGCCAGAACGAAGACCTCGTCGGCGCGGTTGGTATCGCGGCTTGGAAATACAAGCTCTTTGCCTTCGTGACCTCCGCGATGTTCGCGGGCCTCGCCGGGGCGATCTATGCGCATTACCAGAGCTTCATCAATCCGGAGATCTTCGGTATTGCGCAGTCGCTTGATGCGATCCTCGCGGTCATCATCGGCGGATCGGGCACCATTGCCGGGCCAATCATCGGCGCGTTCTTCGTGGTCTTCCTGCCTGAATACCTGCGCTTTGCCGATAGTTTCCGGCTGATCCTCTATGGGCTGGTGCTGGTACTGGCGACGATCTTCATGCCGCGCGGCATTGCCGGTATCGCCCGCGACCTGATGGAAAAACGTCAGGGCCGGACATGAGCCAAGCTTTTCTGGATCAGGTCGCGCACTTCGCTAAGGGACGTGTTGCCGCGGAGGCGGCAGCATGGTCCATCGGCGCCGCGCCGGAGCCCGCGCTTTACTATGAGGCCGCCGCTTTGGGGCTTCTGGGTATTGAGGTGCCAGAGGAAATGGGAGGCAGGGGCTTCGGCTTTGCCACCCGCGCGGCAGCTTTGGAGGTGTTGGCCGGAGCAGATTTCGGTTTCGCGATGTCTCTGGTCAATACGCACAACATTGCCCTCAGGCTCTGTGAAGTAGGACAGGATGCCGCCGCACAATATCTGCCCGACCTGCTTTCTGGCCGGATGCACGCCTGCACCGCTTTGACCGAACCCGGCACCGGCAGCGATTTTGCTGCCATTCGCACCACCGCGCGGCAGGTTGCGGGCGGCTGGGAGCTCGATGGGGAAAAAGCATGGATTATCAACGGGCGGCAGGCGGGGCTTTCGATCATCTATGCGCAATGCGCAGAGGTGGGCGACAGCGATGGCATCGCAGCCTTCCTCGTTGATCTGAATGCGCCGGGTGTCACCCGTTATGCCATCGACAGTGCCTTTTCGCAGACGAGTCTAGGGACCGGCGGGTTTTACCTTTCGGGGGTTAAACTCCCACATGAAGCCATGCTCGCTGCACCCGGCACAGCTTTCAAAGCGATCCTGAAAGAGATCAATGCCGCGCGGACCTATGTTGCCGCAATGTGCAACGGCATGGTGCAAGCAGCACTGGATAGTGCTGCGGCCTATGGCGCTAAACGTTGCAGCTTCGGTAAGCCGCTGAATGCCATTCCACGCTGGCAGACAGAGTTCGAGGCCACGCAAGTCGCCTTGATGCAGGCCCGACGCGCTACGGAGCAGGCTGTCGACAAGGTGGCGCAAGGCGCGGATGCGCAACTTGCGGCTGCTGAGGCCAAGATCAGTTCGGTCTCCTGTGCGCAGACTCAACTGCCAAGACTTTTGCAACTGATGGGGGCCGAAGGCTTGCGCCCGGAGCACCCCTTTACCCGCCACATCGCCGCCGCACAGATGGCGGGCTTCACCGATGGGGCAACAAATATCCTCAAAGACAGGGTGGCGCGTTTGACCGCCCGGAAGGAGAGCTGAACAATGCGTGTATTCCAGATTGAAGGCGACTGGGGATTCGACAATCTCACACTGACAGAGTGCGATGAGCCAAGCTGCGGACCGGGACAGGTCATTGTCGAGATGCTGATGGCATCGCTCAACTCACGTGATCTGATCGTGCCCGAACGGGGCTATGGCCGAGCGACGGGTGAACTGCCCTTGATCCCGGTGTCCGACGGTGTGGGTGAAGTTGTCGAAGTAGGGCCGGGTGTGACCCGGGTTGCCGTCGGGGACCGTGTCTGCCCAACCTATTTCCAGAACTGGACCGCGGGTGCGCCAAGCCCTGAACGCTTTGCGTCAGCCTTGGGGGGGCCGCTGGACGGGGTTATGGCCGACCGCATCTGTCTATCTGCGGAAGGGGTGGTCAAGGTTCCTGACTATTTGACCGACGCAGAAGCGGCGACACTGCCCTGCGCCGCGCTCACGGCATGGAGCGCGGTCATCACCCACGGCCAAACCCGCGCCGGGGACAAATTGCTGGTCCAAGGCACCGGCAGTGTCGCGCTCTTCGCCTTGGCCTTTGCCAAGATGCACGGGGCGCATGTCACTGTGATTTCCTCTAGCGATGACAAACTCGCGAAAGTCAGGGAAATGGGCGCAGACACGACAATCAATTACCGCAGTGAAGAAGATTGGGCCCGCGCCAGTCGCCCTATTACCGCCGACCGCGGTGGCTATGACAACATTATCGAGTTAGGCGGCGCGAAAACATTGCCTCTGTCTCTGAGGGCCGTGCGGCCGGGCGGGACGTTGTCCATGATTGGGGTGCTTTCGGGGCTGAACATCGAAGCCTCGCTGGGTCCGATTGTCGCCCGCCAAGTCCGTCTCCAAGGCGTCACCGTGGGCCACCGCGACGGGTTTGAGGCGATGCTGCGTGCCATGGCTCAGCATGAGCTGCGGCCTGTTCTGGGCGAGACCTTCAAGTTCGATCAGCTGAAAGAGGCACTAACGCATCTACGCGCCGGCGGCCACTTTGGCAAAACCCTAATCGAGTTCTAACATGTCCGACATTGATACTTCTTGGCAGCCTCGCCACCATCCGGCGGACAAGGCAGCCTTCGTCATGGCCGCCACCGGCGAAAGTGTCAGCTTTGCTGCGCTCGAAGCCCGGGCAAATCAAGGCGCGCATCTGTTGCGCGCTATGGGAATCGAAACGGGTGCGCATATTGCCATTCTGATGGAGAACCGTCGCGAAATGCTGGAGGTCTGTTTCGCAGCAGATCGTGCCGGCGTGTATTACACGACCATCAGTACCCATCTGGGGCCGGAAGAGATCGCCTATATCCTCAACGATTGCGATGCTCAGCTGCTAATTACAAGCGATCGGTTTGCGGGAATAATCGCAAAGCTACAGACGGATTTTGGCAAAGCCTTCGCTGTGCGCGTCGTAGGCGGGGGGGCGGAGGGCCTGCCAAGTTGGGATCATGGCGTCGCGGAACAGCCAACCACGCCAATCCCAGACGAGGCACAAGGGCTTGATATGCTCTATTCCTCAGGAACGACTGGGCGGCCAAAAGGTATCAAATGGCCGTTGGAACCCGCGCCGCTTGGAACGCGCACGATGCTGGTCGATCTGCTAACCGATCTTTTCGGCTACGGGCCGGATACCCGATACCTGTCCACTGCGCCGCTTTACCATGCAGCCCCATTACGCCACTCAATGGTCACGATCAAATCGGGTGGTACTGCGGTTGTCATGGACCGCTTTGACGCCGAAGAGGCGCTAAGACTTATTGAAGAACATCGCATTACCCACAGCCAATGGGTGCCAACCATGTTCGTGCGCCTGTTGAAACTACCTCAGGAGGTACGTGAGAAATACGACCTTTCCTCCATGCAGATGGCTGTACATGCCGCGGCTCCCTGTCCGATTGAGGTCAAGCACGAGATGCTGGCGTGGTGGGGGGATATTATCCACGAGTATTATGCTGGTACGGAGAATAACGGTTTCACTGCGATAACAAGCCGTGAGTGGCGGGGGCATCCCGGTTCAGTGGGCCGGGCCAAACTGGGGGTCATCCATATCTGCGGCGAGACTGGAGAAGAGCTTCCAGTTGGACAAGAAGGAGAGATTTTTTTCGAGAATGGCCATCAGTTCGCTTATCATAAAGACCCAGAAAAGACCCGGCGTGCCACTAATGAAAAAGGCTGGACAACCCTCGGGGATATCGGTCGGGTCGACGCGGAAGGTTATCTTTACCTGACGGATCGCAAATCTTTCATGATCATTTCGGGCGGAGTGAACGTTTATCCGCAAGAGACTGAAGATACGCTGCTAAACCATCCGGCCGTGCTCGACGCAGCCGTTATCGGCATTCCACATGAGGATTTTGGTGAAGCCGTTCATGCTGTTGTGCAGTTGCTGCCAGATGTCGACGCTTCAGATGAACTGCGTGACGCCTTGTTTGAATTTTGCCGAACAAAGCTGTCTTCGATCAAATGCCCACGGAGTATCGAGTTCCGCAAGAGGTTGCCCCGGACAGAGACGGGGAAGCTGCACAAGAGGCTCCTAAGAGATGAGTATTTGGCGCAAAGGTAACTGATCAGACCAAAGGGTCGCATGGCGCTATATTGCGCCGGCTAGCGGATACAGAATGGCCTCCTTAGCGAGGATCACCGGAGGGAAGCGGGGTGAATTGCTTTATGAGACCATGTTTGAACGCCTGCATTCGGCATTGTGTGTTCTGACCCCGGTCAATTACGCGCGAACCCTGACTAATGCAGTCACTCGCTCGTCTGCGAAAAATGGAAACGCCGCGCGTTGGGCGATCGCTCAAGCTGCGCCATGTGATGTAAAGATTAATCTGGCTCTGGATCCGGCTGGAGGTAAGTTCAGGCGCAGGTCACGCCTCCAATAGAGCCCGAATTGGTTTGCGCATGTGCTGCCAACCATCAACTTAACCAATCGCCTGTTCTACGACCGCGCGCTCAAATCCACAGGCCAGAAAACACAACAGCCAGCCCACCTGCGCAAAGCGCGAGCGTTGGCAAGGGTCGTCGTGCGCCGATCAAACCGTATGAAAGCAGGGTCAGCCCCAATGCGACACGACCAGCCGCCAAGAGAGCCGCGAATGGGGCGTCCGAAAGGCTCAGCATATCCGGGTTCGCGATCATGCCCAGCGGGATGATGTAGAGTCCAATGCCAAGCGCCATCGCTGTCAGAGCGACCTTCAACCAATTCTCGCCAATCATCCCCGCGGCGATAAAAACAGCGCCGCAGACCGGGGGCGTGATTGTCGAGAGAAGCGCGAACCAAAAGACAAAGAGATGCGCTTGAAGCGGCGAAAGACCCAGTTCAATGAGCGCAGGCCCGGCGACGGAGACGCAGATCACATAGGCCGCCGTGGTGGGCACTTCCATGCCCAAAATGAGGCAAGCAAGCGCCGTGAGCAGCAGGGACGGCCAAAGAAGCCCCCCAGACCCCGCCAGAATAAGAGAGGTGATTTTCACGCCAAGCCCGGTGATCGACAGCACGCCGATGATGATTGAGGCGCAAAGGATGATGGAGGCGATCAGGGCAACCTGCCGTGCGGCATTGAGAACTGCACTTGCCATTCGCGTGGCGATCTGGCGCGGCTCGAAAGTGAGCTGCGCGTTGAAGAACAAGAGCAGCGCCGCTGCGAGGATCGCCATAGCCGCCGCATATTCCGGCGTGAACTGCGCGACGAACATCCCCCATAGCAGGACCGAGAAGGGGACGAGGAAGAAGAGCGATGTGACAACCACGTCGCGCAATGCAGGGCGATCCGCTTCTGCGATCCCCTTGAGGGCGAAGCGCTGCGCATAGGCGTTGATGCCAACCCAGACCGCCACGAAGTAAAGCACCGCCGGAAGCGCGGCGGCAGCCATGATGCCGGTGTAGGGCACGCCGGTCAGTTCGACCATCACGAAAGCGCCTGCGCCCATCAGGGGCGGCATGATCTGCCCGCCTGAGGAGGCCACGGCCTCGACCGCGGCGGCGAGGCGTTTGGGGTAGCCAAGCTTGGTCATCGCGGGCAGGGTGATCGCGCCGGTGGAAGCGACATTTGCGGAGGCCGAGCCGGAGATTGACCCAAAGAGCGCCGACGACAAAACAGACACTTTCGCCGCGCCGCCTTTCAGCCGCCCCGCGGCGGCGGCGGCGACATTCATGAAGCCTTGCCCCGCTTCGCCAGCGTTCAGAACTGCGCCGAAGATGACAAAGATCGCCACGACAGAAACGGAGACACCGGTGAGCGTTCCCCAGATTCCGCCCTCGGCGATGGTTAGTGTTCCGAAATAGCTTTCGATCGGCGTGCCGGAATGGCCGAACTCGCCGGGAATATGCTGCCCGAACAGGCCGTAGAGCAGGGCGAGTACCGCGACCAGTGGCAAGGGCCAACCGATCACGCGCCGCGCCGTTTCCAGCACTACCAAGAGGAGCGTAACCGCCACGGCATGCTGGAAGTTGCTTTCGATGAACCCGTATTGATCGCCAAGCGCATCGCTGTTGAATGCCACCCAAAGCGCTGCGGCGATGCCCAATGCGGCCAAGATGCTGCCAGTGATCCGCCGCAGCGGGGTCTGCGCGTCAAAGACCAAGGCGAAGGGCAGGATAAAGGCCATATGCAGCGGCCTGCTGATCAAGTTCGGCACCAGCCCCGAAAACACCAGCGCCAAGTGATAGCTGACCAGCGCGATGGCCAGCGCGATCCAGAAACTCGCCGCCAATCGGCTTTCGGGGAGATTTGTCATCTATGGAGTTCCGGCTTTGGCTGGGCAAGCGCGGCGCGGAAAACCCGCGCCGCGCGTCTTGTTACTGCGAGGTCTCTGTCGCGATCCCGGCTTCTTCGTAATAGCGCAGCGCGCCGGGGTGGAGTTCAGTGGTGATATTGGCCATCAACTCAGGCGTGACATTGCCCCACCAAGGCGAAGTATCGGCCATCTTGGCCTTGTTTTCCCAATAGGTCTTGGTCAGCTGATAAGCCGTTTCATCGTCCATCTCGGTTGTCGTGAAAGCGGCGACGGGCAGGGACGTTGTGGTCACATCCTGCTCCTGGCCCGCATAGGTGCCCGCCGGAATGACAATGCGGGTCCGTTTGGATTGGGTGATCTGCTCGTCCGACAACGGGACAACGGTAACGGGGGTGGAAGCGGCGGCTTCAACGACATTTGGCGCCGGGAATGAACCCGCAGTGACAAAGCCGTCAATCTGCCCGTTCTTCAAAGCGGCCACGGCGTTGCTCAATTCTGCATCCGCGATCTCGACACTGTCTGCCAGCCCGAACATATCCAGATACTTCGCACCTTCAGTCGCGCCGAAAGACCCTTTGCCCAGCAGGATGCTTTTGCCTTCCAAATCCGCAAGCGCGGTGGCGCCGCTGTCCTGAGACATCACGAAATGCATGGTCAGCGATGGGATCGGGAAAAGCGCGCGAATCTCATCGAAAGCCGGTGCGGTCTTGCCTTCAAACATAGCCTTGCCGTTCTGGGCCAGACCAACGAGCGAGGGCGGGGTGGTGAAGACATAGTCGGCCCCGCGCGCGCGGACTTCCATGACGTTCTGAACCGATCCTTGGCTCTCTTCCACGGTAACCGAGATGTCTCCGCCGCTGCCCGCTTTCATGGCTTCGGCAAGCTCCACGCCCATTTGATAGTAGGACGAGCCCGATTTGGCCGACTTATAGGTCACACGGGTCTCGGCGCTTGCGGCGCCCCCGACAAGCCCCAGGGCCAATGCCGCGCAAATAGTTTGTCTCAACGCATTCATGGTTTTTCCTCCTCCAAGCGCAAGGCCAACGTTCTCCCGGCGAAACAGGTGCGGGACTGCCTTTGGGTGACTTTGTGGCAGCACACTGCGGCATTGTCGAGAATGGGGTTTTGCTGTTCGGTGGCTCTTACGGACCAATACGGCGGGCCGCTTCGGTCTTGCGGGGGCGAAGATGGGAGAGGCGGCAGGTTCGCTGCGCCCCGCAACCAGTTCTGCGATGCGTGGATCGCAGGCCATAGAGATATCAACGCTTGAGTTGCGAAAAAGCGCAATTGTCTGCGCGCCTTCGCCAATGTTGAAGCCCGATCAAAGGTCCATACCCTTATCAATCGGACAAGGCGCAGTGCGTCAGCTATCGCCCTTCAAAGGGTCGTGGCCCCAATTCATCAGCGAATAGCGCCATTTCGAGTCTTTAACGTCATCCTTCGGCCCGCCTTGGGAGAGATGCCGTTTGATATAGCCGACGACGGTCGCCATGTGATCCCACTGATCGTCGGTCAGGTCGTCCTTGTTGGTGCGTTTGATCTTAACGATCCTGCGGCCGGATTTGTGCCCGGTGCTTTCACCGCTTCCGCTGTCGCCCACGGACTTGGAGGCCTCGGTCTCCAGCCAGTCCTCAAGCTCCGCCGGTGCCATGTTGACCAGATCGCGCCACTCGTCCCAGATTTCGTCCTTCGATTTCGATGAAGACATATTCTTTCCCAACCCATTACTGGGAAGAAACCGGCCTGCGCCCGCTTTGTTCCGATGGGCACAGCGGTCTGCCATGGTCAGTTGGACGCACAACGATCTGTCTGCCGTTGGCTTGTCAGTGTCCGAACGGCCCGCGCCTCGGGCGAGCCGGTGAAAGCTTAAGACGCTTGCGAATAGCGCATGCCCTCCGGCACCTCTCGGTCAAGCATCGATGCGATCATGCGGGTCAGGGCGCGACCTTCGGGCAGGATGTCGAGGCGCGTTCCGGACAAGCGCACGAATGGCGTGTAGCGGGTCGCGATGGCCTTCAACTCGGGCGCGAGATCGAAGGCCCGTGGGCCGAAGGTTTCTGCCAAGGCGTTCAGATCAAGAGTGAAGTCGCACATCAGACATTCGATCGCCCGCGCGTTCAGGCGGTCCGTATCGTCCAAGGCGTAGCCGCGCGTTCCGGGCAAGTCGCCGTCGGCGATACGCGCGGTGTAGGCCGCCGTCGCGGGGGCGTTCTGTACGTAGCCCCCCGGAAAACGCGAGATTGACGAGGCGCCGAGGCCGATCAGGGTTTGGCAATTGTCATCGGTGTAGCCTTGGAAATTCCGGCGCAGGCGGCGGTTGTTCTTTGCTTGGGTCAGCCCATCCTGCGGCGTGGCGAAATGATCAATGCCGATTGCCTCCATGCCCGAAGCGGCGAAGCGTGCCGCGGCCCTCTCAGCGAAGTGATAGCGTGCGACCGCGTCGGGCAGTGTCGCCTCGCGGATGAGTTTCTGCCGTTTCGCGACCCATGGCACATGCGCATAGCCGAAAAGCGCCACGCGATCCGGGGCAAGGGACAGGGTCTTGTCGATCGTATCCTCCAGCCGCGCCATGGTCTGATGAGGCAGGCCGTAAACCAAGTCAGTATTGAGCGAGGTGACCCCCTCGGCGCGCAACTGGTCGACACAGCGGCGCGTGACCTCGAAGGACTGGAGGCGCCCGATGGCCTGCTGCACCTCAGGGTCGAAATCCTGAATGCCGATAGAGGCCCGTGCGAGGCCCGCGGCGCGCAGGGCAGCGATTTTGGTGGGATCGATCTGGGTGGGGTCGATCTCGACGGAGAACTCGAAATCCTCGGTCGGGGTGAAGAGCTGATGAAGGGCGCGGTTCAGGCGGTCAATGAGGGCGGGCGGCAGGATGGTCGGTGTCCCGCCACCCCAATGCATCCGCCCCATCCGTATGCCTGCAGGCATCGCGGCGCGCAGAATCTCAAGCTCGGCCTCAAGAGCTTCGATATAGCGCTCGACAGGGCTGAGCGTCTTGGTGCCCTGCGTGTGGCAGGCGCAGAAATAGCACAGCCGCTCGCAAAAGGGGATGTGGACATAGACCGAGACCGGCACGCCTGGGTCCAACGTGCCGAGCGCTGAGCGCTGAAACGCGACGCCGACCGCGGGGGTGAAAGCCGCCGCGGTGGGATAGGAGGTGTAGCGCGGCACGCGCGCGTCGAAGAGGCCGAGAGCCTCGAGCATCTGTATCTGTTCCATGGCACCGGTTTAGGTGGCCGCCGTTCTGCGGTCTTTGCGCTGGATCAATTCGGACGCAAAAATTGCGCATTGCCGTCGGTTGGGTGATCGTCGGCGGCTTGGGCTTTGCTACGGTTTTTACGCTCTTTCTGACACCGATCTTCTACCGCTGGATCGCCGTCTTGGGTGCCGCCCCCGGCGGGGCAGCGCAGCGGTTGAAAGCAGAAGTGGAGGGGGCGGTATAGGCCGTCGCGGGATTCATGCACGCGGCGCCTGCGGTTTCCCGGAACTGCACGAAAGACGACAGGATGACGAGGGCAGCAGCGCGCTATTCTCGCAGCGCGCGCCACAGGCTGGAATAGCAAACGCCCCGGCAACCTATGCAAGCAGCGCATTTCTCCTGCCCTGTTCGATATCTACTCCGGGCGGGTCGGCTTCCCATTTTGGACTTGAGATTGGAGACATCATGCACACGGCCGTTCCAGAACCTCTTTCCGTTCCCCTCCCGCTTCTAAAGCAAACCCTGTGCGAACATTACCAAAGACTTAGCCCCGCCTCGCGCGAGCTCAGGTTCATGGGCCAGCTTAACGATGATGCCTTGCTGCGCGTGGTTCGGGGCTCCAACCCCGACCTGACGCTCGGCGTCGAATGCGATGATGCTTTGCGTGCGATACTGGAACTGCATTGCATCGACAGCACCCATGCGGAGATCGGGCTTTCGGTTGAAGACGCCTATCAAGGGCGCGGCTATGGCCGGAGGCTCTTCCATCGCGGACTGGCCGAAGCGCGCGCGCGGAATATTGAGACGGTGGATGTGAACTTCTTACGCAGCAATATCGCGATCAAAAAGCTCTGCATCGAAGAAGGGGGAGAGATACGTTGCCGCGGAGCCGAATGTGTCGCGCAGCTGTCGTTGAACTGACCGGAAAATTTGAGAGGGACATGTGGAATCTGCCTCTGGCTATCAGGTGAATGGCCCCCACTTAGGTTGCGGCGGCCAATTTTCACGTTTTAGCTTTTAGGTGATGGTGAACCCACGGCCCACGGGGTCGGTTTCATCGATCAACCATTTCACATAGCCGATAGCTTTGGCAGTGCCCGGATATCCTTGGACGCTGGGGCGCGGATTACCATGCTGTGCGGCATAAGGGCATCACGCTGACCATGGGGTTCCAAGGCACCTAAAACCGCCGTGCCGTCCAACGGGCGAGCGCTTCGACCGCGGTCCAAAGCAGCAGCGACAGCGCCGCGAGCACGATCAGGGCCGCAAACATGAGCGCGGTTTGGCCGCGGCCATTGGCCATCAGCATCAGATGCCCCAGCCCGCGGGAGGAGCCGACCCATTCGCCGATCAGCACCGCGAGGGGGCCATAGACCACCGCCAGACGCAGGCCCGAGATCAGGCCCGGCACGGCATGGGGCAGGCGCAGCAGCAGTGTTTCGCGCCAGCGGTTGGCCCCTGAGAGATGCGCCAGATCGCGCAGGCCCGGGGGCAGCGCCATCAGCCGGTCGAAGAGGGCCGAGGCGATGGGAAAATAGGTGACCAGCGCGATGGTCACGATCTTGGAGGGCATCCCGTAGCCGAGCCAAAGGGTGATGACCGGGGCGAGGGCGAAGACAGGCACGGCCTGAGCCACCACCAGCATCGGGCGCAGCAGCCAGCGCGCGCGGCGCGACAGGGTCAGCAACAGCGCCGTCTCGATGCCGAGGAAAATGCCTAAGCTTAGGCCCAGCGCAAGATTGCCCGCCGACCACAGCGCATTCTGCCAAAGCAGCGCGGCATTCCCGCCCAGCGCTTGTAAGACAAGCCAAGGCCCCGGCAGGATGAAACGCGGCACGCCGCTGAGGGTGACGACAAGCTGCCAAATCGCGACGGCGAGGGCGAAGCAGACCATGCCGCGCCATAATTTATGCAACGTAGATACCATCAGGCGACCTGCGCGGGTGAGGCCAGCCCCATGCGGCGCAGCAGATCGGCTTGGGCGGCGAGGGTCTCGGGGGCGTCGATCCGGCGTGGTGGCGGCGTTTTGGGCAGGGGGCAGGGGGCGGCCCCATGGCGGCTCACGATCCAAGCGTGATTGGCGAGTCTTAGGGCCTCAGCCGGGTCATGGGTGATCAACACGACGGTTCGCCCGCAAAGCAGCCGCGCCGCTAGATCCTGCATTTTAAGGCGGGTCACCACATCGAGGGCCGAGAACGGTTCGTCCAGCAAGACCACGGGGCGGTCTTCGTAAAGCGTGCGGGCAAGGGTGACGCGCTGGCGCTGGCCGGCGGAAAGCTGGGCAGGTTTGCGGCGCAGCTCCGCGCGAAGCCCGACCTCGGCCAAAAGCGGGGCGGCGCGGTCAGGGTCCGCCCGTTCTCCGCGCAGCCGGGCGGGGATGGTGACATTCTCAACCGCATTCGCCCAAGGCAGCAGTTGATCGTCCTGCGCCATCATCGCAACACGGGGGGCGATGGGACGGTCATCATCCGTAGCAATACGGCCTTCCAGCCGGGCCACATTGGGCAGACCCGCAAGCAGCCGCAGCAGCGAGGTTTTCCCCACACCCGAGGGACCGAGCAAGACGTTCCATTGCCCGGCCTTGAGGGTAAGATCGAAATGGTCGATCAAGAGGCCCGCAGCGCCGTGGAGCGCGCCCGATAGATGCACCGCAGGGGCGGTCATGTTGCTGCGGGCGACAGGGCCATGTCCCAAAAGCCAACCTCAAGCGCCGTGGCCGTGTTGAAACGCTCTTGCAAGGTCTTGGCTCGGGGCAGGGTTTGCCAGCTTGCGCCCAGACGCCGCTCTAGCCCCCCGTCGATCAGCGCGCCGACATCGCGGCACAGTGCTTGATACTCTTCACCCCCATAAACCGCGCACCAATCGGCATAGGGGCCGTCATTGCCCCGCAGGGCCAACCCAATCTCACCATAGCCCAGAACGCAGGGGGCGAGGGCGGCCATCAGGTCAAGGAAGTCCCCGGAATAGCCCGCCTCCAAAACATAGCGCGTATAGGCGAGGTTTCCGGGAGCCTCTGCCGTGGCCTCAAGCGTGGCGCGGTCGATGCCATGGCCTGCGCAGGTTTCCACGTGGAGGGGCATCTCCACATGCACGAGCGCATGGACCGTGGCACTCGCGGCGGCCATTTCATCCAGCGTTTCCGCCTTGGCCGCGGCAAGCGCCCAAGCGCGGGCGAAGTGAATCAGGAAAACATAGTCCTGCCGCAGGTAATGCAGATAGCTGGCCTGTGGCAGACTGCCGTCGCCCAACTGTTCGACAAAGTCATGGCGGGTATAGGCCCGCCAAGTCTCTCCGGCGCCACTGCGCCATGCTGCGAAGGCCTTGCCGTAATCGGGCGCCGTCATGGTTTCGCCTGCACTGTGACGTCGACCACCAGATCGGCGGCGGGGATCACGGTTTCCACCACGCCGCTTGCCTGCATGAAGGCCTCGAACCGGTCATAGCGCCCGTGGTCCACCGCGGCGGGGCGGGTGGCGAAACGGGGCCATGTGTCTTCCCATGCGCGGGTGTTCAGCTCGTTACGCAGCTCGGCGTCGGAGGCAAAGAAAACCTCTCCGCTGGCGGCCGGGTCGTTCACGATATCGGCGGCGGCCCGTTCGGTGGCACGCAGGAAGCGGGCGATCATGTCGCGGTCCATCTCTTCGGCATGGGCGACGTAGATCAGCTCATCATAAGCGGGGACGCCTTCGGCTTCGGGGTAAAAGCAACGGCCCTCATGGCCTTCGATCTGCATCTGGTTCAGCTCGAAATTGCGGAACGCGCCGATCACCCCGTCGACTTGTCCCGACATTAGCGCGGGCGAGATCGACCAGCCGATGTTGATTTGCTCGACCTCGGCAGGCTCCACGCCGTTGTGGCTCAGCATCGCATCCAGCAGCATCTCTTGCACGCCGGCCACGGCGAAACCCACCTTTCGGCCCTTCAGGTCCGTCATCTCCTGCACCGGCCCATCGGCGCGGACGACGAGGCAGGTGAGCGGGGTTTCGACCAGCGTGCCCACGCGGCGCAGGTCCAAGCCCTCGCGCTGGGCGAGATGCAGTTCCGGCTGGTAAGAGACCGCAAGATCGACCCGGCCCGCCGCCACCATGCGCGGCGGCTCATTCGGGTCAGCGGGGGAGACGAGTTCGACCTCCAGCCCCGCATCGGTGAAATAGCCCTTTTCCTGCGCCAGAATGATCGGCCCGTGATCGGGGTTCACGAACCAGTCGAGCATGACGGTCATCTTGTCTTGGGCCAAGGCCGGGGCCGCGATCAGCGTCAGGGCAAGGGGGGCGAGGATGTTTTTCACGAAGGGTCTCCAATATATCGTTTATGCGGGAAAAGGGTCAGGCGCCCGGGAGGGCGAGCAGGGCGATCTCGCCCGGCCAGCGGGGGCGGAGGGTGTTGGCCGCGTGATGCGAGCGTAGGCCGGTGCGGCAGGCAAGCACGATGCGGGGTGCATCGGCTGGCAACGGCAAGTCCGGCAGCGCCTCGGGCGGGACATGGCGCGCTTGGGGTGAGAAAGGCGTGGGCGCTTCGGCGCGCAGGTCGATGACCATATCGCGCGGGGCGACCTGGCTTTCGGCGATGAAACCCGCGGCGCGCGCAGGTTCGGGCGCGGTGTCGAAACGAAAGCCCGACATGCGCCATTGCGCGGCGTCCCAGATCAAGAGTTGCCCCAGCGGGGAGGGCGCGAGGCCCAGCAGGACCGAGAGCGCCATCTGCGCCTGTGCCGCGCCGATCATCCCCACCACGGGCCCCAAAACACCCGCCGTGTCACATGTCGCTGCGGTCTGCGGCAGGTCAGGAAAAACAGCGCGCAGCGAAGGGGCACCCCCGCAGAAACCGCCGACATAGCCCGACAGCCCAAGGGCCGAGGCTGAAATCAGCGGTTTACCCTGCGCGCGGGCTTCGTCCGACAGGGTCAGGCTGGCGGCGAAAGTGTCGGCGCAGTCGAGCGCGATATCGCAGTCCGCCAGCAGGGCGGGCGCATTGGCGGGGGTGAGCCATTCGGCACGCGGGGCAAGCGTCACCTCGGGGTTCAGCGCCGCCATCACCTCGGCGGCGGCACGGACCTTGGGCCTGCCGATATCGTCCATCCGGTAGAGCGGTTGGCGGTGCAGATTGCTCAAGGCCACCTGATCGCCGTCGACCAATGTGATCCGCCCGACACCGGCCCCGACGAGATATTGCAGCACAGGCACCGCCAGCGCTCCGGCACCGACGACCAGCACATGCGCCGCCGTGAGCCGCGCTTGCCCCTCGGCGCCGACTTGCGGCAGAACCGTCTGGCGGGCGTAGCGGCTCATGCCGTTACCTCAAGCCATTCACGCATCCGGGCTTCGGGGTCTGCGTTCAGCGTGATATCCGTGACCGCCGCCACCGTATCGGCCCCGGCGGCAAAGGCCCCCGGCGCACGGGCGACAGACATGCCGCCAATGGCGCAAAGCGGGATATCCCCGATCCGCGCCTTCCATTCCGTCAAACGGTCGAGGCCCTGTTCGGTCCATTTCATCTTTTTCAGAATGGTCGGATAGACGGGGCCGAGGGCGATGTAATCGGGGGCGAGGGCCAGCGCGCGGTCAAGCTCGGCATGGTCATGGGTCGACAGGCCCAGTTTCAGCCCGGCGGCGCGGATCGCGGGGATGTCGGCACTGTCCAAATCCTCTTGCCCCAGATGCAGCCAATCGGCCCCCAGTTCAATCGCCAGTTGCCAATGGTCATTCACCACCAGCAGCGCGCCGTACTGGCGGCAGAGGTTGAGCGCGGTGATGATCTCGGCGCGCAGCACCTCTTCGGGCGCGTCCTTGATGCGCAGTTGCACCAGATTCACGCCCAAGGGCACGGCCCGGGCGACCCATGCGGCACTATCGAAGACGGGGTAGAAACGCGGCAAGCTCATAGCCAAGCCTTTCCGATGACGGGGGTGGAGGGTACGGCCATGTCGCGCTGGCCCATGGGGCCGGAAGCGGCGGCAAGCGCGCCCGCGCGGCAGGCCAGCGCAAAGGCTTCGGCCATGGCGGCGGGGTCTTCTGCCTCGGCCACAGCGGTGTTCAAGAGCACCGCGTCGAACCCCATCTCCAACGCCTGCGCCGCATGGCTGGGCAGGCCGAGGCCCGCGTCAATCACCATGGCCACATCGGGAAAGGCCGCCCGCAGACTGCGCAGCCCATGCAGGTTGTTCAGCCCCAGCCCCGAGCCAATCGGCGCGCCCCAAGGCATCAGCACCCGGCAGCCGGCATCGATCAGCCGCGCGGCCAGCACTTGGTCCTCGGTGGTATAGGGGAAAACCTCGAACCCATCGGCGCAGAGCGCCTCGGCAGCCTCGACCAGCCCGAAGGGGTCAGGTTGCAGCGTGTCGGCATGGCCGATGACCTCGAGCTTGATCCAATTGGTGCCGAAATACTCCCGCGCCATCTGCGCCGTGGTGATCGCCTCGCGCGCCGAATGGCAGCCGGCGGTGTTGGGCAGCAGGTGCACGCCCAAGCCGCGCACCATGTCCCAAAACGCCTGTCCCGCGCCTTGTTCGCGGCGCAGCGAAACCGTGGCGACCGGCGCGGCGCTTTGGCGAAAGGCGGCCTCCATCACTGCGGGCGAGGGGTAGCGCGCGGTGCCCAGCATCAGCGGCAGGGGCAGGGTGGTGCCGTAGAAATCGCGCATCGTTCAGCCCCCCTGCATGGCGCTGAGCACTTCGAGCCGGTCGCCGTCGCTCAGCATGGTCTCGCCCCGCGCGCCTGCGGGGACGAAGCTGCCGTTGAGCGCCGTGGCGACTTTTGCCTCGCCCCAGCCCAGCTCTGCCAGTGCCGCGTCAAGCTGCGCGGCGGTGACCTCACGCGTCTCGCCGTTCACTTCAATCTTCACGGAATAAATCCCCCGTTGTCGCTGTTGCCAGAAAGCCCGCGGCCTGTTCGGCCAAGGCGGGCGCCATGAGAAAGCCGTGCCGGAACAATCCGTTCAGATGCAGCACCGCCCCGCGCTGCACGATGCCGGGCAGGTTGTCGGCGAAAGCCGGGCGCAGGTCGGCGCCCATCTCGATGATCTCGCCCTCGGCAAAGCGCGGGTCGAGCGCATAGGCGGCTGAGAGCAGTTCCAGCGCCGAGCGGGCGGTCATGCCGCTGCGGCTGGCGCTTTCGATCTGGGTAGCGCCCAGCATGTAGACCCCGTCCCCGCGCGGCACCACGTAAAGCGGGTGGCGCGGGTGCAGCAGGCGGATCGGGCGGGTGAGGGTGACATCAGGGGCGCGGAGCAGGATCATCTCACCGCGGACCGCACGCAGACCGGGCAGAGCGTCGCTGGCCACCATGCCGCGGCAGTCGATCACCGGGCCTGTGCCCTCCGAAGGGGTGAGGGCCGTGGTCTCAACCGTCACGCCCTCGGCGGCCAGCGCATGGGTCAGGTCTTGCAGCGCTTTGCGCGGGTTCAGATGCGCTTCCTCGGCAAAGAACAACCCGCGGCGATGGCGCCCGGCGAGGTCCGGCTCACAGGCCGCGATGGCTTCGGCGTCGCAGTCGCTGTGGCTTTCGGTGCGGGCGGCGAAACGCTGCAATTCCGCGCGGTCCCGCTCGGGGGCGAGGACCAGCGTGCCCCGATGGGTGACTTCCGTGATCTCCCCCCATAGCGCCGCGGCACGCCGCCCATGGGTTACCACCGCAGGCTCGCTTAGCGCCCCTTCGCAAAAGGGGGCGAGCATGCCGCCCGCCCACCACGAACAGCCGTGCGGGCCGGGCGGGCCTTTGCGGTCAACGAGCCTTGGCCGCAGCCCCTGCGCCAGACAGGCCCGCGCGGCCCAGAGCCCTGCCACGCCCGCGCCGATGATGGTGACATCACTCATGGGGCCAAACGCCGTGAAAATGATGGACCGGCCCGTGGCCATGGCCGATGTTGAGGGCGTCCGCCGCGGCAATGGCGCGTTGCAGATAGCTATGGGCGGCCTCCATCGCCTGCGGCAGAGGCAAGCCCCGCGCCAGACCGGCGGCAATGGCGGCAGAGAGCGTGCAGCCGGTGCCATGGGTGTTCGCCGTCTGCTGGCGGGGCGCGGAAAGGCGCAGGGTGTCGACCTCGGAAATCAGCAGATCGACACAGGTCTCGCCCTTGCCATGGCCGCCCTTCATCAGCACCGCGCGCGGACCGAGCGACAGCAGCGCGCGGCCCTGCGCGAGCATCGTGGCCTCGTCGGTGGCTTCTTCTGTGTCCAGCAGCCGTGCGGCCTCGGGCAGGTTCGGCGTCAGCACATGGGCGCGGGGCAGCATCCGGTCGCGCAGGGTTTTGACCGCTTCGGCAGAGAGGAGCGCATCGCCGGATTTCGCCACCATCACCGGGTCGAGCACAACGGGCGCGGGGCAGTCTGCCAACCCCTCGGCCACGGCGGAGATCGTCGCCGGGTCGCCCAACATGCCAATCTTGACCGCGCCGATGGCCAGATCGTCAAAGACCGCCGCCATCTGCGCGCGGATCATCGCAGGCGCGATCATGGCGACCGCGGTGACGGCGCGGGTGTTCTGGGCGGTTACGGCGGTGAGCACGCTGGCCCCATAGACGCCAAGCGCGCTAAAGGTCTTGAGATCGGCCTGAATCCCCGCCCCACCGCCGCTGTCGGAGCCCGCAATCGTCAGTGCTTGAAACGCCATTCGGCCCCCCATTCGTTAGATGGGCCGAGGGCATGGAGATACGGGGTAAACGACCGCCCGGATGGGCTGATGCTTGCTTCCGTTCCCTACGCCGGTACGACCCGGATCAGGTTCGATGGGTCGGTTTTCACCTCTCAGCCTTGCGGCACCCCAACGGATTTCCGGCAGGCTAGCGAGGGGCGTTTACAGGGTCAACAGGGGATCGGTTATTTATTGCGTTTCGTTTTGTATCAGTTGGTTGCGGTGCGCACCTTATGCATCACATGAGGATTCGTTAATGAAAATCCCGCGATCTGGGGATCACTTTGGCATCGCGCGGGTGGCCGTGCATGGCCACCTGACCGGGCAGCGGATGGGTCGGGTGATCGCCCCGCGTCGTGATGCCAGGCATCGGTGCCTCCGATAGTGCTGCCAGCCGGTCAGAGCGGTTCTCAAGCCGCTCGGCCACCACATGGATCACCCGCCCGTCGGTCTGCACACGCCCCTCCACGACCAGAAGCCGCGACGACATGATCGTGGGGCGGTAGAGCTTGAACATATTCGGCCAGATCACGAGGTTGGCGACGCCAAACTCATCCTCCAGCGTGATGAAACAGACCCCCTTGGCGCTGCCGGGTTTCTGGCGCACCAGCACCAGCCCCGCCAGCTTTACCCGCCGCCCGTGGCCCATGCGCGAAAGGTCCCGGGCCGAGGAGAACCCCTGCGCGGCGAGGCTCCCGCGGTAGAAGGACATCGGATGCGCCTTCAGCGACAGGCGCAGCGTCTGGTAGTCGGCCACCACCTGCTCCGCCTTCGGCATCACCGGCAGATGCACCTCCGGCTCCGGGCCGCGGGCCGAGGTCTCGGCATGATCGAAGATCGGCAAGGCGGGCGCGTCGCGCAGCCCTTGGGCCTGCCAGAGCGCTTGGCGCCGGTCGATCCCCATGCTGCGCATCGTGTCGGCGGCGGCAAGCTGGCGGATCGCCTTGGCATCGAGGCCTGCGCGGGTCTTGAGATCTTCGACATCCGCGTAAGGCGTGTCGCGCCGGTCCATGATCCGCGCGCCGGCCTTTTCCTGCAACCCGTCCACCATGCGGAGCCCCAGCCGCAGGGCGAAACCGTCGCCGCAGGGCTCCAGCGTGCAGTTCCAGTCCGAGAGGTTCACGTCCACGTCGCGCACCTCGACCTGATGCTCGCGCGCGTCGCGCACGATTTGGGCGGGGGCGTAAAACCCCATCGGCTGGGAGTTCAAGAGCGCGCAGGCAAAGGCCGCCGGGTAGTGGCATTTCATCCAAGAGGAAACATAGACCAGCTTGGCAAAACTCGCCGCATGGCTTTCGGGGAAACCGTATTCGCCAAAGCCCTTGATCTGGTCGAAGCAGCGCTGCGCGAAAACCGGATCGTAGCCGCGTTTGGTCATCCGGCCCACCATCTTGTCCTGCAGCTTCTCGATCGTCCCGCGCGAGCGGAAGGTGGCCATGGCCTTGCGCAGCTCATTGGCCTCAGCCGGAGAGAACCGCGCCGCGTCGATGGAGATTTTCATCGCCTGTTCCTGAAAGATCGGCACGCCCAAGGTTCGGCTGAGGATGCTGAAAAGCTCGTCCTGCGGATAGGCCGGGCCGGGGGCGGGGTAGACGACACTCTCCAACCCCTGACGGCGGCGCAGGTAGGGGTGGACCATGTCGCCCTGAATGGGGCCGGGGCGGACGATGGCAACCTCGATCACCAGATCGTAGAAGACGCGGGGCCGCAGTTTCGGCAGCATCGCCATCTGCGCCCGGCTTTCGACCTGAAAGACGCCAAGGCTGTCGCCCCGGCAGAGCATGTCGTAGGTGGGCCGCCCCGTGGCGTCGTCCTCGTGATCCTCCACCGGCACCGTGGCCAGTTCCAGCGGGCGGTCGTAATGCGCCTCGATCAGATCAAAACATTTGGCGATACAGGTGAGCATGCCGAGGGCGAGGATATCGACCTTGAAGATCTGCAGCGCGTCGATGTCGTCCTTGTCCCATTCGATGAAACTGCGCTCGGGCATGGCGCCATTGCCGATGGGCACGATCTCGGTCAGGGGGCGCTCGGTCAGGATGAAACCGCCGACGTGCTGGCTCAGGTGCCGCGGCATGCCGATCATCTGGGAGGCGAGTTTCAGCACCATGCGCAGGTAGGGGTCGCTAAGGTCCAGCCCCGCCTCGCGGGCGCGGGCATCGTCCATCTCGCCCTCGAAACTGCCCCAGACGGTGCCAGCGAGTTTCGAGGTCACGTCTTCGGAAAGCCCCATCGCCTTGCCGACCTCGCGGATGGCCGAGCGCGGGCGGTAGTGGATCACCGTGGCGCAGAGCCCGGCGCGGTGGCGGCCGTATTTGCCGTACATGTACTGGATCACTTCCTCGCGCCGCTCATGTTCGAAATCGACGTCGATATCGGGCGGCTCGTCGCGTTCCTCGCTGAGGAACCGCTCGAAGAGCAGGTCATGCACCGCCGGGTCGACCGAGGTGATGCCGAGGCAGAAACAGACGGCGGAATTGGCCGCCGAGCCGCGCCCTTGGCAGAGGATCGGCGGCTCGGCCTCCTCGCGGGCGAAGCGGACGATGTCGTAGATGGTCAAAAAATAGCGGGCAATTTCCTTGGTTTCGATCAGGGCGAATTCCTTCTCGATGGTCTTTTTCACCGTCTCGGGCACGCCCTCAGGGTAGCGCCGGGCCGCGCCTTCCCATGTGAGGCGCGCCAGTTCCTCCATCGGGCTGCCGCCCTCGGGGACGATCTCATGGGGGTATTCATAGGCCAGATCGGTGAGGCGGAAGTCGATCTTGTCCGCCAAGCGGCGCGTCTCGGCGATGGCATGGGGCCAGTCGGCGAAGAGGCGCATCATCGCCTCGGGCGATTTCAGATGCCGCTCGGCATTGGCGGCCAGCAGGTAGCCCGCCTTGGGCACGATCACGCCCTCGCGGATCGCCACCATCACGTCCTGCAAGGGCCGCCGGTGGCGGGCATGGTAGAGCACGTCGTTGGTGGCAAGCAGCCTCAGCCCATGGGCGCGGGCCAGCGCATCCAGCCGGTTGATCCGCGCGCGATCATCGCCGCGGTAGAGGAAACTCGCGCCGATATGGCGCATCCCGGGCAGCGCCTTCAGCAGCCGCGGCAGGCCCGCGGCGAAGAGGTCGAGGTTCTCGGACGGCATCACGATCAGATGCAGCCCCTCGGCGTGTTGGCTCAGCATCTCCAGCGTCAGATGGGTCTCGCCCTTTTGCTGCCATTCGCCGTCGACCGATTGCATCTTGCCCGCCGACAGAAGCGTCGAGAGCCGCGCATAGGCGGCGCGGTCCTGCGGATAGGCGAGGATCTCGGTCCCGCAGAGCAGCACCAGACGCGCGCCGATCAGGGGGCGGATATGCGCCTTTTCCGCCTCTACATGCAGCCGCACCACGCCCGCCAGCGTGTTGTGATCCGCTATGCCGAGGCTGTCGTAGCCGTGGTGATGCGCCGTCTCGACCAGATCGACGGCGTCCGAGGCGGCGCGCAGGAAGGAAAAGCAACTGGCCAGCCCGAACTCCACATATTCTGCGCGGGCGGGGGCGGCGAAACCGTCCTCGCCCAAGGTGCGGCGCTTATGTCCCTCCTGCTGCGGCATCAGGCAAACATCCCGTGCAGGAACCAGCGCGGCTCGGCCCCGCGACCGTCGTGGATCACGCCCTCGCGGTAGAGCCAGAAGCGCTGGCCGCCCGCGACCTCCACTTTATAGTAATCGCGCAGCCGGGTGCCGGGGCGGTCGCGCCACCATTCGGGGGCGATCCGCTCAGGCCCCGCGTGGCGGGTGGTCTTGTAGGTGACGCGGCGCCAGTTGAACTGCGAGGGCGGGCCTTCGGGCACGGCGTAGATCACGCGCACCTCCTCGGGCGGGGTGAGCAGGCGCAGCGGGCGTTCGCGCAGCAACGCGGGGGCGGCTGTGGGGCTGGCCTGCAGGGCCGGGGCGCGTTCTTCGACCGCCTCGGGCTTGTGGGTCTCGCGCCACTGCGGCCAACTCACCTTTTCGGGCCCCAGCTTGGCCACCAGACGGTCCAAGAGCCCGGCCACGTCCGCCGAAGGGTCGCGCTTGCCGTCGAGGTGGTCCTGCATCAACGGCAGCGGCTCGCTCGCCAGCGCCTCTAGCGTCATGAGGTCAAAGCCAAAGCCGCTGTCGATGTTCTCGAGCTTGCCGTCGAAAAGCCGACGCAGATGGGCAGCGTCCCGGCTGGCGCGGGCGGTGGCGGTGTCGAGGCCGCGCCAGTCGCCGTCGATGCGGTAGACGGTCAGCCGCAGCCGTCGCGCGCCCAGTTCCGCCCGGGCCAGTTGCGTGCAGAGGTCCTCGACCAGCGCGGGCAGATGCGGGGCGGGGTCGAGCACCGGTTCGGGCAGGCGGCTGCGGGCCATGAAATGGCGATGGTCGGGCGGGGCGTTCAGCGGATCGGCGGCCTTGCCGAGCGCTTTGTCGAGCAGGATCAGCGGGTTGCGCTCGGGCTTCAGGCTGGCAAAGCGGCACATCAGTGCGGCGCGGGGCAGATCGCTCAGCGCGCCGATGGTCTTGAGGCCAAGCCGGTCCAGCAGCCGCGTGGTCTGGGCGTCGAGCCGCAGGGCGGCGACGGGCAGGGGGGCGAGGGCGGCGCTCACATCTTCGGCGGTGCAGATATGCGCGCCGGAGCCGAAACGCGCCAGCGCCTGCGCGGCACCGGGGGTGGGGGCCATGGCCACCCGCGCGGTCAGGCCCTGCAGGGCAAAGCGGCTGCGGATGTCGCGCAGCATCGCCGCCTCGCCGCCGAAGAGATGCGTGCAGCCGGTCACATCGAGCAGCAGGCCGTGATCGACGTCCCGCGCCGTCCAGGGGCACCAGCGGCGCGCCCAATGCACCAGCCGCTTGATCAGGGCGATATCGCCCTCCAGATCGGCAGGCTCGACATGCAGATCAGGGTGGATCGCCTGTACGTCGACCACCCGCGCGCCCGTCTCGATACCCCGGGCGCGGGCGGCGGCGCTCAGCCCATGGACCACCGGCCCGTGCGTCCCGTCACGCGACAGGACCACCGGCACCTCATCCCCCGGAACGCTGCGGTATTGGCTGATCACCCGGCGCCAGCGCTCCATCGTCAGATCGGGGAACCAGACGGAGACGATCCGCGGCGCGGGGGCTGTGGCGTTTGTCGGCCTCATGGTCGGCCACCCAGCGGCCCGGCGCATGGCCGCGCGCGCGAAACAGTTCCAGATCCCAACGGGCCGCGCCCGGGGCCTGCGGATCGTCGGGATGCGCCTGCGCGGGCAGGGAGGCGATGCGCCAGCGCATCCGCGCCGCGCTCAGGCCCCCGGGGTCGCCGCTGCGGATGAGGTAGAGCGGCACCCCCGAGGCCTCGGCCCGGAGCGACAGCCGCTTGGTGGCGGTGAAATCCAGCACCTCCGGCCCGCCATGCACCTCGCCCACCACGGCCGAGAGACCTGCACAGGCGGCGCCTTCCTCCATCGCCCAAAGCACGTCGCGCGGATGGCTGGCATTGACCAGCAGCACCGGCTGCTCCAGCCCGAAGGCCGCGAGGCTCGGGGTGTAGGGCGCGCCGTTCTCGCGCCGCGACAGGAAGTCCTGCACCCAAAGCACCGGCCCCTTGCCGCGTGGCAGCAGCGACAGGACGAAGCCACTGGCCGAAGCACTGGCGAAGGCCTGCGGAAAGACATCCGTCAGCGGCGCATGCGTGGCCAGAACCCCCGGTTCGGGCGGTGTCGACGGCCGTCGCCGCGGCAGGGTAAGGACCTGCCCATATGTAGAATCGGTTGTCATGCACGACTCCATATGTTCACATTTTGTTCTATTCATAAACGATGAACTGCGGCCCTGTCAAAATTTTGAACCCCCCGCGAAGCCCTTGCCGGGGCGCGGAAAAAACGCATCTACTGGACGCAGGGCGCGACAGGAGGCGAAAATGTGCAATCTTTACTCCCTCACCAAGGGGCAGGACGCGATCCGCGGCTGGTTCGACGGGATCGAGGATCGCGCGGGCAACCTCGCCTCAATGCCCGGCATCTACCCCGATTATCCCGCCCCGGTGGTGCGCCACGGCGACACCGGCCCGGTGCTGGAGATGATGCGGTGGGGCATGCCGTCCCCGGCCTTTGCGCTCAAGGGCAAGAAGACCGACCGCGGCGTCACGAACATCCGCAACATTGCCTCACCACATTGGCGGCGATGGCTGGGGCCTGCGCATCGCTGCGTGGTGCCCTTCACCGCCTTTTCCGAGCCGCTGAACCGCCCCGGAGAGCGTTCGCGCCCGATCTGGTTCGCGCTTGGCGAGGACCGCCCGCTGGTCTTCTTCGCCGGGGTCTGGACGCAGTGGACCTCCGTGCGAAAACTGAAGGACGGGGAGACCACCGACAACCTCTATGGCTTCCTGACGACCGAGCCCAATGCCGAGGTCGGTGCCGTGCACCCCAAGGCGATGCCGGTAATCCTGACCACGCCCGACGAGGTGCAGACGTGGCTCAGCGCCGAGACCGCCGACCTTGCGACGTTGCAACGTCCGCTGCCGGATGGTGCCTTGCAGGTCATCGACCCCGAGGACTAGGCCGCCTCCGCCATCATCCGTGCTGCCATCGCCAGATCCGAGCGGAACTGCGCCTCGGCCTCCTCGCGCACGCGGGGATCGGGCACGCGCAAAAGGTAGGAGGGGTGCAGGGTGATCAGCACCGGAATGCCCTCCGGCCCCGCCTCGATCGTGCCGCGGCGTTTCAGGATGCCCGCGCCCTTGCCGGTCAGGCTCTGCGCCGCCGTGGCGCCCATGGCGAGAATGAGCTTGGGCTGCACCTGCGCCACCTCGGCGTTCATCCACCAACGGCATTGGTCGATCTCCGGCGTCTCGGGGCGCTGGTGGATGCGGCGCTTGCCGCGGGAGGTGAATTTGAAATGTTTGACGGCATTGGTGACGAAGGCCGCCTCGCGGTCGAGGCCCGCTTCACCGGCGATGCGGTCGAACAACTGCCCGGCGGGGCCGACGAAGGGGCGGCCCGCCAAATCCTCCTGATCGCCGGGCTGTTCGCCGACCACCATCAGATCGGCACGCGTCGGCCCTTCGCCCGGAACGGCCTGCGTCGCGTGGCAATGCAAGGGGCAGCGGGTGCAGGCGCGGATCGCGGCGGGGAGTTCCTCCATCGGGCCGTCCCAAGCGGATGAGAAGGCGGAAAGCTGCGCCTGCACACGCTCCATCCGAACCGGGGGCAGGGTCGGCGCCGCTTCGGCCATGGCGCGAGCACGGGCGGGCGCCTCGGCGATCATCTGGGGGATGAAGGCGGCCTCGGGCATGTTCTTCCAGTATTTCTTGGGCATCTCCGACTGCATCGCCTTCACCATCAGGCGGGCGGGGTTGAAGATGTTCTGGAAGTAGGTGATCCAAAGCTGCTCGCCCGCGTCCTCGGGCAGGTCGGGCTTGGCGTGGCCCTCTTGAAAGCTGAGCTTGCCACCCTCGAAGATGGCCGAGACACCGGGCGTGAGAATGCGCCAGTCCATGTCGGAAAACCGCCGCACGAAGAAATCCGCCGTCGGCTCCACCGTGTGATGCGTGGGCTCGAACCAGGCGGCGAAGCTGCGGCGCGGGGCGTTTGGGTCGCCAATCTCGCGGAAGCGGACGAAGGCCTTCATCTTGTGCTGGCAGCGACGGACGTTCTTCTCCATCCCGCGCAAGATAGCGAGGTCGGCATCGCCCCGGTCGGACATCAGATGCGGCGCGTCCTTCACGCGCCAGAGGAAGGCATAAAGCCGCGCGAAACGTTCCGGGTCGCTGTGCCAGACCGCCGTCTCTGCCATCGACACGAAGCTGCGCGGCACCGCGACGCGGCCCGAGACGGCCGGTGCGGCTTCCTCGCCAAACAGGTCGGGGGCGGCGGCATGATCGCCCCAGAGGATCTGCTCGGGCGGAACGCCCGCGGCCAGAAAACCGCGCGCCGCCTCGCGCCATGCCTTGGCGGTGCCGATGGGGGGCAGGGAGACGCGGTGCATCAGAACAGGGTCAATTGCTCGGGCGGCGGCGCAAAACGCGCGCGCAGATCGGCGCTGTCGGTGAGGCCGCCAGGGGTCCAGCCACCGGCGGTGACAAAGGCGCGGGCCTTTTTCATCGAGGCGCCCATGCGGGTCAGGTCTTCATAGCGCAAGCTACGGTGACGCCGCGCGGCGAGGATGCGGTTCACGGTCTTCACCCCGAAGCCCGGCACCCGCAGCAGCATCTCGCGGCTGGCGCGGTTGACGTCGAGCGGGAAGTGTTCGCGGTGCACCAGCGCCCAGGCGAGCTTGGGGTCGACCTCCAGATCGAGGTTGCCGTCGCGGGTGACGGAGGTGATCTCATCCAGTTGAAAGTCGTAAAACCGCAGCAGCCAGTCGGCCTGATAAAGCCGGTGCTCGCGTTGCAGCGGCGGGCGGATCAGCGGCAGTTTCGACGAACTGTCGGGAATGGGCGAGAAGGCGGAGTAATAGACCCGCTTCAGCTTGTAGCTGGAATAGAGCCGCGTCGATTGCCCCAGCACGGTGGCGTCGTTGGAGCCATCCGCGCCGATGATCATCTGCGTCGACTGGCCCGCGGGCGCGAAGCGCGGCGGGCGCTTGCCGGAGAAGGATTTATCCTTGCTCGCCTCCTTGGTCATCCGCACATTCGCCATGGCGCGGCGGATCTGCTCGGGCTTTTTCTCGGGCGCATATTGCTGCACCGCCGTGTCGGTGGGCAGTTCCACGTTGATTGACAGTCGGTCCGCCAGACGGCCGGCTTCCTCGATCAACTCAGGGGAGGCGTCGGGGATCGTCTTGAGGTGGATGTAGCCGCGAAAATTCTCCTCGTGGCGCAGCTTGCGGGCGATCTGCACCATGTCGGACATCGTGGCATCGGGCGAGCGGATCACGCCCGAGGAGAGAAACAGCCCTTCGATGTAATTGCGGCGGTAGAACTCGATCGTGAGCTTGACCACTTCGTCCACGCTAAAGCGGGCGCGCTCCACGTTGGAGGACACCCGGTTGATGCAATAGCTGCAATCATAGATGCAGAAATTGGTCATCAGGATCTTGAGCAAGCTGATGCAGCGCCCGTCCGGAGCGTAGGCGTGGCAGATGCCGCTGCCTTCGTTCGAGCCCAGCCCCTTGCCATCGCGCGAGTCGCGCTTGGTCGAGCCCGAGGAGGCGCAGGAGGCGTCGTATTTCGCCGCGTCGCTGAGAATCGCCAGTTTCTGATCGAGGGTCTGTTTGGTCATGCGTTCTATATATGTTCTCAACGGGCCGGCGTCATTAATCTATCTTAATGCCGCGACAATTTGCGCGGGGGGCTGTTGAGGGGGTGGGGTGATTTCGCGGGATCGGTGTTACTGCGCTTTTGGCTGCGGGCCGCTAATCCGTAGGGCGACGCGCCCGAGCGTCGCCCTACAAGCTATTGCCTCGGTTCAACATTTCCCCTCACCGCAGCCGCACGCAGCCCTCCGCCTGCTTGCATTACCCTGCGTAATACGGTTGTAATTCCGCGAGGAGCCAATCGGCTTTCCCAAGAACAACACGTGAGGAGCACCGTGATGGCAAACCCCCTTTATGACACTCTGTTTGGCCGTCACGCGGGCAAGACGACCGCCTTTTTGCACCTCGACGGCGGGGTGACGCTGACCCATGCGGGCTTTCTGAGCCGGGCGGGCCGCTTTGCCAATGTGCTAACCGAGCTGGGGGTGAAGCCGGGTGACCGGCTGGCGGTGCAGATCGACAAATCCGCGGATGCTCTGGCGCTCTATGCCGCTTGCGTGCAGGCGGGGGTGATCTTTCTGCCGCTGAACCCGGCCTATACGGCGGATGAGGTGCGCTATTTCGTGACCGACAGCGGGGCGGCGGCTTTCGTCTGCCAGCCTGCGCGGCGCAATGAGATGGCGCCGCTGGCCAAGGACACGGGCTGCCAGCTTGAGACGCTGGGCACCGAAAACGATGGCAGTTTTGCGGACCGCGCAGCCTCGGCCCCCGATCAGTTCGAGACCGTCGCGCGTGAGGCTGATGATCTGGCGGCATTCCTCTATACCTCCGGCACGACGGGGCGCTCAAAGGGGGCAATGCTAACGCAGGCGAACCTTTTGTCCAACGCGCAGACGCTGGCCGATCTGTGGCGTTTTACCAATGCAGACGTGCTGCTCCATGCGCTGCCGATCTTCCATACCCACGGGCTGTTCGTGGCGACCAATGTGACGCTGGTGGCGGGGGGCGCGATGATCTTTATGCCCAAGCTCGACATCGACCGACTGATCGACCGGATGCCCCATGCCACCGCGATGATGGGGGTGCCCACCTTCTACACCCGGCTGTTGGACGACGCGCGTTTTACCAGTGAGACGGCGGCGAATATGCGGCTGTTCATCTCGGGCTCCGCCCCGCTGCTGGCGGAAACCCATGTGGATTTCGAGACCCGGACCGGCCACCGTATCCTTGAGCGTTACGGCATGACCGAGACCAATATGAACACCAGTAACCCCTATGAGGGCGAGCGCCGCGCCGGCACTGTGGGCCTGCCGCTGCCGGATGTGGAGTTGAAGATCACCGACCCCGAAACCGGCGCGACCCTGCCGGATGGCGAGATTGGCAGCATCGAAGTGCGGGGGCCGAATGTCTTCAAGGGCTATTGGCAAATGCCCGAGAAGACTGCCGCCGAATTGCGCGAAGACGGGTTTTTCATCACCGGCGATCTGGGGCGGCGCGATGCGGATGGCTATGTCACCATCGTGGGCCGCGACAAGGATCTGATCATCTCGGGCGGTTACAACATCTACCCCAAAGAGGTCGAACTGCTGCTCGACGACCAACCGGGCGTGTTGGAAAGCGCGGTGATCGGCGTGCCGCACCCCGATTTCGGCGAAAGCGTGGTGGCGGTGCTGGTGGCGCGCAGGGGGGTGGAGCTGGACGTGGAGCAGATCGCTGAGGGCGTGGCCGGATCGCTGGCCAAGTTCAAACAGCCCCAGAAGTTGATCGTGCTGCCGGAACTGCCGCGCAACACGATGGGTAAGGTGCAAAAGAACGTGCTGCGCGAAAACTACCGGAACCTCTTCCAGCCGGGGTGACGCGGCCCGAGGGGGACTGTCGGACGGGCAAAGGCACGGGCATCTCCCTCCCACGGGGTAGGGCGGGGGCGTAACCTGCGACAATCTGGCGTTTAATGCCCGGTTTCGCTTGAGGTGCCGGGAAAATTTCTACAGAACGTGGTGACCTTTCAGTCCGCTAGATCAGGAGTTCGCGTGTCCCTCTTCCTTATCGTTGCCTTGCCTTTCCTTGGTGCTTTGCTACCCGGACTGATGAATTCCGCAGGGCGCCAAGCCTGCGCCGGGGTCACCTTCATGGTTACCCTCGTGGCCTTTGTCGGCCTGCTGACCCATCTGCCCGCCGTATTGGCCGGAGAGGTGCTGACCGCGCGGGTTGATTGGATCCCGCAGCTTGGTCTGAACCTGACCTTGATGCTCGACAGTCTTGGCTTTTTCTTTGCCTGCCTGATCCTTGGCATCGGTCTGCTCATCATCGCCTATGCGCGCTCTTACCTGTCGCGCGACGATCATATGGGTGAGTTCTTCACCTATCTATTGCTCTTCCAAGGCGCGATGGTCGGTATTGTTCTAAGCGATAACGTATTGATCTTGCTAATCTTCTGGGAGCTGACCTCGCTGTCGTCCTTCCTGTTGATCGGCTATTGGAAGCATCTGCCCGAAGGCCGCCAAGGCGCGCGGATGGCGCTGACCGTGACCGGCATGGGCGGCCTTGCGATGATCGGTGGCATGTTGCTGCTGGGGCAGATCGTCGGCAGCTATGACCTGAGCGTGATCCTTGAAAACCGCGAGGCGATCCAAGCTTCCCCGCTCTATCTGCCCGCGCTGATCCTGATCCTGCTGGGCTGTTTTACCAAGTCCGCGCAGTTCCCCTTCCACTTCTGGTTGCCCCACGCCATGGCAGCACCAACGCCGGTTTCGGCCTATCTGCACTCCGCCACGATGGTGAAGGCAGGTATCTTCCTGATGGCGCGGATGTGGCCGGTGCTCTCGGGCACGCCCGAATGGTTCGTCATCGTCACCACGGCGGGGCTGATCACAATGGTGCTGGGCGCGGTGATCGCGCTGTTCAAACATGACCTGAAGGCGCTCTTGGCTTTCTCGACCGTCAGTCACCTTGGTCTGATTACCATGCTTCTGGGCACTGGCACGGCCTTTGGCGCGCTGGCGGCGGTGTTTCACATCCTGAACCACGCGACCTTCAAGGCCGCGCTTTTTATGTCGGCGGGGATCGTGGATCACGCGGTGCATACGCGCGACATCCGCCGTTTGGGCGGGCTGCGGCATCTGATGCCGGTAACCTTCGTGATCGCCACACTGGCGTCGCTTTCGATGGCGGGGATCCCGCTGTTCAATGGCTTCCTGTCGAAAGAGATGATGTTGGAAGAGACGCTGCACACCACGCTCTTCGATCTGCCGTGGCTGGTGCCTGCGCTTGCAACCTTCGGCGCGCTCTTCTCGGCGGCCTATAGTTTCCGGCTGATCGGCCATACCTTCCTTGGCAAGGAACGTGACGACTATCCCGACCACCCGCATGATCCCAAGCCCGGTCTGTGGCTGCCGCCGGCGCTCTTGATCATTCCCGTGGTGGTGATCGGCCTCGCGCCGTTTCTGGCCGAGCCTTTCGTCAAGCTGGTGACCGCCTCTGTCCTTGGCGATGCGGCCCAGATGTCTTCTGCGCATTTCAAAATCTGGCACGGGCTGGGTCCGGCGCTTTATATGTCGATCATCGCGGTCGTGGGCGGGCTGATCCTGCTGGCGCTCTTCACCCCCTTGCTGCGCGTCTGGGATGCCGCACCCCGGCCCGAGGCCAAGCGCATCTTTGACCGGATCATCGCGGCCTCTGTCGGCCTGTCGCAGGCGGTATCGCTGCGGCTGCACAATGGGGCCTTCTCGCGCTATGCCGCCGTGATGGCGGTGACCGTCGTGGGCGTGGGCTATCACGCTTGGGCCACCGGCACCGTCGGGGCGGCGACCCGTGAGCTTCAGCCGACCAACGCCGTGCAGATCGCGGGCTGGCTGATGCTGGTCGCGGCGGCCTGCGGCCTTGTCTTCCTGCACCGCAACCGCCTGTTGTCGCTGATCCTGATCGGCATCGTCGGGCTGATCGTCTCGGCCGGTTTCGTCTTCTTCAGCGCGCCTGACTTGGCGATGACCCAGCTGACGGTCGAGGTGGTGACGATCATCCTGCTGCTTTTGGCGCTGAACTTCCTGCCCAACCGCACACCGATCGAAAGCAGCGTGCTGCGTCGGACGCGGGACGTTGTCGTCTCCCTCGCGGCGGGGGCGGCGACCATGGCGCTGTCCTATCACTATCTGCTGCGCGACACCGTCGCGCCGAGCATTTCCGAATTCCACCTTGCCAACTCCTACAAGGGTGGCGGCGGTACCAATGTGGTGAACGTGATCCTCGTCGATTTCCGGGGCTTTGACACCTATGGTGAGATCATCGTGCTGGGCATTGCCGCCCTGCTGATCTACGCGCTGACCGAGACGCTGCTCTCGGGCCCGGTGCGGGCGCGTTTGCTGAACCGCAAGCCCGACCAGCCGCGCGCGGGCGACCGGCACCCGATGATGATGGTGGTGATGACCCGCGTGATCATGCCGGTGGTGCTGATGGTGGGTTTCTACATCTTCCTGCGCGGCCATAACGAGCCGGGCGGCGGTTTCATCGCCGGTCTGATCGTCTCTATCGCCGTGGTGATGCAATATATGGCCAGCGGCTTTGCCTGGGCCTCGGCGCGGCTGCGTTATCCCTATCATGGGATCATCGGCACCGGCGTCTTGATCGCGGGGCTGACGGGGATCGGATCGTGGCTCTTTGCCAAACCCTTCCTCACGTCGGACTTCACCTATGTGCGCATCCCGCCCTTCGACAAATTCGAACTGGCGACGGCGGCGCTGTTCGATCTGGGCGTGTTCCTTGCTGTGGTCGGTGCGGTGATGCTGTCGCTCGAAAGCTTCTCGCGGCTGGCCCGCCGGGCGCATGTGCCCGAGGCCGATCACCCGATGGACATCGACCCATCGCGCGAAGACAACACCAAGGCGGAGGCATAACATGGAACTTCTCGTCGCATCCGCCATCGGCATCCTGACGGCCTCTGGCCTCTACCTCGTGCTGCGCTTGCGGAGCTTTCCCGTCATCATGGGCACGTCGCTGCTGACCTATGCGGTGAACGTCTTTCTCTTTGCTTCTGGCCGTTTGACCGTGGGCGCGCCGCCGATCCTGAGCGATGCCGCGCGCTATACCGATCCGCTGCCCCAAGCGCTGGTGCTGACCGCCATCGTGATTTCCTTTGGCATGACCGCCGTGGTGGTGATGATCGCCCTCGGGGCCTATCTGGGCAATAAGGATGATCATGTGGACGAGCCGCTGACCGATACCAAGGCGGAGGACCGCACATGACCCATTGGCTGATCCTGCCCATCGTGCTGCCTGCGTTTATCGCGCCTTTCATCATTCTGGCCGCACGCTATCACATCACCATCCAACGGGTGCTGTCGCTTTTTGGCGCGCTTGCGCTGGTCGTCGTGGGGCTTGGCCTCTCGGTCGAGGCGGCGAGCGGCAATGTCATGCTCTACCGTCTCAGCGATTGGGCCGCGCCCTTTGGCATCGTGCTGGTCGGCGACCGCCTGTCGACGCTGATGGTCACGCTGACGGCGGTGCTGGCGCTGTTTGTGCTGCTCTATGTCATCGGCTCCAAATGGGACGAGCGCGGGCGGCATTTTCATGCGCTGTTCCAGTTCCAGCTGATGGGGATCATGGGCGCCTTCCTGACGGGCGACCTTTTCAACCTCTTCGTCTTTTTCGAAGTGCTGCTGATCGCCTCCTACGGGTTGATGATCCACGCCGGTGGCACGCCGCGTCTGCGGGCAGGGGTGCAATATGTGCTCTATAACTTGCTGGGCTCGACGCTGTTCCTCTTTGCGCTCGGCGCGATCTATGCTGAGACGGGAACGCTCAACATGGCCGATCTGGCGCAGCGCGTTGCCCTGATCGACGCGGGCGCGACCGTGGGCATCCGCATTGCGGCGGTGCTGCTCTTGATGGTCTTTGCGGTCAAAGCCGCCGTGGTGCCGCTGCATTTCTGGCTCCCGTCGAGCTATGCCGAAGCGCCCGGCCCGGTGGCGGCGCTTTTCGCCATCATGACCAAGGTCGGCGCCTATGCGATCATCCGCGTCTATACGCTGATCTTCCCGCCCGAACTGGCCGTGACGGCGGATCTGCACACCACATGGCTGCTGCCCGCAGCACTGCTGTCGCTGGCGCTTGGCATGATCGGCGTGCTGGCGGCCAAGCAGTTGGACCGTATGGTGGCCTTTTCCGTCATCGGCTCCATGGGTATGGTGATGATCTCAATCGCGCTGTTCACGCCCGAGGGGATCGCCGCGGCGCTCTATTATATTGTGCATTCGACACTGGCCGCGGGCGCGCTGTTCCTGATCGCCGATCTGGCGCGGGCCGGGCGCGACAATCTCGATCTGACGGCGCAGCCGCAGGTGGCGGGGGCCAAGCTGACCTCGGCCCTGTTCTTTGTCGCGGCCATCGCCATGGTCGGCGTGCCGCCGCTTTCGGGCTTTCTGGGCAAGCTGCTGATCATGGATGCCGCCGCCGCCAGCGATGCTTGGGTCTGGATCTGGGCCGTGATCTTGGGCGCGAGCCTTTTGAGCCTCGTGGGCTTTGGCCGCGCGGGCAGCGTGGTCTTCTGGAAGGCGCGCAGCGTCACGCCGGAGGAGGGGGCGACCCCGGCCGAGCGCCCCTCGGCGCTGAGCTATGTCGCGGTGGGCGGGCTCTTGGCCCTGCTGGTGGCGCATACACTGCTGGCCGGACCGGCCACCCAATATGCCACTGCGATTTCAAAGCAATTGTTCGGGCCGGAACGTTACCTGACCACCGTGTTGGAGACCCCCGGCAAACTGTCGGACGGCAAAGAGGAGGCCCATTGACATGATGCGACCGATCCGTTGGCTCTTGCCGCACCCGTTTCTGACCCTGCTGCTGACCGCGGTGTGGATCCTGCTGCAAAACAAGTTCAGCGCAGGCATGTTGGTCTTTGGCCTGATCCTTGGTGTCGTGATCCCGATCCTGACCGCGCGCTGGTGGACCGACCGTGCGCAGGGCATCCGCCCGCTGCGGACGCTGGCCTATGTGCTTTTGGTGATCTGGGATATCGTTATCGCCAATATTCAGGTGGCTTGGATCATCCTGACCAAATCCAACGCCAGCATGTCGCCCGCTTGGGTCGTCGTGCCGTTGGACCTGAAAGAACCCGAGGCGATCACGATCCTGATGGGCACCATCACGCTGACCCCCGGCACCGTCTCGGCGGACCTGTCGGACAACGGGCGCTACCTTTTGGTACACGCGCTGGACGCGAGCGACCCCGTCGCGGTGCGCGATGAGATCAAAGACCGCTACGAACGCCGCTTGAAGGAGATTTTCGTATGACCCAAGCGACCGACCTTTTGACGCTGGCGCTCTACGGCGCGCTGACCCTCGTCGCCATAGCGCAGTTCATGGCGATGATCCGTCTGTGGATCGGCCCTGGCACCGGGGACCGCATTCTGGCGCTGGACACGATGTTCATCAACGCCATCGGCATCATCGTTTTGCTGGGCATCCTACAGGGCACGCAGATCTATTTCGAGGCCGCGCTGATCATCGCCATGCTCGGCTTCGTCTCGACCGTGGCCTATGCCCGTTTCGTCCTGCGCGGAGATATCATCGAATGAGCCCCGACGTCATCGCCACCTATTTCGTTATCGCGCTGCTGGTGATCGGCAGTTTCTTTGTGCTTGTCGCCGGGATTGGCCTGCTCAAGCTGAATGATCCCATGACCCGTCTGCACGCGCCGACCAAGGCCGCGACGCTGGGGATCGGGGCCTATCTGCTGGCGGCCATGGTGAACTCTTTCCTTTCGGGCACGGGGTCGCTGCATGAGCTGCTGATCATGGCATTCATCTTTGTCACCGCGCCGGTCTCGGCCAACTTCATGGCCAAGGCGAACATTCACCGTCGCGATTGCCTGCCAAACCCGCCTGAGTTGCCGGATGGCGATACTTGGGCCACGCTCAACGTGCCGGAAGAAGACCGCGAGATCGAGGAGACATCGCCCCACGCCTGAGGCAGGGGGGGCAAGGTCGGATTCATTTCAAACTGTTACGATGGTGGAAACCTTTTCCTGCCAGCATAGGTTAATGGGCGGCGCTGCCCAACCGAAGCTGACCGAAAGGATCCTGCCATATGCGTTTGACCGCGCTTCTGCTGATGTTGTTCTTGCCCTTCGCCGCGGCGGCGCAAGACCGTGTGGCGATGGTGATCGGGAACTCCGCCTATGAGGACGCCGCCACGCTTGACGGCCCGGGCGCGGATGCGGCGCGGCTGACTGAGGCGCTGGAGGGGCAGGGCTTTGACGTCACCACGCTGATCGACGCTGAGAGCGCGGCGTTCAAACAAGCGCTTTCCGACTTTGCCTTTCAGGCCGAAACGGCGGATATCGCCCTGATTTACTACGCAGGCCGCCGTGTCGCCTCCGGCGGGCAGAGCTATCTGATCCCGGTCGACGCGCCCTTGGCCCCGGCCTCTACGCTGCGGCGCGAGGGGGTGGCCTTGCCTGCGCTCCTGCGTGCGGCGGGCAAGGCCCGGCAGATACGGCTTGTTCTGCTCGACAACTGCCACGCCGCTCCGCAGCAAGCCACCGCGCCCCTGCCACCGCCTGAGCCACGCCTTGGCACCTTGGTCGTGACTTCTGGCGAGGTGGGCGCTTGTGACGAGAGCGGTGAAAACGCGGGCCTTTTCGCCGAAACGCTGGCCGAGGTGGTGGCCGAGCCAGAGGTCGAGGTCGGGGCTATGCTGGACGATTTCCGCGCGGCTTTGCGCAGCCGCAGCGGTGGCAGCCTCTCGGCGCGGCGTTTTGGGCGGTTGAACCCCACGCCGTTTTTCCTTGGCAGCGGCGACGGGGAAGCGGCCCCGGGGGGCTGGGCCGATTTGAACGAGACGCAGGGCCAGCGTTTGGCCGAATTGGCGGGGCAGGGCGATACCCGCTCGCAACTCGGCCTCGCCGCCCTGCAAAGCGATCCCGACGATCCGCGCTATGATCCGCAGAATGCGGCGGCGCAGCTCATGCGCGCGATTGAGACCGGCTCAGCCGAGGCGCGGTATCAACTGGCCCAGCTTTACGAAGAGGGCCGAGGGGTAGAGCAAGACGAGGACCGCGCGATGCAGCTTTATCGCGACGCTGCCGAGCGGGGCCATGCCGGGGCGTTGAACGATCTGGGCTTCATCCATTTGCAGGGCGAATTGGGGCAGGAGGCCGACCCCGAACTGGCGCTTGATTACTTCCGCCGTGCAGCCGACAGGCGTCACCCTGCTGCGATGTTCAACTTTGCCGCGATGATCGACGATGACAAAGTGCCGGGGCGCGGGGCTGCGGATGCCGCGCTCTACCTCTATCGCGCGCTGCGGGCTGGGGATGGCACCTTGCTGGGGCTGATGCAGGAGGAGCCGCGTTTGTTCAACAGCGACACCCGCAAAGCGCTGCAACGCAAGCTGTCGGATTTCGGGTTTTATGACGGTGCGATCGACGGGCTTTATGGCGACGGTACCCAAGCCGCGATCCGCGCGGCGTTTGGGATGGAGGCTGGCGCGCTTCCCGGCGAAGCCGAGGAAATAACTGAAGAAACGCCGCAGGCCGAGACGTCGGAAACGTCTCCGATAGCATCCGAGACGCCGCAGGAGAAGCCTGACCAAGAGACGACAACCCAAGCCGAAGACACCCCCGAAATCGATGCCGAGCCAGAGCCCGGCGCGGGTGAAAATGTCACCCCGGTTCTACGCCCCAAACAGGCCGCGCGGGAGTGAGTTTTGAAACAAGTAGTATTGCATTTTGCCCTCCAGTAAGTTGGCAAAATTAATCCGGTTGCAATATCGCGGCCGATGGCTTTTGATTGGCGCATCAGTCAATAAAAACTTCTCTGGGGAGAACACCAATGAAAAAACTGCTTATGACATCCGCTTTGGCGACGGTCGCTGCGACCTCGCTGGCCGCTGCCGAATGTAGCGAAGTCACCTTCTCCGACGTCGGCTGGACCGACATCACCGCCACCACCGCCGCCGCCTCTGTCGTGCTCGACGCGCTTGGCTATGACACCGAGACCAAGATCCTCGCCGTGCCGGTGACCTATACCTCCATGGCATCGGGCGACATCGACGTGTTCTTGGGCAACTGGATGCCGACGATGGAAGGCGATATCGCCAAATACCGCGAAGAGGGCAGCGTTGACACCGTGCGCGCGAACCTTGAAGGCGCGAAATACACGCTGGCCGTGAACAAGGCCGCCGCGGATATGGGCATCAAGACCTTCGCCGACATCGCCGCCAATGCAGACGCGCTTGATGGCAAGATCTACGGCATCGAGCCGGGCAATGATGGCAACCGCCTGATCCAGTCGATGATCGACGAGAATGCCTTTGAACTCGGCGAATTCGAAGTCGTTGAATCCTCTGAGCAGGGCATGTTGGCTCAGGTCCAGCGCGCCAGCCGCAAGGAAGAGCCTGTTGTCTTCCTTGGTTGGGAGCCGCATCCGATGAACGCCAACTTCGACCTGACCTATCTTGAAGGTGGTGACGATTACTTTGGCCCCGATCTGGGCGGTGCGACGGTTTACACCAACACCCGCGCCGGTTTCGTCGAAGAATGCCCGAACCTTGGCAAATTCCTCCAGAACCTCGAATTCAGCCTTGAGATGGAGAATGAGATCATGGGCGCTATCCTCGATGACGGCGAAAAGCCGGAAGAGGCCGCCGCCGCTTGGATCAAGGCGAACGCCGACGTGCTCGACACATGGCTGGACGGTGTGACCACCGTCGATGGCGGCGATGCGATGGAAGCTGTCGCTTCGTTGAAGTGATCCTCACGCTATGATGGACAAGACCCGCTCCAGATTGATGGGGCGGGTCATTCTCATGCGCAATTCTCCAATCCTGAAGGACTGACATGGACTGGCTGACAGAAAACAAGATCCCCGTGGCCGATGTGGCCGAAGACGCGCTGGATTGGTTGCAAACGAACGGGGCGTGGTTCTTTGACGGGCTGTCGGACCTGATGGAGCGGCTGATCGAGGCGATCCTCTGGGTACTGCAAACCCCGCATCCGCTGATCCTGATCGCCGTCTTCGCCGCGATCACTTGGGGCATTCAGCGCAATTGGAAGACCGTGGCCTTTGTGGTGTTGGGTTTCCTGTTCATTCTTAACCAAGATTACTGGGAAGAGACGATGGAGAGCCTGACGCTCGTCCTTTCGGCCTGTGTGGTCTGCATGGGCGTGGGCGTGCCGATTGGCATCGCCGTGGCGCATCGGCCCCGACTTTACGCATGGGTGGCCCCGGTCTTGGACCTGATGCAGACGCTGCCGACCTTCGTCTATCTGATCCCCGCGATTGTCTTTTTCGGCATCGGCATGGTGCCCGGGTTGATCGCTACGGTGATCTTCGTTTTGCCCGCGCCGATCCGGCTGACGCAGCTTGGCATCTCCTCGACCCCCAAGGCGCTTCTTGAGGCCGCGCAGGCGTTCGGCGCCAAGCCGCGCCAGACGCTGTGGAAGATTGAGCTGCCCTATGCGTTGCCGCAGATCATGACGGGTCTGAACCAGACCATCATGCTGTCGCTGTCGATGGTGGTGATCGCAGCATTGGTGGGCGCAGACGGTTTGGGCGTGCCGGTGGTGCGTGCCCTGAACCAAGTCAACACTGGCTTGGGATTTGAATCCGGGTTGGTGATCGTTGTCGTGGCGATCATGCTCGACCGTATCCTGCGGGTGGGACGGAAATGACGAAAGCAGTAGAATTCGATAACGTATCCATCGTCTTTGGCGACAAGCCGGAGAAGGCGCTGCCGCTGATGGACGACGGCCAAAGCCGCGCCGAGATCGAAGCGGCGACTGGGCAGGTGCTGGGCGTGCATGATTGCTCGCTCACCGTTGAGAATGGTGAGATCCTTGTGCTGATGGGCCTGTCGGGCTCGGGCAAATCAACGCTGTTGCGGGCGGTGAACGGGCTGAACCCGATGGTGCGCGGCACCGTGCGGGTCCATGCCGAGGGCTGGTCCTGCGATGTGCATGAGAGCAACGCGGCAGAGCTGCGCCGGGTGCGTCGTGAAGGCGTGTCGATGGTGTTCCAACAGTTCGGCCTGCTGCCTTGGCGCACGGTGCGCGACAATGTGGCGCTTGGGTTGGAACTGTCCAATGTGCCCAAGGGCGAGCGGTTGGAGCGGGCCGAGCGGCAGTTGAAGCTGGTGGGGCTCAGCGACTGGGCTGACCGCAAGGTGGGGGAGCTTTCGGGCGGCATGCAGCAGCGTGTGGGCCTTGCCCGTGCCTTTGCCACCGAAGCGCCGATCCTGCTGATGGATGAGCCTTTTTCAGCGCTCGATCCGCTGATCCGCACGCGGTTGCAGGATGAGTTGTTGGACCTGCAACGCGATCTTAACCGCACGATCATTTTCGTCAGCCATGACCTTGATGAGGCGTTCAAACTGGGCGGGCGTATTGCCATCATGGAAGGGGGGCGCATCGTGCAGATCGGCACCCCGCGCGAGATTTTCTCAAACCCCGCTTCGGACTATGTGGCGGAATTCGTGGCCAATATGAACCCGCTTGAGGTGCTGACCGCCCGCGATGTGATGGGCGCGGATGATGGTGCTGCCACCCAAGGCGAGACCACAGCCGAGACCCCGGTGCGCGAATTGATGGACCGTCTGCGTGGGGCCGATGCCGCGATTGCCGTTATGGAAGACGGCGCTCAGATCGGGACCGTCACCGCGCATAGTATCGTGGACCGTCTCAAAGCCTAGGCTTTGCTCTGACTTGAACGCAAAAGGCGCCGCCCGGCTTGGCTGGGCGGCGCCCTTTGCTATGGAAAGCGGTGGTTATATGGCCGCTGCGGTGCCCAAGGTCTTTAGGATCGGACAGTCGGGTCGATCATCGCCCGCACAATCGCGGACCAGCGTGCTGAGCGTGTCGCGCATCTCTTGCAGGCCGCTGATCTTGGCCTCGATCTGGGCCAGATGGTCCTTGGCGATGGCGCGCACATCGGCGCTGGCACGGTTCTTGTCCTCCCATAGCGCCAGCAGGTTGCGGCAATCTTCGATGCTGAACCCCAGCGTGCGGGCGCGGCCCAGAAAGGCGAGCTTGTGCATCTCGCTTTCGCGGAAGGCACGGTAGCCATTGGCGTCGCGCAGGGGTTTGACCAGCCCGATATCCTCGTAATAGCGGATGGTTTTGGGCGGCAGCCCGGTGCGTTGTGAGACTTCTCCGATGTTCATGGGACGATCCTATTCTGCGGCCACGGGGGCGGCGGCCCGGGGGCCGTGGGACGGGGTGGCGCTCTCATTCAAAGGGGCGGCGATCCAGCGCAGGCGCAGGGCATTGCTGAGAACGAAAACGCTCGACAAGGCCATCGCCCCGGCAGCCAGCGCGGGCGACAAGAGCCAACCGGTCAGCGGGTAGAAGGCCCCTGCGGCCACGGGGATCAGCAGGACGTTATAGCCGAAGGCCCAGAAGAGGTTTTGCCGGATATTCGCCATGCTGCGCTGGCTTACGTCGATGGCATTGACCACGCCGCGCAGATCGCCCGACATCAGCACCACATCCGCCGCTTCGATCGCCACATCAGTGCCGGTGCCGATGGCCAGCCCGACATCGGCCTGCGCAAGCGCGGGCGCGTCGTTGATCCCGTCGCCCACGTAGGCGATGCGGTTGTCGCCTTTTCTCAGGTCGTCGATGGCGGCCACTTTGCCATCGGGCAGCACCTCGGCGACGACGCGGTCGATGCCCAGTTGCGCCGCGATGGCCTCTGCCGTGCCGCGGTTGTCGCCGGTGATCATCGCCACTTCGAGGTTGAGGTCGTGCAGCCGCGCGATGGCCTCGGGCGTGCCGGGTTTGATCGGGTCCGCCACGGCGATGACCGCCGCTAATTTGCCGTCGATCGCCGCGAAAAGCGGGGTTTTGCCGGCCTTGGCCAGATCCGCGCTGATCCGCTGAGCGTTGCCCAGATCAATCCCCTCGCGGGTCATCAGGCGGTCCGCGCCCAGCGTGATCCGGCGGCCCGCCACCAATGCGCTGACGCCGTAGCCGGTATGGGATTGGAAGTCGCTCACCTCGCGCGGCACGGGGCCAGCCGCTTCGGCCCGGCGCAGGATGGCTTGGGCGATGGGATGTTCCGAGCGCGCCTCGACCGCGCCGATCAGCGGGAGCAGCCTCTCCTCGGTCATGTCGTTCATCAGCACGAGGTCGGTGAGTTCGGGGGTGCCCTTGGTCAGCGTGCCGGTCTTGTCCAGGGCAACGGTGGTGACGCTTTGCAGGCTTTGCAGCGCATCACCTTGCCGGAACAGCACGCCCAGTTGCGCCGCCCGCCCAGTGCCGACCATGATCGACGTGGGCGTGGCGAGCCCCATGGCACAGGGGCAGGCGATGATCAGCACCGCCACCGCCGCCACCAATGCGTGGCTGAGCGAGGGGCCGAAGGCCAGCCACAGGCCAAAGGTCACCAACGCCACGGCGATCACTGCGGGGACGAACCATAGGGTGATGCGGTTGACCAAGTCCTGAATGGGCAGTTTCGCGCCTTGGGCCTCTTCGACCATGCGGATGATCTGCGCCAGAACCGTGTCGCCGCCCACCTTGGTGGCGCGATAGGTCAGGCTGCCGGTGCCATTGAGCGTGCCGCCGACAAGAGCCGCGCCGCCGGTCTTCTCCACCGGCACAGGCTCACCGGTGATCATGCTTTCATCGACGTAGGATTGCCCTTCGACGACGATGCCGTCGGTGGCGATCTTCTCACCGGGGCGGAGGTAGATGATGTCGCCGGTTTCGATCTTTTCCAAGGGCAGTTCGATGACAGCGCCGTCGCGCTCCACTCGTGCGCTGGTGGCGCGCAGGCCCATGAGCTTGGCAATCGCGGCCCCGGTGCGCCCCTTGGCGCGGGCCTCAAGATAGCGGCCCAGCAGGATCAGCGTGACGATGACGGCGGCGGCTTCGAAATAGACCACGCGGCTGCCTTCGGGCAGTATCCCCGGCGCGAAGAGCGCGGTGACCGAGTAGAGCCACGCCGCCCCCGATCCGAGTGCCACGAGAGAGTTCATATCCGGCGCGCCCTTCGCCAGCGCAGGCAGGCCATTGCTATAGAAATGCCAGCCCGGCCATGTCAGCACGAGGGTGGTGAGGAGGAACTGGATGAGCCAGCTTGTCTCGATCCCGATGGTCGCCGCGATCCAATGGTGGAATGCGGGCACCAGATGGCCGCCCATCTCAAGCACAAAGACGGGCAGGGTGAGCGCGGCGGCCAGCAGGGTCATCCGTTTGAGGTGGATGGCCTCCGCTTCCTTGCGCGTCGCGGCGTCGGGGGTGCCCGCCTCGGGCGTGTCGACGCTGACGGGATAGCCCGCCTCTGCCGCCGCATCGCGCAGGGCGGGCAAAAGATCGGCGTCTTCCAAGGTTTCGACCCGCGCCTCTTCGCTGGCGAGGTTGACCGTGGCCGAGAGCACCCCCGGCACCGGAAGCAGCGCGCGCTCCACACGGCCCACGCAGGAGGCGCAGCTCATGTTCGACAGCCGCAAACGGTGGGTGGTCTTGCGTGCCGGGTAGCCCGCCTGCGCCAAGGCGGCATCGAGTTCGCCTGCGTTAAAAGCGGGGTGTGCCGTCACGCGCACGGCTTCTGCCGCAAGGTTCACCCGGGCCTCGTCGACCCCCTCCAGCGCGTTTAGCGCTTTTTCGACACGCCCTACACAGGACGCGCAGCTCATGTTCTGCACGCCAAAAGTGAGTGTTTCCGCTTTGCCCATTTCACGCCCTCTATTCGTCTTGGGCTGAATATGGGGCTTCCAGTCGCTGGAGGGTCAAGTGTTCATTTTCGGAAAATTGATTTGGTAGCACGGCGGCACAGGCGCGGCAGCTTTGCAGCCCGCTAGGGCACAGAGGCATATGCACAAGAGCGACCACCACCTATCCCTTCACCGCCCCTATAACCGGAAGCATATCTTAATACCTTTCTGCGTAAGTCCTCAGAACCCGCTTCGTCGCTAGGCTGTGTCTTAAAAGGTTGTGAGCAAAGATATGCATTTTTACAGTATGCGCCGTCCGCGGCCCATTGTGAATCTACTTGCGGTCGGGTTTTCGCTTTCGTGAGTGCTCAGAATGAGCTCA